>JBEIHU010000246.1:0-5676 GCA_040381175.1 Burkholderiaceae bacterium
CGCCTTAGTGACTGGAGTTCAGCCGTATGCTCGTCCGCTCGACCGGGGCCGCGGGCTCGGCGGCGCGGGCCGGAGCGGCCGGCTGGGCGCGGCGCATCGGCAGCGGTGGCGCCGGCGCTTCGGCTGCCTGCACGCCGGCCGGCGCCGGCGGCCGCAGCCACACCATCACCAATGGCGCCTGTGCCGCCGGCGCCTGCGGTGCAGGCATCCGCAGCGCCCGCTGCAGCATCAGCAGCAGCAGCAGGTGCAGGATCGCCACCGCGACCAGCGCCAGAATCCAGCGCCGGCTCGCGTGCCGTCGACCGGCTGCCCAGACGGGGGCCGTGGCGTGGCTAGCGGCTGCGGACATTTGCGGGCGCGGCCTGCTGCTGGCTCGCGCGAGCGGCGTGCTGCGGGCGGTCAGCGTCGGTCCTGGCAGGGCGGGGCATGGTATGGGTGCGAGACGCCTGGATCCGGCATTTTCCCCGACCTGGAGGTCACGGGCCAGGTCGGCGGCAACTGCGGCACACTGACGGACCTTGCTTGCCGCTGCGCATACTCGACCATGAAACCCGTTCCCCTCGGCCAAAGCGGCCTGCATGTCAGCCCCATCGGCCTGGGCACCATGACCTTCGGCGAATCCCAGGTCGACGAGGGCGCGGCGCACCGGCTGCTCGACCATGCCTTGCAGCGGGGCGTCAACCTCATCGACACGGCCGAGATGTACCCGGTCCCGCCCAGTGCGGCTCGCTACGGCGACACCGAGCGCATCATCGGCAGCTGGCTGCGCCAGCGCCCCGGTGTGCGTTCGCGCATCGTGCTGGCCACCAAGGCGGCCGGCCCGGTGCGCGGCTACCAGTGGCTGCGCAGCGGCAGCGCCGATGTCAGCGCCGAGGACATCGTCGCCTCCTGCGAAGGCAGCCTGAAGCGGCTGCACACCGACGTCATCGACCTGTACCAGCTGCATTGGCCGACGCGCCACGTGCCGATGTTCGGCAACCTGTACTTCGACCCTCAGAACGACCGGCCCGTCAGCACGATCGACGAGCAGCTGCGGGGCCTGCAGCGGCTGGTGCGCCAGGGTAAGGTTCGACACGTGGGCGTCAGCAACGAGACCCCCTGGGGCGTGGCCGAGTTCGTGCGCCTGGCCGACGCCGCCGGGCTGCCGCGCATCGCCAGCGTGCAGAACGCGTACAACCTGCTCAACCGCTCGCTGGACAACGGCCTGGACGAGGCCATGCACCGCTGCCAGGTGTCGCTGTTGGCCTATTCGCCGCTGGCCTTCGGGCTGCTCACCGGCAAGTACGACGCCGCCGGGCTGGACGATCCGGCGCATCCGGGCCGGCTGGCGATCTTTTCCAGCATGCAAAAGCAGCGCTGGGGCCGGCCCGAGGCGCTGGCTGCGGCGCGCCGCTACAACGCACTGGCGCGCGAACACGGACTCACGCCCACGCAGCTGGCGCTGGCCTTTTGCTACCGCAGCTGGCGCGTCGCCAGCACCCTCATCGGCATCACCACCCAGACGCAGCTGGACGAGGACATCGACGCCTGGAACACCGAGCTGTCTCCCGAGCTGCTGGCGGCGATCGACCGCATCCGCTGGGAGATGCGCGACCCCGCTCAATAGGCGGTGATGGCAAAGAAGGGGCGCCACGTCAGCGAGACGCCTGCCACGATGTGGCTGCGCCGGCACGGCGTGCCGTTCAGCGAGCACCCCTACGACTACGTGGAACACGGCGGCACGGCCGAATCGGCTCGCCAGCTCGGCGTGGACGAACATGCGGTGGTCAAGACGCTGGTGATGCAGGACGACAAGGCGCAGCCGCTGATCGTGCTGATGCATGGCGACCGCCAGGTCAGCACCAAGAACCTGGCGCGTGCGCTGGGCGTCAAGAGCGTGGAGCCTTGCAGCGTCGAGGCGGCGCAGCGCCACAGCGGCTACCTGGTCGGCGGCACTTCGCCCTTCGGCACGAAGAAGGCCATGCCGGTGTGCGTGCAGGCCAGTGTGCTGGCGCTGCCGCGCATCTGGATCAACGGCGGGCGCCGCGGCTTCCTGGTGGGCATCGAACCGGCGCTGCTGAGCAGCCTGCTCGGTGTCCGCGCGGTGGATTGCGCCCTGTAGCCGCGGCTAAACTGCCGTTATGCAAAGTCTGGGAAGCGTGATCGCGGTGCTGGCGGCCTACCTGGTCGGGTCGCTGTCCTTTGCCATCATCATCAGCCGCGGCTTGGGGCTGCAGGACCCGCGCCACTATGGCTCGGGCAACCCGGGAGCCACCAACGTGCTGCGCTCCGGCAACCGCCTGGCCGCGGTGCTGACGCTGGCCTTCGACGCGCTCAAGGGCTACGTGCCGGTGATGCTTGCGCTGGTCTACGGGCCGGCCTGGGGCCTGGGCCCGCTGGCCGTGGCCCTGGTCGGGCTGGCGGCCTTTTTGGGCCACCTGTGGCCGGTGTTCTTCGGCTTCAAGGGCGGCAAGGGCGTGGCCACCGCGGCCGGCGTGCTGCTGGCGCTGAACCCCTGGCTCGGACTGGCGACGCTTCTCACCTGGGTAATCATTGCCGTGTTCTTCCGCTATTCGTCGCTGGCGTCGATCGTCGCCGCGCTCTTCGCCCCTTTCTACCCGCTTCTGATCTGGGGCATCTCGCCGGTGCTGCTGGCAGTCTGCGCGATGAGCCTGCTGCTGCTTTGGCGCCACCAGCCGAACATGCGCAAGCTGTTCGCCGGCACCGAATCGCGCCTGGGGGCCAAGCCCGAGCTCAGCCACGGGCAGACCCCCAGGCATCCCGTCAACCAGCATCCGGGCCATGCGCATTCGCACGGTCATCGACACAGCCACAAGAAAGGTCAAAAATGACGCTTCAACGCTTCGATGTCGGCACGCGCCTGTCCGAAATGGCGGTGCACCACGGGGTGTGCTATCTGGCCGGCCAGGTGGCCGGCGACGCTACGCAGGACATCCGGGGCCAGACGCAGCAGGTGCTGGCCGCCATCGACAGCCTGCTGGCGCGGGCCGGCAGCGACAAGTCGCGCATCCTGATGTGCCAGATCTTCCTCAGCGACCTGGCCGACTTTGCTGCCATGAACGAGGTCTGGGAGGCCTGGCTTCCGGCCGGCCAGGCGCCGCCGCGCGCCACCGTGCTGGCGCAGCTGGCCAGGCCGCAGTGGAAGGTGGAGATGGTGGTCACTGCGGCAGTTTGAGGGCTGCACGATGCGCACGAACCTGCGTTCCATCCTCGGCCTGGTCGTGCTGGTGGTGGCCGTCAGCGCGGCCTCGCAATGGTGGGCAGGCCACAGCCAGGCGCGTCTGGGCGAGAAGATGGCGGCGCTGGCCGGCCCGGGCGACATCCAGATGCTGTCGTCGAGCACCTGTGCCGTCTGCACCGTCGCGCGGCAGTGGCTGCAGCAGCACCAGGTGGCCTTCAGCGAGTGCTTCATCGAGAAGGACGCGGCCTGCTCCGCCCGTTTCGAGGCCACGCGCGCCCCGGGCACGCCAGTGCTGCTGGTGCGCGGCCAGGCGCAGGTGGGCTTCGATGCGCAGCGCGTGCTCGAGGCCCTGGACCGCAGCGCACCGCCGTCCTGAGCCGAGGCTGCCGCGCGCGGCCTCGCCGCGGGTTCAGTGCGGGCTCAAGCCCAGCCGCGCCAGCTCACCGCGGCCGATGCGCAGCACGGTCGGCAGGCCGCCTTCCAGGTCGATCACCGTGGTGGGCTGCATCGGGCAGGCGCCGGCGTCGATCACAGCCTGCAGCGTCTTCTGGAAATGCTCGCGGATCCGCTGCGGGTCGTTCATCGGCTCATCGTCACCGGGCAGGATCAGCGTGGTGCCCAGCAGCGGCTGGCCCAGCACCTCCAGCAGCGCCTGCGTGACACGGTGGTCGGGCACGCGCAGGCCGATGGTGCGGCGCGACGGGTGGCTCAGGCGGCGCGGTACTTCCTTCGTCGCCTCGAGGATGAAGGTGTAGGGCCCGGGCGTGCCCAGCTTCAGCAGCCGGTACTGCTGGTTGTCCACCCGCGCATAGCTGGCCAGTTCGCTCAGGTCGCGGCACAGCAGCGTCAGGTGGTGCTTGTCGTCCACCTGGCGCAGCCGGCGCAGCTCCTGCGCGGCGGCCTTGTCGTCCAGCCTGCAGACCAGTGCGTAGCTCGAGTCGGTGGGCACTGCGGCAATACCGCCCTGCAGCAGGATCTGCGCCGCCTGCTTCAGCAGCCGCAGCTGCGGGTTGTCGGGGTGGACCTCGAAGTACTGCGACATGCGGCGGGGCCCGGTTCAGGCCCGCTGGATGCGGTCCTGCAGCGCTGACCACACGGGCGTCAGCTGGCCGGGCAGGTCGGGCAGGGCGCCCAGGTCGGTATGGCTCTCGTCCGGCGAGTGGAAGTCGCTTCCGCGCGATGCGAGCAGACCGAACTCCTGGGCCATGTCGGCGTACCTGACATAGTCGGCCGTGGTGTGGCTGCCGGTGACCACCTCCACGCCGCGGCCGCCGTGAGCGACGAACTCGCTGAACAGCGCGTATTCCTCGGTGGGCGTGAAGCGGTAGCGGCCCGGGTGGGCGATGACCGCCATGCCGCCGGCGCCCGTGATCCACCGCACCGCATCGCCCAGCGCCGCCCAGCGGTGCGGCACGTAGCCCGGCTTGCCTTCGGTGAGGTAGTTGCGGAACACCTCGTTCGTGTCGCTGCACACCCCGGTTTCGACCAGGTGGCGCGCGAAGTGCGTGCGCGCGATCAGCGCCGGGTTTCCGGCATGCTTGAGCGCGCCTTCGAAGGCATTACGTATGCCCACCTTGGCCAGCGCGTCGGACATCTCGCGGGCGCGCACGTCGCGACCGCCGCGCGTGGCGGCCAGCCCGGCGCGCAGCGCAGCATCACCGGCATCGAAACCCAGGCCGACGATGTGCACGGTGACGCCGGCGAAGCTGACCGAGATCTCGCAGCCGCTCAGGTAATCCAGGCCCAGGGCCTGCGCCGCCGTGGCGGCACGCTGTTGACCGTCGACCTCGTCATGGTCGGTCAGCGCCCACAGTTCGACGCCGTTGGCATGCGCGCGCCTGGCCAACGCTTCGGGTTGCAGCGTGCCGTCGGAGACGACGCTATGGCAGTGCAGATCGGCGTTCAGCAGGTTCACCCTGCGATTGTAGGAAGCCGGCGCCAGGCGCCGCGCCGAAGGGCCTTGCTCAGGCCGGGCCGATCTGCCCACCGGCCAGCAGCAGCGTGCGGTCGCAGCGTGCCGCCAGCTCGCGGTCGTGCGTCACCAGCACGAAGGCGGTCCCGCGCTCGCGCGCCATCTGCAGCATCAGTCGGAACACCTTGTCGGCGGTCTCGCCGTCCAGGTTGCCGGTGGGTTCGTCGGCCAGCACGCAGCTCGGGCCGCCGGCCAGCGCCCGGGCCAGCGCCACGCGCTGGCGCTCGCCGCCGGACAACTGTGCCGGATGGTGCGCCGTGCGCTCGGCCAGGCCTACCTGCGCCAGCACCTCGGCGGCATGGGCGCGCGCCTGCTCGCGCGGCTGCCGGCGGATGCGCAGCGGCATGGCCACGTTGTCCAGCGCGCTGAATTCCGGCAGCAGGTGGTGGAACTGGTAGACGAAGCCAAGTTGCTGGTTGCGCCAGTCACCCTGCGCGGCCGGCCCCATCGTGCCGAAGTCGCGGCCCATCAGCAGCACCCGGCCCGACGTCGGCGCGTCCAGCCCGCCCAGCAGGTGCAGCAG
>JBEIHU010000247.1:0-5640 GCA_040381175.1 Burkholderiaceae bacterium
TCCCAGGTCATGGACGCCCGGTCGGCGGCTGCGTCGAGCAGCACCCCAGGGCCGGGGCATGGCCGAAGGCAGAAGCGGCTGAGGCCTGCGCATCGGAGGGCAGCTGCAGACTGACAAGTGTCATACGCCTTTTCGATTTGCCTGCTCTATAGCAGTCGTAGCTGATGCACGCTGGTGGTCGGCAATGCGGCGACGAAATCGACGAGCTGGGCACGCGCAGCCGGCCATCAGGAGTCGGTCGCGACCGGCAGCTTACGGCCGGGAGAATGCGATTGGCGCGCATCTGCAGAGCCCAGTCATCGAGAAGATCCCTGCGCCAGCGCAGCGCCACAAGTGGCGTTTCTGCGGCCTCTGCCATTGGGCGTTGAGTCCACTGGCGGCTTGACGCTTGTCCACTCCGCCTACACCAGCAGGCTCAGCTCATCGACGCCCGAGCGGACAGGCCCGGTCTGCTCGTACGAAGCCAGGTTGACCGAGATGTGGTGGGTGAGGCAGCTCGCTTCACGCAGCAGCCGCTGGAGCACACCAGAGCGGCGCACGGCGCTGGCGCCCGCGGCGTCGTAGGCCATGCGCACCACCTCGGCCGAGCGATGCACCGCCGTGACCGCCGCTACGCGGGCGTTCACGCGCAGCTCGGCCGACAAGGGTTCGCCGCGCAGTGCGCTGTCCCACGCCGAGCGTAGCGCTTCGCGCAGGCCGGCGCGGCAGGCCCACCACAGGCCTTCAGCCGCTTCCAGGCTGCGTTGCGTGGAAGGGTGCTGCAGCAGCGGTTGCTGCGAGTAGCGCTCGAGCTTGCCGCGCATCTCCAGGCGGGCCTCGTCCAGCGCGCGCCGCGCCAGGCCCAGGTGGGTGGCTGCGGGGCCATTGGAGATGAACCAGATGCCCGGCACGAAGATGCTGGCCGGGTAAGCCGCGTCGGAAGCCGGCGCCGCGGCCGGCCAGGTGAAGGTGCGGTAGCGCGGCACGAACACATCGTCCAGGCGCACATCATGGCTGCCTGTGCCGCCCAGCCCGACCGGGTCCCAGGTGTCGACGATGGTGGCCTGCTCCACCGGCACCAGGGCCACCACCTGCCGCAGCGGGCCCCCTGTCTGCAGCGGCGGCAAAAACACCATGCCACCCACATGGCTGGCCATGGTGCAGCCCGACTCGAAGGCCCAGTTGCCGCTGATCTGCAGGCCGTCGCTGAGCTCCTGCACCTTCACGCGCGGCAGGTTGCTCCACGACACGCAGGACATAGGGTCTGCAAACAGTTCGTCGCGCAAACGCGCATCGGCCGAGGCGCAGATCAGGCCCGAGCAGATGCCGGCGTGGGCGCTGACCCAGGCCGTCGATGCATCGGTCTCGGCCAGCTGCATCATCACTTCAAGCCAATCGGGCAGTGAGCAGCCCAGGCCGCCCGACGCCTGCGGCACCAGCATGCGTGCCACGCCGGCTTGCTTGAGCTTGTGCGCAAAGTCAGGGGCGATGCGGCGCGCGGCCTCGAACTCGGCGCCGCGTGAGCGGGCTTCAGCGGCCAGCTCGGGCAAGCGGGTTTGCAGATCATCGAGCGGAGTGACAACGGACATGGGGTGTTCTCGCGCAGTGGGTTGTAAGGCGCAGGCCGAGGGGGCGAACCCCCCGCAGGTTCACACCCGCAGCACCTCGCGCCGCATCGACCACAGCACCGCCAGCACCTCGTTGCGCGTAGCCTCCTCGATGCCGTTCTTCTGCAGCGCGTCCATGGCGTCGTCGATGACGGTCATGAACTCCTGTTCGTTGATGTTCATGCCCTTGTGCGTGGCTACCATGTCCTGGCCGGTGTAGGTCTCCGGCCCGCCGGTGCCGGCGCAGAAGAACTCGACGGCCCGGCGTTCCACGCGCGCGAGGTCTTCGCTGTTCATGTAGCGCGCATTCACCAGCGGGTTGGCAAGGTGGTTCTTCATCAGGTCGGCCGTGATGCGAGTGATGCCTTCGCGGCGGCCCAGGCGTTCGTAGAGGGTGGTGGTCTGGCTCATGTCGTCTTTCTCCTGGTGGTGTGATGCAGGTCCACCATCGGACCTGCGGATGGGCAGGCTAGGCCGCCCGCGTTCTTGAATCGTTCCCGGTCTCATGCGGCCTCAACCGGGTGGCGGCGGGTGGTTCATTGAGCGGATCAGGCTCACGACTTCGCTGACTTTGCCGGCTTCGACCACGCCCGCGCCTTGCTCGGCCACTCGCAGGTACAGCGCGGACTTCACCGCCGCGAGATCAGCAACTGTGCTGTCCACGAGGCGTACTCCAGCGCGCCCGCGTCCGGCATCCACGACCTGTACTCCAGTTCGCCAGCGTCCTGACCAAGAGCGGGGTCAACGGCCTGATCTGCCGCGTTGTCGGCACTGCACAGGTCGCGGCGCAGCATGCCCAGGTTCGCGACGATCGCCTTCTCTAAGGCGGGCAGGGCCCGTGCCGTCAGCGGTTGCGGCAGGGTCAGGATGGCGGGCGTGGCGTCGGGCGCGGACACGGACAAGTTCAGCTGGTGGGGCGTCATGAGCACTCCTGGATAGATGAAAGAAGGGTGAGGATGAAAGGTCGGGATGGAAAGCTGACCGTCATCACGGCTGCACTGCAGCCGATTTGGCGGCTGGGGTGAAGATTGCCGGGCGGGCGTTCCTGGATCGTTCCCGGCCCCAACAAGGCTTGTGGCGGCTTGTCGGCCGCCCCACACTTGGCGCCATGGACATTCACCCACCCGCCGTGCCGTCAGGTTCCCTCACCCGCCTGGAGGTCTTCCTTCTGGGCCGCTTTGCAGTGGCTGTCGACAGCGTCGAAGTGCCAGGCGAGCGCTGGCCCAGCCTGCGCGCCACGCAGTTGGTGCAGTTGCTGGGCCTGCAGGTCAGGCATCGCCTGACGCGCGACGAGGTCATCGACGCGCTGTGGCCGCAACTGGACGCCGAGGCCGGCGCTGCCAACCTGCGCAAGGCTGCTCACCATGCGCGGCAGGCGCTGGGCAGGCACGACGGCATCGTGCTGCAGGCCGGCGAGGTGCTGCTGTGGCCCGAGCGCCCGCTGACAGTGGACGCGCAGCTGTTCGACCAGCGCGCAGATGCCGCCCTGGCCAAGGGCGACCCCGCCGACTGTGCCGAAGCCGCCGCCAGCTACGGCGGTGACCTGCTACCCGGCGCGCGCTTCGAGCCCTGGGCCGAGGCCGCACGCGAGCGCCTGCACGAGCGCCACCTGCAGCTGCTGCGCGCCAGCGGCCAGTGGGAGCGGCTTGCGCAACTGGCCCCCGAAGACGAGCCTGCCCATCGTGCCTTGATGCAGCGCGAACTGGCCGCCGGCAACCGCGCCGCCGCCCTGCGTTGGTATGCCCAGGTGCGCGAGGCTTTGCAGCAGAGCCTGGGCGTGGCACCCGACGCGCAGACCGAAGCGCTGTACGAGCGCTGCATTGCGGGCCTGCAGGCCGCCGGGCCGGCCTTCGTCGGCCGCGCCGAGGCCTGCGCGCAGGTGGCCGCCTGGCTCGGCCTGCCAGCGGCACAGCGGCCCGGTGGCGTGGTGCTGCGCGGGCCGGCCGGCGTCGGCAAGAGCGCCCTGGCCCGCGAGATCGGCGTGCAGGCCAAGGCGCGCGGCTGGGCCGTGCGGCGCGTCGATGCCTCGCAGACCGGTCGCGCTTATGCCGTGATGGCCTCGCTGGCCGAGCAGCTGATCAGCGCCGACCGCGGCGTGCTCGACCGCATCGGCGCTCAGGCCCGCGCGGTGCTGGCGCTGCTCAGCCCGCAGGCGGCGCCGGCTGACGCGCTGCCGGGCCCGCTGGGCAGGCACCAGGTGGTGGGGGCGGTACACCGGCTGATGCTGGCTTCGGCGCCAGGCCAAGAGGTGCTGCTGCACGTTGACGACGTGCACCTCGCCGACGACGCCGATGTCGACGTGCTGACGCAGCTGGCGGCCTCGGGCGCCGGGCTGTTCCTGCTGCTCGTCACGCGGGCGCCGGTGGCCGGCACCGCGCTGGCCCGCGCGCTGGGCCGGCTGCAGCGTTCGGGCGTGGTGCAGGTGCTCGACGTGGAGCCGCTGCCCGATGACGAGGCCCGCCGCCTGGTGGCGCGCGCCGCGCCTGCGGTGCTCGCCGACGACGTGCTTTCAAGCATCGTGCGCGCCGCCGAAGGCAACGCGTTTGCCGCCATCGAGCTGGCGCGCTGCGCCAGCGCTGGCAGCAATGCCCGACTGCCGGCCAATGCAGCAGAGGCCATCACCGAGCGGCTGTGCGACGTGCCTGACAGCGCGCTGGCGCTGCTGAGGTGGCTGGCGCTGGGCAACGACGAGTTCGATGTCGCCACCGTCGAGGCCCTGGCAGTCGAGGCGCAGGTGCCCAGCCTGGCCGCGCTGGATGCAGCCCTGGCCGCCGGCGTGCTGCTGCCGGCAGCAAGCCACTACCGCTTCCGCCACGATCTGGTGCGCCAGGCGCTGATCGAGCAGGTGCCGCCGCACCGGCGGCTGAAGATGCACCGCGCCATCGCCATCCGCCTGGCTGAGCTGGACCAGCCGCCGGCCGGCATTGCCCGCCACTGGCTGCAAGCTGGCCACCCGCGCGACGCCATGCCCTGGCTGCTGGCCGCTGCCCGCGAGGCCATGCGCTTGGCCGCCTTCAGCGACGCGCTGCAGCACCTGGACCCGTTGCTCGGTTTCCAGCCCCAGCACGTGGAGGCACTGCGGCTGCGCGCTGAGGCGCTGGACGCCATGGGCGAGCCCGCCGCCCTGGCCGCCTACCACGCGGCAGCCGATGCCGCGGGCGAACCCGAAAGCCACAACCTGCGTGCCAAGGCCGGCCTGGCGCAGGTGAAGCTGGGCGACCCCAAGGGCGCGCTGCTGGTGCTTGCGGGTCTGAAGCCCACTAGCGTGGACGGCCGCCTGGCTGAGGCATTGGCCTGGAGCGGTGCGGCCGCGCTGGGCGCGGCCGACCCCGCCACCGGCACCGCCAAGGCGGCCGTGGCGCGGCAACTGGCGCTGCAGTCGGGCGACACGACCTCGCTGGTCATCGCCTCATGGGCGCAGGCCGCAGCAGCCCATGCGCGCGGCGAGCTGCACCGCAGCGTCTGGTCCGACTTGCAAGAGACCAGCCACGTGCCGCACCTGGCGCTGCGCGTGTTTGACGGCCACCTGTGCATCACGCAACGCTTTCTCTACGGCGCCAAGCCGTATGCCGAGGTCATCGCCTTCGCGCAGTCGCTGTCCACTGAAGCACAGCGGCTGGGCGCGGCGCGCGGCCACGCGTTCGGCGTCACGCTGCGTGGCGAGGCGGAATGGCTAAACGGCAACTTGGTCGCCGCGCGCGAGCACCTACGTGAAAGCGCCCGGCTGCACCGCGCCATCGGCGGCCCGGTGGGTGAGGCGCTGTCGCTGCAGCGCCTGGCCGAGGTGGCGCTACACGAGGGACAGCGCGAAGAGGCGCGCTCGCTGATCGACGAAGCGCTGGACGTGGCGCGCCAGACCGACATCGGCTTCCATCTGCTGGACCGCATCTACGGCACGCGCATCAACCTGCACGCCAACGACCCCCAAGCCGCGCTACACGTGATGGAAGACGCCAGCGTCTCGGTGCGCGGCCCGCTCGAAACCTGCCCGGGTTGCCGCATTACCTTCGCCGTGCCTGCGGCGATTGCCGCAGCGCGCGCCGGCGAGCTGGAA
>JBEIHU010000248.1:0-5601 GCA_040381175.1 Burkholderiaceae bacterium
CGGCTGCATGCGCGGCACGGCGTCGAGCAGGGCGCGGGTGTACGGATGCCCGGCGCGCCGGAACAGCGTGACCGGCGCGCCGCGCTCGACGATGCGGCCCTGGTAGAGCACGATGACGGTGTCGCACACCATGTCGACCACCGCCAGGTCGTGGCTGATGAACAGCAGCGCCAGCCCGAAGCGGTCCTGCAGGTCCTGCATCAGGTTGAGCACCTGGGCCTGCACCGACACGTCGAGCGCGCTGACCGGCTCGTCGGCGACGATCAGGCTGGGCCGCGTGATGAGCGCGCGTGCGATGGCGATGCGCTGGCGCTGGCCGCCGCTGAATTCATGCGGGTACTTGCCCAGGTCGGTCGCGCGCAGGCCGACGGCGTCGAGCACCTCGCCGGCGCGCTCGCGCTGCTCGGCCGGCGTCGCGCCGTGCAGCACGCGCAGCGGCTCCGCCACCGTCTGCACGATGGTGCGGCGCGGGTCGAGCGAGCCGTACGGATCCTGGAAGACCATCTGCAGCTTCTCGCGCGCCGCGCGCAGCGCAGCCGGCGCCAGGGCGTTCAGGTCCTGGCCGTCCAGCCGCACCAGGCCGGCCGAGGGCGGCTCCAGCGCCATCACCAGCCGCGCCAGCGTCGACTTGCCCGAGCCCGATTCGCCGACCACGCCCAGGCTGAGGCCGGCACCGAGCGAGAAGCTCAGGCCCTGCAGCGCATGCACCAGCGGCGCGGGCGAGAGCAGCCGTTCGCGCGGCAGCCGGTAGTGCTTGGCCAGGTCCAGCACTTCGAGCAACGGCGCGGCCGCGCTCATGGCAGCGGCGCGCGCAGCGCGTCGAGGCGGATGCAGCGCGCCTGGTGCCGCGGCCCGACGGCCTGCGGCTCAGGCAGCGCGTGCCGGCAGGCGTCGGCCGCCCAGCTGCAGCGTTCGGCGAAGGGGCAGCCGAGCGGCAGGTCGGCCAGCTCGGGCACCCGTCCCGGGATGGTGGCCAGCCGTGTGCCGCGCGCCAGGCCCAGCCGCGGCCGCGCCGCGAACAGGCCGCGCGTATAGGGGTGGGCCAGCCGGCGGAACACTTCCTCGGTGGGCCCGGCTTCGACCACCGTGCCGCCGTACATCACCAGCATGTGGCGCACGGTCTCGGCCATCACGCCCAGGTCGTGGCTGATCAGCAGCAGGCCCATGCCGTCCTCGGCCACCAGCTCGGCGATCAGGTCCAGCACCTCGCGCTGGATGGTCACGTCCAGCGCAGTGGTGGGCTCGTCGGCGATCAGCAGGTCGGGGCCGCAGGCCAGCGCGATGGCGATGACCACGCGCTGGCGTTGGCCGCCGGACATCTGGTGCGGATACGCATCGAGCCGCTTGTCGGCCTGCGGCAGCTGCACGCGCTGCAGCAGGCGCAGCGCCTCGGCGCGGGCGGCCGCCGCGCCCAGGCCCTTGTGCAGGCGCAGCGGCTCGGCGATCTGCCGGCCGATGGTGTGCAGCGGGTTCAGCGCCGTCATCGGTTCCTGGAAGATCATGCCCAGGCGTGCACCGCGCAGTGCGCACATCGCGTCCTCGTCCAGCGCGACCAGTTCCTGGCCGCCGAAGCGGATCGACCCGGACAGCCGCGCCCCTTCGGGCAGCAGGCCCATCAGCGCCAGCGCGGTGATGCTCTTGCCGCAGCCGGATTCGCCGATCAGCCCGACGGCGTCGCCGCGCTGCATCGAGAAGCTCACGCCGCGAAGCGCGTCGGCCGGGCCGCGCGCGGTCTGCAGCGTGACCCGCAGGTCGGTGACTTCGAGGAGCGTGGTCAAGGTCGCGCGCAAGGGCCTGGGCGGGCGCCAACGATAGCGGCTTTCCATGCCGGAGCGCGGGGCTGGTACGCTGCGCGCCTTACATGATCGATTCCACCGCCTTCATGATCATGGCGTTGTGCCGGCCCAGCACGGTCGGCGCGATCCTGCCATCGTCGCGCCGCCTGGCCGAGGCCATGGCGCGAGCCGCGTCCGGCGCGCAGGAACTGGTCGAGCTCGGCGCTGGCACCGGCGCGATCACGGCCGCGCTGCGCCGCAGCCACCCGGACGTGCCGCTGCTGGCAGTGGAGCTGGAGCCGCGGCTGGCGCGGCAGCTGCGCAAGCGTTTCCCCTCGGTGCGGGTGCAGGCGGCCCCGGCCGACGAGGTGCTGGCAGAGGCCGGCCGCCTGCCGGACCAGACGGTGCTGGTGTCCTCGCTGCCCTTCCGCTCGCTGCCGCCGCGCCTGCGCCTGCGCAGCAGCCTGGCGATAGAGAGCTTCCTGGCCGAGCGGCCCGGGCGACGGCTGGTGCAATACAGCTACCTGCCGCGCGAACCCTTCGAGCTGCGCCAGGCCGGGCAATTGCGCTGGCGAAAGCTGGCCACGGTGTGGGGCAATGCGCCGCCGGCCTGGGTCTGGGAGCTGGGTGCCGCCGCGGCCTGATCTCAATGCCGGCGCAGCAGCCACACGCCGGCGCACAGCATCCACAGCGACAGCATCGACACGGCCACGGCCATCGGCATGTGCAGCCCGATGCGCAGCGCCGGCAGGGCCAGCGCCGCCAGCATCGCCGCCGAAACCGCGCCCAGGGCGGCCAGCCACTTCGGCAGGCCGCCGCGTGCCAGCGCAGCGACGCACAGCGTGCCCAGCGACAGCGCCATGAACAGGCTCACGCCGAGGATCTCGCCGATGCCGCCGCCATACTCGGTGATGGCGCTGAACACCAGCTCGATCTGCGCGCGCGCGGCCGGGTCGGCGGCGGCATGCGCCGCGGCCAGAGCCGGCATCACCGTCAGCCAGCGCAGGATGCCGATGGCCCGCGCCAGCGCCGACAGCGCGCCGAAGGCCGCCACGGTCATGGCCAGCGGGTGATGCAGGCCGCCGCAAACCCGTGCGGCCAGGCCGATCATCAGCGGCGCGACGAGCACCGAATACAACAGGTACACGCCATAGCCCAGCGCCACCGCATCGGCGTTGGCGCCGATGGCTGCCAGTTGCTCCGCCGCCGGCTTGTCCAGCGACGCCGGCCAGCCGATGGCGGCGCCGAGGATGACCACCGGCGCGAAAGACAGCAGCGCCTCGGCAATGAGCAGCCAGCCCAGGCCGCGCGCCGGGGACGAAAGGACGGCAGACGTTTGCGCCGACGGGTGAGTCGGGATCAGGGTGTTCATCAAGTGCTCCTGGTCGGGTTGAAGAAGATGGTGGTGCTTGATCAGGCGGTCGGGGCAGGCACGCCGGGGTTCCCGGCACCCAAGCCCAGGTCGAGCAGCGCCGCGCGCAGCGCGGCGTCTATCGGCGTGGCCGGTAACGTGCCGATAAGCGAATGCAACGCGGTGCCATCCAGCGCATGCGGCACGCGCCACAGGTAGCTCATCTCGGCAATGGCACGCCAGCTGGGCACGAACAGGCCGCCGGCGCGGATCAGCCCCCAGGGCATCGAGCCATGACGCCAGCCCTGTGCCGGGACCCTGTCCGGGCTGGACGCAGCGCGCTCCACGGCCGCCAGCAACTGTGCGCCGGTGAGCGTGTGGCCGGGGAAGTGCAGGTCGATGAAGTCCGGCAGCCCGTCGTGGGATGCCACCGCGACGAAGGCGCGCGCCAGGTCGGGCAGGTAGGCCCAGGCGTGCGGCCGGTCCAGCGGACCGGGGTAGACCAGCTTGCGTGCATGCAGCGACTTGACAATCACCAGGTCGAGCCACGACCCGCGGCCGCTGCCGAAGAAATCACCGGCACGGATGACCACGCTGCGCTGGCCGCTGGCAGCGCGCTGCTGCATTTCGGCTTCCATCTCTACGCGGATGCGGCCCTTGGCCGTGTCGGCGCGCTGCGGCGCGCCCGGCTCCAGCACGGCCGGCATCGAGGAGCCGAAGTTGTAGACGTTGCCCGGCAGCATGAAGCGTGCACCGAGCCGCCGCGCCAGTTCCATGCCCAGGCGCGCGGCCGGCATCGCCTCCTGGCGCCAGCGCGTGTACAGCGGGTTGACCGCATGCACCACCACGCCGGCGCCGGCGGCCTGCGCGGCCAAGGCGTCGATCGCGGACAAGGGCAGGGCCAGCGCGCTGGCGCCTGCGGGCAGCGGCTGCGGCGGCGCACGGCGCACCTGGGCCAGCACGTGCCAGCCGGCGTGTGCAAAGGCGGCCACGACCGCCTGGCCGAAGCGGCCGTTGGCGCCGAGCACCAGCGCGGTGGGGGAAGCAGCGGTCAACTCGATGTCCCGGACGAGTGTCGATGCCTGGCAGTGTGGGCGCCGCCAGGCCATCCGGCAATTGCCTATGTTTGCAATCAAGCTATACATTTATGCATGTCTCGACAAGCCTTCGACTGGGCGCTGGTGCGCAGCTTCCTGGCGGTGCTGGATGCCGGCAGCCTGATGGCCGCGGCGCGTCGGCTCGGGGCGCAGCAGCCCACGTTGAGCCGGCACATCGCCGAGCTGGAAGCGCAGCTTGGCGCGCCGCTGTTCGAGCGCACCGGCCGCGGCGTCACGCCCACCGCGACGGCGCTGGCGATCGCCGAATCGGCGCGGCAGATGCAAGCCGGCGCCGAGCAGCTGGCGATGCAGCTCGCCGGCCGGCGCGACGCCACCAGCGGGACAGTGCGCATCACCACCAGCCAGGTGGCGGCGTCCTACCTGCTGCCGCGGGTGCTTGCGGCGCTGCAACAGGCCGAGCCCGGCATCCAGGTGGAGCTGGTGGCCTCCAACCAGCTGAGCAACCTGCTGCGGCGCGAGGCCGACATCGCGCTGCGCATGGTGCGCCCGGCGCAAGGCTCGCTGGTGGCGCGCAAGCTGGCCGAGCTGCCAATCGGCGCGGCCGCGCACCAGGACTACCTGCAGCGCCACGGCACGCCGCGCAAGCCGCAGGAGCTGCTGCAGCACCGCCTGATCGGCTACGACCGCGACGAGACCATCGAACGCGGCTTCGCGCGGCAGGGCCTGCCGCTGCCGCGCCAGGCCTTCGCTGTGCGCACCGACGACCAGGTGGCCTACGGCCGGCTGGTGGCCAGCGGCGCCGGCATTGGTTTCGTCGCGCTGTACAACATCGCCCACTGGCCGGGCGTGGTGCCGCTGCTGCCGATGCTGCAGATCCCGCCGCTGCCGTGCTGGCTGGCGGTGCACCGCGAGATCCGCGGCAGCAAGGTGGTGCGCCGCGTCTACGACTTCCTGGCCGAGGCCATCCCGGCCGAGCTGCAGCGCACGGCGCTCACTTGAACGGGTTGGCGGTGGCGAACCACAGGCCGATGCCGGTGGCGATGATGAAGGCGCCGTCGGTGACGCCGACCGCCAGGAAGAACTTGGTCTGCAGGTCGGTCATCAGCTCGGGCTGACGGGCGCAGCCCTCGAGCATCTTCATCGACGCCATGCCGACACCGATGCACGAACCCAGCGCCGGAATAGCGATCAGCAGGGCCACGGCCAGGGGGAGGATGTCGCTCGAAGTCATTGCGTGAGCCTTTGTTCTGCAGTGGGGATGGCCACAGTGTCAGGGCTGCGCGTCGTCGTGTCGATGACCTCCCAGGTCATGGACGCCCGGTCGGCGGCTGCGTCGAGCAGCACCCCAGGGCCGGGGCATGGCCGAAGGCAGAAGCGGCTGAGGCCTGCGCATCGGAGGGCAGCTGCAGACTGACAA
>JBEIHU010000249.1:0-5589 GCA_040381175.1 Burkholderiaceae bacterium
GGCCCGCGGTTGCAGCAGGATGTGGCAGCCGGCCGGCAGGTTCGCGAAACCCTGCTCGACGCTGTCGAGCAGTTCGCGGCGGCTCTGTCCGATGCTGCGCGCCCGGTGGGCGCGGCGTAGCCGGATGAGGGTCAACCCTGAGACTGAGGCGGCCGATCAAGGCCAGACGAGACCCAGGGGGAGCGGCGAGACGGTCCGAATGGGCGCCGCTGCCACGATCTCACTGCCGCAGTCGGCCCTTCTTGGCTGGCCTCGGTCTAGTCGTCGGGCTTCAGGGGGCGTTTGAACTTCCTATGCGCGCGCCGCTACCATCGCCCGGCAACGATCTGGCACCCCGATGAAGCTCCACCTGTCCGGTGAACGCAGGTTCCTTCAGCTTGGCCAAGCAGAGCAGCCGCTGGCTCCGCTGGACGCCGCGCTGCTGGCCTGGTTGGCGCTGGAGGGCCCGACACCGCGCGCGCCTGGGGCAGCTGCTGTGGCCGCAGAAAGACGTGGAGTCGGCGCGCAACTCGTTGCGGCAGCGTCTGTTCCAGCTGCGCAAGAGTCTGGGTGCCGAACTGCTGCCCGGCAGCACCACCATCGCGCTGGCTGCCAGCGTGGCGCACGATCTCGACGACGCCGACACCATCCTCGGCGAGACCCGGGCCGAAGACATCGTGCCGGGCGAGTTTGCGCAGTGGCTGGAGCAGCAGCGCTCGCGCCGTCGTGTGCGGCTGAGCCAGTCGCTGGGCGAACTGGCCGCGATGGCCGAAGCAGCCGGCGACTGGGACGACGCCCTCGCGCACGCCCGCGAGCTGCTGGCCCTGGAGCCGCTGAGCGAAGTCGCGCATCGCCGCGTGATGCGCCTCCACTACCTGGCCGGCGACCGCGCGGCGGCCCTGCTGGCCTTCGACCAGTGCGAGCAGCGGCTCAAGCACGATCTGGGCGCCAGGCCGTCGGCCGAGACGCTGGCCCTGTTGAGTGCACTCGATGCGTCGACACGGGCTGCGCCGACGGCCAGCGGGCGTTTGCCGATGTCGGTGCAGCGCCCGCCGCGCCTCATTGGGCGCGAGGACGCCTGGGCCGCGCTGCAACACGCCTGGGACGCCGGCCGCTCGGCCTGCGTGCACGGCGAGGCCGGCATGGGCAAGAGCCGGCTGGTCGGCGACTTCGCGCGTGACCGCGGCGCCGTGCTGCTGGCCGGCGCACGACCCGGCGATGCGCGCGTGGTGTATGCCTCGGCCACGCGACTGCTGCGCCAGGTGCCGGCGCAGGCGCTGGCCGCGCTGGATGAGGGCGTCCGCGCCGAGCTGGCGCGCCTGCTGCCCGAACTGGGGCCCTCGTCGGGCATCACGACCGACGCGCAGCGCACACGCTTCTTCAATGCCGTGGTGGCGCTGCTCGACAGCCGCGCGCTGGGCCTGGAGGGCGTGGTTTTCGACGACCTGCACTTCGCCGACGACGCCAGCCTGGAGCTGTTGCAGTTTGCGGCGGCGCAGTCCGCCCGCCGCTGGCTGTTTGCGGCGCGCGAAGCCGAGTTGAGCGAAGCCGGCCGCCAGCTGCTGGCCGCGCAGCACAGTGCCGTGCAGGCGCTGGATCTTCAGCCGCTGACGCTGCCGCAGGTGTCCGAACTATTGGCTTCGCTGGCCATCGACGGGCTCGATGCCGAGGCGGCGGCTCCCGCGCTGCTGCGCCATTCAGGGGGCAGCCCGCTGTTTCTGCTCGAGACGCTGAAGTCCTGGTTGAGCCAGGGCGCGAGCGTGGACCTGGCGACCCGCCTGCCGCCGGTGCCCGGTGTCTCGACCCTCATCGAACGCCGCATGGGCCAGCTCTCCACGGCGGCGCTGCGCCTGCTGCGCTGCGCGGCGGTGGCCGCGCCCGACTTCAGCATCGAGCTGGCGTCGCGCGTGCTCGGAGAGCGTGCGATCGACCTCGCCGACCCCTGGGCCGAGCTGGAGCGCGCCCAGCTGCTGCGCGACGGCGCCTTTGCGCACGACCTCATCCACGCCAGCGCACGGGCCTCGGTACCGCCGACCGTGGCCCGGCAGCTGCACGCCGAGATCGCCGCCTGCCTGCACGAGCGCGGCGGCGAGCCCGCGCGCGTGGCGCACCACTGGCTCGACGCCGGACGCGAGCCCGAAGCCCTGGCCGCGCTGCGCGAGGCCGCCGAACGGGCGCGGCTGGCGCTGCGCAAGCGCGACGAGATCGCGCTGCGCGAGCGCGCCCTGGCCATCGCCGAACGCCTGGCGCAGCCCGACGAGGCCTTCGGGCTGGCGCTTAGCAACTTCGAGGCGCAGATGGTGGTCGATCGCACCTGCATCGACGATGCCGTGTTCCAGCGCCTGGACCGCCTGGCCACGACGCCGGGCCAGCGCCTGCGCTCGCTGTTGGCGCAGGCCGACTACCTGATGTCCACCGGGCAGCTGGCCGAAGCCGCCCCGCGCGCCGAACAGGCCGCCGCGCTGGCGCGCGAACAGGGCGACACGGTGCGCGAGATCGAGGGCCTGCGCTGCGCCGCCGCCTGCGCGTCGTACAGCGGCCAGAGCCCGCGCGCCGTCGAGCTGCTGCGGCCTGCCTTGCCGCGGGTGCTCGAGCACCTGGCCGACCGCAGCGACCGCGCCGGCTTCTTCGAAGACCTGGCCTGCTGCCTGGACAACGCCGACCAGCCAGGCGAGGCCATGGAGTTCCATCGCCTCGCGCTCGATGAGGTGCTCACGGCCCAACGGTGGGACCTGGCTGCCGGGATCAGCGCCAACCTCAGCCACAACCTGAAGCTGACCGGGCGGGTGCAGCAGGCCTTCGACAGCGCGCAGCAGGCCCGCCGATACGCCCAGGCGGTGGACGAAGCCCGCGGCGCCACCTATAACCTCGACACCATGGAGCTGGCGCTGCTGCGTGACCTGGCCCGTTACACCCAGGCCCTGGAAGCCGGCGACGTGGCACTGGCCTCGATGCACCAGAACCCGAGCCGGGCCGCCGTCGTGCACGGCCACATGGCCTGGCTTTGGATGCAACTCGGCCAGCACACGCGGGCCTGGCAGGCGCTGGAGGCCGCCCGCGCCGCGGCCCTGCCGGCCCCCGTGCAGGCCCGTGTGTCGCAGCTGCAGGGCCGCTTGCAGTTGGCGCTGCAGCAACCCGGTGCGCTGGCCGCCTTCGAGCGCGCGCAGGCCGAGGCACCGTGGACCGGCCGCACCTTGATGAAGGCCCTGGTGGCGCTGGACCACGCGCGCACGCTTCCGCCGGCCGACGCGCTGGTGCGCTGCGAACAGATTGCGGCGCAATGCTCGGCCGTGCACTTCGAGGGCGCCGTGCTGAGCGCCTGCACGCGCGCGGCGGCCTTCGCGCTTCAGGCCGGCGAGCCCGACCGCGCGGTGGCGCATGCGCGCCGGGTTCTTTCATGCCCGGCCGACATCACGGCCGATGATCTCTACCCCGCCGAACGCTGGCTGGTAGCCGCGCGGGCTTTCGCCGCCGCCGGCCTGCATTCGCAAGCGCGCGAGGCGCTCGACGCCGGGCGCCAGTGGGTGCTGCAGACCAGCGAAGCGCAGGTGCCGCCGCCGTACCGCGACAGCTTCCTGCAGCACAACGCCGTCAACCGCGAGCTGCTGGCGCTGGCTAGTCAGGCTTGACGAGCCGCCGCCGGGCCAGGCCCAGCACCGTCAACGCGCCGGCCAGGGCCAGCGCGGCGCTCGACGGTTCCGGCACGGGCGCGGCGGCCACGAAGGACTGCACGTAATCGGCACCGTTCGGGTTGAGGGCCGTGAAGCCGGTGACGGGCGTGCCGTCCAGCAGCCGCAGGCCGGTGATGCCGGCCCAGCTGATGGCGGACGAGAGCTCGGAGGTGGCCTGCGCCGCCAGATTGGCCTCGTTGCCGGAGGAGTTGGCGCTGCTCGACGTGTTCATGTAGGCCTGCCACTGCAGGAAGACCGACGCGCCGATCTGCACGGCCATCTCGAAGGAGTAGGTACCGACCGGCAGACCGGCGGAACTGAACCCGGGGTTGACGACGTTCGTGCCGCCGCGGTAGCGGCCTTCCGAGGCGGCGTCGACGTACCAGGGCGTTGGCAGGTACCGCGCCGCCGGCGCCTGGACGCTGACGAAGGACCGCCACTCGCTGGAACCTTCCCACGAGCCACCGGCGATGCCGTTGACGATGCCCACGAGGTCCCCGGTGGCAGAACCCGCGGCGGTGGCACGGCCGTCGAACTGGATCGCGAAGCTCATCACGCCGAAGGCGCCCGTGCAGGTCGCGCAGCCGGGGGCCAGGATGGTGAAGTTGTCGTTCAGTGCAGCGTAGCCCGAGGTTCCGCCGCTGCCGCCGCTGGGCGCCCGGAAGGCCGAGGTGCTGCCCGATGACGAGCCAAAGAAGTCGATGCGGCCCGGCCCGGTCCGCGAGATGCCGGTGCTGTTGCCCATGGACACCACCGAGCCGCCGGATTCCAGGACCGTCGAGCGGCTGGTGACGGTGGCGAACGTGTCGTTGGTGAGCCCGTTGCTGTCATAGGGCCCGCTGACATTGCGTGTGCCGCTGCCGGCTTCCATCTGGGCCCGGTAGGCGGGTTGCTGGGCCAGTGCGGCCAGCGGCAGCGCCAGGCCGGCCAGCGCGAGGGCCCGCGCGACGGCCTGCGATCGAACTTGGGTGGACATGGCTGAACCTCCTTGGGCGGTTCTCACTGGAACCGATGCAGAGAATCCTAGTTGCCGTACCGTTAGCGCACCGTTAGTCCACCGGCTTGCCGTCAGCCCGCGCGCGCCCACCAGCCGTCGTCGAACTGCCCCTGCAGCCAGTTGACGAAGCTCACCACCTTGGCCGGCACCTGCCGCGGGCTCGGGAACACGGCGTGGATGGGCTGCACCGGCAGCGCATGGCGCTCCAGCAGCGGCACCAACTCGCCGCGTGCCAGCGAGGTCTGCGCCACGTACAGCGGCGGTTCATCAAGGACGAGTTCGAAGCCTTCCTGGAGTGCGGCATCCTGGCGCATGGTTTCCTGCGGCTGCGCTGCGGCGAGTGCGGCCACGACAAGCTGCTGGCGGTCAGCTGCAAGCGCCGCGGCTCTTGCCCCTCGTGCGGTGCGCGGCGGATGCCGCAGACCGCGGCGCACCTGATCGACCACGTCATCCCCCATGTGCCGGTGCGCCAGTGGGTGCTGTCGCTGCCGATCCCGCTGCGCGTGCTGCTGGCCGTGCAGCCCGAGCTGGTCACGCCGGTGCTGCAGGTGGTGCAGCGTGTGGTCACGCGGCATCTGTTGGACGCTGCCGGACTCAAGGCCGATGAAGGCCAGGGCGGCGCCGTCACGCTGATCCAGCGCTTCGGATCCGCTGCCAACCTCAACATCCACCTGCACTGTTTGGTGCTGGACGGGGTGTACCGCCGCGCCGCCGATGGCTCGCCGGCCTTCATCGAGGCGGCTTCGCCCACCGACGACGAGCTGCACGCGCTGCTGCAGTCCGTGATCGAGCGGCTGATGAAGCTGCTCACGCGCCGGGGCGTGCTGGTCGAGGACATGGGCCAGCCCTACCTGGCCGAGCCCGATACCGACGGTGAGGCATCGCGCACGCTGCGGCCGCTGCAGGCGGCGGCGGTCACCTATCGCATCGCCTTCGGGCCCC
>JBEIHU010000250.1:0-5572 GCA_040381175.1 Burkholderiaceae bacterium
CACCGGGTGCAGTGCGATCACCCGGGCTGCGGGCTCGGTGCCGCGCGCGCGCAGCTGGCCGCAGCCGCCCTGCACGTCCTGGCCCGCCGAGCGGCGCAGCTTGGTCAGCACGCCACGCCTGTGCAGTGTGCGTGCCAGCGCGGCAGCGCGAGCCCAGTCAGGCCGGGCGAAGCCAAGACCCTCGACCCGGTTGTAGGGGATCAGGTTCAGCACCGCACGTCGGCCGGCGAGCAGCTGCACCAGGCCGTCGAGCTCGTCCGCGCCATCGTTCACGCCGTCGAGCAGCGTCCATTGCACCTGCAGCGGATAGCCGGTGTCGCCGGCATACGCCAGGCTGCGCGCGACCAGCTCGCCGGGTGCAATGCGCGGCGCGCGCGGCAGCAGGCCCGCGCGCCTTTCGGCTAGCGTGGAATGCAGTGACAGCGCCAGTGCCGGCTTGACCCGGCCGCGCCGCAGGCCCTCGAACACGCGCGCATCGCCGACCGTGGAGAAGACCAGGTTCTTGTGGCCGATGCCGCCGGCCGTGCCCAGCAGGTCGATGGCTTCGAGCACGGCGTCGAGGTTGTGCGCCGGCTCGCCCATACCCATGAACACCACCTTGTGGACGGGACGGCGGGCACGCGCCAGCACCACCTGCGCGACGATCTCGGCGCTGCCCAGCTGGCGCAACAGCCCGCCTTGCCCGGTCATGCAGAAGAGGCAGCCGACCGCGCAGCCGACCTGGGTCGACACGCACAGCCCATCGCGCGGCAGCAGCACGCTTTCCACCGTCTGGCCGTCGGCCAGCTGCAGCAGCAGCCGCTGCGCACCGTCCTCGCCGGCATGCGCGGAATGCACGCGCGCCAGCCCCCGCAACTCGGCCTGCAGCGGCGGCAGCGCCTGCAGCAGGGCGCGCGGCAGGAAGTCCTCGATGCGGCGTTTGCCCGCGTCCTGCGGCCAGGCGCGGGCCCAATGGCGCAGCACGCGCTCCTCGTGCACCGGCCGCGCGCCCGCAGCACGCAGCCGCCGGCGGATGTGTTCGATCTGCATGGCCGACATCATGCCCGCTTGGCAACCCGTGGCCGGACACAGCCCGGCATCGCGTTGCATTCGGGCCTCAAGCGGCACGCGAGGCCGCCGGTCCGGAGACCGTCTGCGCCACCTCCGCCGCGTCCGGGCGCGCTGCGCTCAGGCGTGCAGCGTGGCCGGCTGCTGGCGCGACGCCTGGGGAACCCCCCAGTGCGCCAGGGCTGCGGCCAGCACCGTCGATTCGCCTTCGGCCACGTGTTCGTCGGTCTCGACCACGGCCACGCACAGCTTCAACACCTTCAACTGCAGGTCGGGGTCGGACACCTCGGCCAAAATCTCCGCCATGGTGCTGCGGTCGAGCTGGCTGCTCCCGCCCCAGGCCAGTTCGCTGGCGGCCAGCATGTCCAGGCACAGGTCGTGAAGAACGTCGTGCAGCCCTGCCGGGCTCATGCCCAGCTGCGCGTGCGCAGCGTGCTGCGCCAGCACTTCCATTTCGGACTTGCAGAGGTTGCCGTCGGCCAGCAACGCCAGCGCGACGATGCGCGCGGCGGCCTGGGGGCTGTTGCGTGGATAGGAACGCATGAGATCGACTCCGGTTTCAAGGGCGGGCAAAGGGTGGGCGGGCAACGGCTCAGAGTTCGAGCGCGGCGCGCGCCGGGCGTTGCAGCGAGTGGCCGCGCCGCCATGCCCGCACCAGCGCGCAGGCCGAGCGGGACAGGGCCGAGTCCAGCGCTGCGTGCCAGTCGCGCGCCATCGCGGTGACCACCACGGTGCCGGCGTTCACGGTCTTCAGTTCAACGCGGCATTGCTTGTCGACGCCGCCGCGCGGCCCGTTCACGTCGGCCAGCAGCACACGGGCACGCGGCACCAGCCAGGCGAGCCGGCGCAGCACGAAACGCAGCCGGCGCACGGCCACCTCGCGCCACTGCGCGCCCTGGGGGTCACGGGACTCGAACAGCACTTGCATCGCATCACTCCATTGCTAGAAGGAAGCTTGGACCTTAATGATGTCGAGACGTTTGAAAAAGCAGACAATTCTTTATCCATCATTCCGTGAAAACTGAACATGAGTCTCGGCTTCAACTACCGGCACCTTTACTACTTCTGGGTCGTGGCCAAGGAAGGCGGCATGTCGCGCGCCGCCGCCCGGCTCGACATGGCGGTGCAGACCGTCAGCACCCAGGTGCATGAACTCGAGCGCGCGCTGGGGCATGTGCTGTTCAAGCCGGCCGGACGCGGGCTGGCGCTGACCGAGGCCGGCGTCGCAGCCATGCGCCAGGCCGACCAAATCTTCCAGCTGGGCGAGCAGCTGCCGGAGCTGCTGCGCGAGGCCGTCAGCGCGCCGGGCGTGCGCCTGGCGGTGGGCATATCCGACGGCTTGCCCAAGCTGGTGGTGCGTCGCCTGCTGCAGCCGGTTCTGGCCGAACCGAACCTGCGCCTGCTGTGCCACGAGGACGATTTCGACGGCCTGCTTGCCGACCTGGCGCTGCACCGGCTGGACGTGGTTCTGGCCGACCGCGCCGCCCCGGCGCATCCGAACCTGAAGCTCTACAGCCACGCGCTGGGCTCCTCGGCGCTGTCATGGTACGCACCGACGGCGCTGCTGGCGCAGGCCCGGCGCGGCTTCCCGCGCTCGCTGGCACAGCTGCCGGTGCTGCTGCCTACATCCCACGCGGCGGTTCGCTTCCGTATCGACCACTGGTTCGAGCGCCATGGCTTGCGCGCACGCGTCGCGGGCGAGTTCGAGGACAGCGCGCTGCTGGTCACCTTCGGTGCGGCCGGCATGGGCGTGTTCGCCGCTCCCGACCTGATGCATGACAAGCTCAGCGAGCGCTACGAGGTCCGGCGCATCGGCCCTTGCGACGGCGTGGAGGAGCACTTCTTTGCGATAGGCAACGAGCGCAAGATCCAGCATCCGCTGGTGCTGAGGCTGCTGCCGCCGCGGCCGTGACCGGGGGCCGTGCGCGGGCGGCCTGGCCTTGGGCCGGTCCTGGGCTTGCGGAGGGGTGTGGGGTTTCAGGCGCCGCTGCGCTGAAGCTTCGCCGACAGCGCCTGCGCCAGGGTATCGGCGCTGTCCAGCAGGTGCGCTCGCGTTTCGGCGTCCATCGGGACGCGCTGCTTCAGCGCCTTGTCGATCTGAACCTGCAACTGCAGTGCCTGCATGCGCAGCAGGCTGCGCGCGTCGGCGCGGGCCATCGGGTTGGGCCGCACCAGGCTGGTGGCCACGCGGTTGACATGGTCGCGCTGCAGCTCGCGCCGCGTCGCGCTGATGTTGCCGCCCTTGGGCAACTCCGACCAGATGTCGCGATTGAGCCGTTCGTAGAGCTCGGACAAATGGAACGCGGCCTCGGGCCGGTCCGCCTTGCCGACGCTGTCGAGGATGCGCGCGGCCACCGCATCGCTCATCAGCTGGTTCAGCACAGCGCGCTGCAGATCCAGCAGCCGCTGCGGCACCGGGTAGTCGGTGGGCAGCGCCGGGTTGTCGCCGCGGTCGTCGAAGTCGGGCGCCAGCCTGCGTTGCAGCGCCGGCGTCACGGCCAGGCCGTCGATCGACAGCACGCTGCTGGCGATCAGCTCCAGCGCCTGGCGCTGGGTGTGGGCATCGGTGGGCAGCAGCGGGTCGCGGCCGCTGCCCGGGTGGTCGCGCAGCGTGCGCACGCCGCCGATCTGCCGCACCAGCACGCCCCACGGCGCGTCCGGCGTCGGCAATCGCATAGGCCAGCGAGCGGCGCAGCACCGCATAGCTCTCGTCGGGCTTCAGCTCGCGCCGCTCTTGGCGAAGGAACAGGTCGCGCGCGATCTCCAACCGCTTTGCCGCATAGGCGATAGGGTCTGAGCCAAGGTCGAGCCGGATGGTCTCGGGATCGATGCCGAAGGCTGCATCCTCATCGGTGCCGAAGGCGAGCAGCGGCTCGCTGCTGCGCGCCGCGATGCGCAGCAGCTCGGCGTTCTCGTCGGCCGGCGCAATCGGCTTGTAGGCGTATTCGATGGCCCAGTAGTCATAGGGGCCGAGGGTGTTCATGAACGGGGTGCCGCCGCGCTGCCCCGGGCGCGGCAGGTTGATGGCGTTGTATTCCATCACCGATCCGGTGGTGCCATGGACGCGGGTGAACTCCGGATCGGCAAGCTGCTGCTCGTCGTAGACCCGCGAGGCACGGAAGTTGTGGCGCAGACCCAGCGCGTGGCCAACCTCGTGCATCATCGTGTCCTTGATGTAGTCGGCGACGAAGTGCTCGGCCCGGGGGCTGTCGGCCTCGAGTTCCCCGCGCGCCTCGAGCACGTCCAGCGCGTAGGCCAGCTGCTCGGCCGCCAGCTCGCCGTGCATGCACTGTTCGTGGCCGGCGTGGTGGCCATGGCTGCCCAGCACCGCTGCGAAGGAGGCCGCGCCCGACAAGGTCTGCACGCGCAGGCTGCGCAAGGAGCGTGAACTGAGCGTCTCGAAACCGATGTCGGCATCGAGGATCTCGCCACTGCGCGGATCGACATGCTTGGGTCCGATGGCGCCAAAGCCGGGCACCGCGGACATCATCCAGCGCACCGACGAATAGCCCAGGTCCAACGTGTCGAATTCGGCGTCGTCGCTCTGCTGCCTGACGACGATGGCGCCCTTGAAGCCGATCTTCTCGAAGGCCTTGTTCCACTCCAGGATGGCCTCGGTGATCACCGCCCGGTACTTCAGCGGCACGTTGCGGTCGAGCCAGAAGGTGATCGGCTTGACCGGCTCGGACAACTCGGTCTTCGGGTCCTTCTTCTCCAGGCGCCAGCGCTCGATCATCCGCACTCGCGGCGAACGCGCCACATCGTCGCTGAAGTCCAGCACCGACTGCGTCATCAGGCCGATGCGCGCGTCGGCGCGGCGCGGCACCATCGGCTCGGCCGGCAAGGGCGCCAGCGAGAAGTGGTGGCCGATGAACAGGCTGCGCACATCGGGCACGTATTTCGGCACGGTGGGCACCGGTGCGCCGGGCGGTGCGCCGGCCGGCGGCTCGGTGATGCTGCCCGCGTAGTAGTGGTGCTGGGTCTGGATCTCCAGCGACTGCGGTGAGCCGCGCACGGCCGTGATGCTGCTGTTTCGCGGGTCCAGGCTGTAGCCCTGCCGGAACGCGCGCTGCAACTGCATGCCCACGCCCAGCAGGTCGCTCAGGAACATGGAGTTCGCCTCGATCAGCACCGTCTTGCGTTGCGGGTGCGGCTGGCTGGCGACGACGAAGCTGCCGAGCAGGCTGGGCGAATAGGACACCGCCAGCGCGCGCGATTCGGGTGTTCCCGGCTTGGCGATCACGTCCTGGTTGCGTGCCAGCAGCCGCACCTGGTTGCCGTGGCCGCGCACGAACTCCACCACCTGCGGGCCGCCTGCGCCGCTGACTGGGTAGGCCATCAAGCCCCCCACGAGGAAAGCCTCTCCGATGCCGGTGGACAGCTTGGGCGACAGGATGAAGAGCTTGCCGAAATGCTCGGGCGCCAGCTCCAGCCACAGCTTGTCTTCCTTCTGCCAGGCGCTGATCGGGCCCTCGATCTGCCTGGCGTCCTTGGTGACCGCGGCAAAGGGCGGCGGGCCCCCCGC
>JBEIHU010000251.1:0-5564 GCA_040381175.1 Burkholderiaceae bacterium
CAAAAAGGCCAGAGCCCCGCGCTGATCAGAGCACCACCGGCACCTCCATCGCCGGCGGAGTGTTGCGGCTGCGGCCGCAGCGCACCACGCCGTCGATTTTGACCCTGCCCACGCCGGGCAGGTCACCCAACTGGTTGCTTTCCAGCAAGGTGCACCCGGCGGTGTGCTGCGCGCGGTCCAGGCTGACGAAGTCAGCGGCGCGGCGGGGCTCGATCAGGCGGATTCCCGTTGGACGATCTCGAAACCGAGGTCCATGTGGGTGGGGCCAAGCCCGTTTCCATCGAGTTGGTCAAGCAGGACCTGGGCTGCGCTGGCCCCGATCTCGCGACCGGGAATCCGCACGGTCGTGAGCGCGGGTGACGTGTGCGCGGCGACGTCGAAGTCACCAAAGCCGAGGATGGACAGCGCCGCGGGCACTGCGAGCCCACGGTCGGCCGCCGCCCGCAAGGCAGCAGTCGCGAGCGCGTCGTTGGCGCAGAACAGGGCGTCGGTGTGCGGATGGGCATCCAGCAGCGCGAGGACCGCAGCGTGACCGGCGGATGCGCTCATGCCGTCTTCAACAAAGGCAGTGACTGGCGCGGCAACGCCAGCGGCTCGCGCCGTTTCGCGCAGACCGCGCAACCGCTTGCCCGAGCGGCCCTCGCGCCCGGGCCGCGATCCCAGAAAGGCCCAGTGACGCCGTCCGCGCTGCGCGAAGTACCGGCCAGCTTCGCGACCAGCGGCCACGTTGGAGAAGCCCACCACGCTGCCGATCGGGTGCGCCGTGAGGTCCCAGATCTCCACCACGGGCAGATCATGACGAGCGAGCAGTTCGCGCGTCGCGTCGTCGTGCTCCACACCGGTCAGCACCAGCGCGTCAACGCGTCGGCCCAGAAAGCTGCGCACCAGCGAGGCCTCGGTCTGCAGGTCGTAGCCGCTGTCGCCGATCATCAGCTCGTACCCGGCCCCCCGCAACACCGAGGCGAGACCGTGAACGGTGCTCGCATAGACCGAGTTCATCAGGGTGGGCACGATGGCCGCAATGATGCGGCTGCGACGGGTGGCCATCGCGCTGGCCGCGCTGTCGGGCAGGTAGCCGAGTTGTGCCACCGCGCTCTGCACCGCCTGCAGGGTGAGCGGCGCGACCTGCTCGGGGCGGCGCAGTGCCCGCGATACCGTCATGGTCGACACGCCCGCCAGGCGCGCAACCTCCACCAGCCTCGCGGGCGTACTGCGCACATCGTCGGCGGCGCCCAAAGGGGCGGGTTCACCCGAGGTGCCCAATGCTGCAGTGCGTCTTGACATGGTTCCAAGACTAACGCAGACTGGCTCGAAATTGTTAGCGCTAACAGTTGCACGCACATCAGATATGGACGCCAAGGGACTTTCACCGCAGCAGGTTGATTTCTATCGTCAGGAGGGCTATCTCGTCGTGCATGACGTGCTGGCTGCACAGGAGCTTGACCGCCTGCGCGCCGCCACGGACGAGCTCCTGGCAGGGGCTCAAGGCCTGGCTGACAACACCGCCCTCTACGACCTGGAAGACACCCACACACCAGATGAGCCCCGGGTGCGCCGGCTGAAGTTGCCGCACAAGCACCACCCGGCCTTCGCCGATTTGATCCGCAGCCCCAAGGTGCTGGCCTTGCTGACACCGCTGCTGGGGCCTTCGGTGCGGATGCACACCTCCAAGCTCAACCTGAAGTCCGCCGCGTATGGCGCTCCGGTCGAGTGGCATCAGGACTGGGCCTTCTACCCCCACACGAACGACGATGTGCTGGCCATGGGCGTCCTGCTCGACGACTTCGTTCCCGACAACGGGCCGATGATGGTCGTGCCTCGCACGCACTTCGGGCCGATCCACGACCATCACCACGGCGGGGTGTTCGCCGGCGCGATCGATCCCGACCGCATCGCGGGCGAGATCGACCGGGCGGTACCGCTGATCGCGAAGGCCGGCTCGATCACGCTGCATCACGCCCGGCTGATCCACGGCTCAGCGCTGAACACCTCCAACCGTGCGCGCACCTTCCTGCTGTACGAGGCGATGGCTGCCGATGCCTGGCCGCTGGCAGGTGGGCTCTTCGGCAGCCTGGAGGAGTTCGATGCGCGAATGCTCTGCGGCGAACCCTCGCTGCAACCGCGCATGACGGCCGTACCCATCCGCATGCCGTTTCCCAAGGCGCCTGAATCGGCGTCGCTGTACCAGTCGCAGAAGTACATGGCCAACCGTTTCTTCGAAGTCGCCCGCTAAGGCGGCTCGCCCCGCGCCGAGCTCGCACGGGCCCGGATACGGTCCACCAGCAAGTCGGGCATGTCCCGCAAGGAGAAGATGATGAGGAGACACTGGATCAAGGCCATCGCACTGAGCGCGGTGATGCTCGCTACACCGGCGGTGTACGCGCAACCCACACTGACTTTCGGCGGCTCGGACGCCATCGGCACCGTGATCGACCGTACCAACGCGATGTTCACGAAGCTCGTCAACGAGCGGGCCGCTGGCAAGGTCAGAGTCAACTTCATCCAAGGCGAGCAGTTGGGCAGTGACGTCCAGGTGATCGAGCAGATGATGAAGGGCTCGGTGGCGATGTACGGCGACGTGCTCGACTGGTACGCCAACTGGGTGAAGGACTTCTCGGTGCTTGCCTGGGGCTTCACCTTCCGCGACAACGACCATTACCAGAAGTTCCTGGATTCGCCGACCTTCACCGCGATGGCCGAAGAGCTGCGTACCAAGCAGGGGCTGCGCATCCTGGCCTCGGCGCCCACCCAGCCGCGGATCCTGTTCTCGAAGAAGGCCGTGAACACGCCCGACGACCTGAAGGACGTCAAGATGCGCGTGCCCGAGATCAAGACCTACCTGAACCTTTGGCAGGCGATGGGCACCAAGCCTGCTCGCGTGGCTTGGGCGGAGGTGTTCCTCGGGCTCAAGACGGGTGTCATTGACGCCGCCGAAGGCCCGATCGGCTCGGCCTATGCGCAGAAGTTTCACCAGGCTGCAACCAATGTGATGTTGACCGACCACCTGGTGTCTTCACAGCACATCACGATCAACGAGAAGGTCTACCAGTCGCTGCCGCCGGACGTGCAGAAGATCATGGTCGACACGGCGCGTGAAGCCATCGCCTGGGGTCGCAAGGAGGCCGAGGCCGAGACCGCGGAACTGGCGAAGAAGATGGCTGCCGAAGGTGCCCGGGTGATCAGCGTCAACCGGGCGCCGTTCGCCGAGCGCGCGTTGTCCGCCGTCAAGGGCATGGAGCAGGACGGCGCCTGGTCGTCCGGCCTCTACCAGCGCATCCGCGACATCAGGTGACGCGCCCTGCCGCGGGCGTCCCGGGTTCCGCCCGGGACGCCCGCGGTCATGATCTTTCCGCCGGACATCCCCCATGGACATGCTGCTCACCCGCTGGTGGCGGTTGCTCGAGCTGATCGGCCGCCTTGAGCGGGTGATTTGCGTCGTGCTGCTGTCAACCATCGTCGTGTCGATCACCATTCAGGTGATCACCCGCTATCTGTTCGGCCAACCGCTGGTCTGGGTGGAGGAACTTGCGGGCTACTGTTTCCTGTGGGGCGTGTTCCTCGGCGCTGCCGTGGGCATGAAGGAACTGCGGCACATCCGCATCGAGACCTTCGTCTCAAGAATGTCGCCTCGGCCGCAGGCGATGTGGCGCGCTCTCACGTGGGCGATCGCCACGGCGTGCTGCGTGATCATCGCGGTGCAAGCCTGGGACATCATGGACGTGGAGTCGCGCAGCCGCACCATGTCGCTGCCGATCGACCTGCCGCGTCACCTCTTCTACTCCACGCCGCTGTTCGTCTGTACGGTGTCGATCGCGCTCACCGGTTTGTACCTGGTGTGCGCCGAGCTCGCGCTCGGCCTGACCGGGCGTCCGGTGGATGCACAGTTGGCACGTCTGGAGCGCGAGCGTGCGGCGGCGGAGGAGGACGCTCAGGCCGATGCAATCGCTGAGCGCATGGTGACCGGCGCGCCTGCGCCGCCCGCGCCGGGAACAACACGTCACGGGGAGGGCGTGCTGTGAGCGTACTGCCCATGTTCCTGGTCATGTTCGGCCTGATCGCCATCGAGTTGCCGGTGGCATTCGCGCTCGTCGCCGCCGCACTCGCCTGGCTGCAGTTCAGTTCGCCGGTGCCGATTTCGCTGGTCGTGCAACGCATGTCATCGGGCATCGACAGTTTCCCTCTGCTGGCGATCCCGCTGTTCGTGCTCGCCGGCAACCTGATGAACATCGGAGGCATCGCCTCGCGCATCTTTGAGTTCGCGGTGGCGCTAGTGGGCCATCTGCGCGGCGGCCTCGCACAGGTCAACATCTTCGCCAGCCTGATCTTTGCCGGCATGTCTGGCGTAGCGCAGGCCGACGCCGCAGGCCTGGGCACGGTGGAGATCAAGGCAATGAAGAAGGAGGGCTTCGATGCCGCCTTCGCCGCTGCGTGCAGCGCGGCGTCGGCCATCGTGGGTCCGATCATCCCGCCGTCGGTGATCATGGTGGTGTACGGCGTGCTCGCGCAGGTGTCGATCAGCGACCTGTTTCTCGCCGGCCTGGTGCCCGGATTCATGATCGGCGGCCTGCTGATGCTGACGGTGTGGTTCCTGGTGGCCACCGGGCGCGTCCATGCGCCGGTCCAGCCGAAAGCGAATCGTCAGGCGCTGGGCCGCAGCTTCTTGCGCGCCATCCCGCCGCTGATGGCGCCCGTGATCCTGGTCGTCGGCCTGCTGTCCGGGGTGGCCACACCGACCGAACTGGGCGCCATCACCGTGGTGTATGCGATAGCGCTGGGCTTTGCCTACCGCGAGCTGACGCTCAAGCGCCTGTTCGCCTGCATCAGCGAGACCGCGGTGACCAGCGGCGTGCTGGTGTTCATCATGGCCGCCGCGGTGCCCTTCGGCTGGGCGATTGCGGTCAACAACGTGCCGGCGCAACTGGCCGCCTGGTTGCTGGAGATCACCACCAACAAGTGGCTGATCCTCGCCATGATCAACGTGCTGCTGCTGGTCATCGGCTGCTTCATGGAGACCACCGCCATCCTGCTGATTGCGGTGCCGACCTTCCTGCCGCTGGTCATACAACTGGGCATCGATCCGATCCACTTCGGCCTCATCATCATCCTGAACCTGCTGATCGGCGCGACGACCCCACCCTTTGGTGTGCTGCTGTTCATCGTGCAGGACATCGCCAAGGTCAGTTTTGGTGCCTTGGTGCGCGCCATCCTGCCGTTCTACGTACCGTTGGCCATCGCGCTGCTGATGATCACCTACTGGCCCGACCTGTCGCTGTGGCTGCCGCGGATGTTGAAGTGACGCGGCGGGCGCGGCGCCTCAGAGATGTGCGCGGTGATGCCGCAGGTGGTCTTCGATGAAAGTCGACACGAAGTAGTAGCCATGGTCGTAGCCCGGCTGAAGGCGCAGGTGCAGCGGGACCTTGGCGGCCGCGCAAGCTTGCTCGAGCAGGTCGGGCCGCAGCTGGGTGGCGAGGAAGGGGTCGGCCTCGCCTTGGTCCACCAGGATCGGCGGGCCTGACCAACCGCGCGACTGCACCAGCGCCGTGCTGTCATAAGCTGCCCAGGCA
>JBEIHU010000252.1:0-5433 GCA_040381175.1 Burkholderiaceae bacterium
CACCAGCGAGGGCTCGTTCGATGCCGGCAGCACTGTCCCCATCGATGCCAGACAGGCGTCCTCGCCCTGGGTGAATGTGGTCTCGATTCCGCTGCCCGAGTAGTTGAGCACCCGCACCTGCGGCTCGAAACGCTGGCTCAGGCGCAGCGCGGCGCGCGACAGGTCGAGCTTGATCACCTCGGACGGGCAGGAACCCACCAGGAACAGCGTGCGGATGTCGCCGCGCCGCTCCAGCAGTCGCGTCACGACACGGTCGAGTTCGTCCTGCGCGTCGGCCAGGCCGGCCAAGTCGCGCTCGTCGATGATGGCGGTGGCAAAGCGAGGCTCGGCGAAGATCATCACGCCCGCAGCCGACTGGATCAGGTGCGCGCAGGTGCGCGAGCCCACCACCAGGAAGAACGCGTCCTGGATCTTGCGGTGCAGCCAGACGATGCCCGTCAGGCCGCAGAACACCTCGCGCTGACCGCGCTCCTTGAGAACCGGTGCCGTGGCGCAGCCGCCGTCGGCCTGCGGCTGCAGCGGGATGATGCGTTCGGGGGCGTTCATCGCGCTCAGGCTCCCTGGGCTACGGCCTGCGGGCGGGTGGCGTCGAGCCGCGCCATGCGCAGCTTGATGATGAACTGCGCCGCGTTGATCACATAGGCGGCGTAGGCGGCCAGCGCCAGCAGCATCAGGCCGCGGGCGTCGAGCGCGCCGCTTGCCAGCGCCGCCAGGTAGGCGGTGTGCAACGCCAGCACCAGCATGCTGAACACGTCTTCCCAGAAGAAGGCCGGGGCGAACAGCCACTTTCCGAAGACCACCTTCTCCCAGATCGAGCCGGTGACCATGATGGTGTAGAGCAGCAGCGTCTTCAGCACCACCGAGGCATTGGCCAGCGCGTAGCCCTCGCCGTTGAACAGGTAGCGCAGCACCAGCGCCAGGCTGGCCAGGAACACCAGGAACTGCAGCGGTGCCAGCACCCCTTGAACCAGGGTCCAGACCGTGGCGTCGCGGCGCTGGCGTTCCACTGGCGTGTACAGCGGCTCGCGCGCCTTGCCCGCCGCGTGCCGCCCGCCGATTCCATGCGTCCGATCCATGGCGCCAAGACTAGAGCCTCGACTGGAAAGTGTCAATTGTGATTGACGTATATTGGCATTGACACTTTCTTCGGCCGCCGCGATCATGCGCCCATCTGGCCGGTGATCGGTCCGGCGCGCATGAAGGGGTGGCCACGTGGGTGGTTTCGGCGCCAGCGGCAATGGTGGAAACACCGATGTGGAGTGTTTTGACGCTGGCTGCGGCGCGGAGTACAACTGGTCCGGTCGGGTCCGGTCGCATGCTGGGCCAGCGCTCCCTGGGTGCCATCGCGAGCCCTGGAAGGTGGATCGGCGCTGAGGTGCCAGCGGTGACAGGAGACATCGATGCAACGTGATTCGCCCAGTGTTTCAATGTCCTCCGATTGCCCGATGGACTCCGGCCAGATGCGCAGCAGCGTGCCGGTGTTCTCCAGCCTGGTGGCGCGCAACAATGAGGCCAAGGAGCGCCTGGCGCATCTGGCCCGCACCATCGAGGCCGATGTGATCCCGCGATTGGTGCAAGCGCACCGGCACACGACGGCCGCCGCAGCCAACACCGAGCCGGCCAGCTCGCCTGCGCAGTCGGCCGGGCAGGTGGCGGGCTTCGTGGCGCTGATCGTCGGCGACAGCGATATCGACGTGCAGGCCGCGGTGGATGCCAAGCGCCGCGGCGGCATGACGGTGGAGGCGCTGTACCTGGACCTGTTCGCCCCGGCCGCCCGGATGCTCGGCGAGATGTGGTCGGACGACGTCTGCGACTTTTCCACCGTCACCGTGGCGCTGGGCCGCCTGCAGCGCCTGCTGCGCGAACTGAGCCCATCCTTCGGCAGCGAGGTCGAGTTCCCGGCCAACGGGCGGCGGGCGCTGTTCGCGCAGCCCGGCGACGAGCAGCACAGCTTCGGCCTGAGCATGGTGGCCGAGTTCTTCCGCCGTGAGGGCTGGGACGTGTTCGGCGTGGTCGGCGGGGCGGCCGACGACCCTGTGGTGCGCGTGCGCAAGGAGTGGGCCGATGTCGTCGGCCTGTCGATCGGCTCCGAGCGCCGGCTGGAATGGCTGCGGCGCTGCATCACCGACGTGCGAGCGGCCTCGCGCAACCCCGGCGTGGTGGTCATGGTTGGCGGACCGATCTTCACGCTGCAGCCCGACTGGGTGGCCAGCGTCGGCGCCGATGCCACGGCTCGCGATGCGCGCGACGCGCCACGCGTTGCGGCGCGTCTGCTGATGGCGACGCGCATTCGCAAATAGTCGTGTCCAGCGTTTTCTTGCGTTGACAATGGCGGGTGTAAACCCCGACAACACGAACGCTCCCGATGGCACGAAGCAAGGACGCGAAGAACACCCTGGGCGAGCTTGACGCCAGGGCGGTGACGCGCCTGGTCGGCGCGGCGAGCGACATCGCCCTGGTGCTCGACGACGAGGGCACGATCATCGAGGTCATGACCCAGCGAGACGAGCTGGGGTCGCGCGGTGCCCGCGAATGGCTGGGCCGTCCTTGGGTGCAGACCGTCACCATCGAAAGCCGTCAGAAGGTCGAGTCGCTGCTGCGCGACGCCCAGGCCGCGGCCGATGCCGCGGGCCGCTGGCGCCAGGTCAACCACCCGGGCAAGAACGGCGACGACCTGCCGCTGCTGTATTCGACGATGCGCCTGGGGCCGGGCGAAGGCCGCGGCGGCAAAGGCCGCATCGTGGCCTTCGGCCGAGACCTGCGTGACAGCGTGGCGCTGCAGCGGCGGCTGATCGAATCGCAGCAGGCGATGGAGCGCGATTATTGGCGTTACCGCGAGGTCGAAACCCGCTACCGTCACCTGTTCGAGACCACTGCCGAGGCGGTGCTCATCGTCGACGGCTCCAATCAGAAGGTGCTCGAGGCCAACCCCGCTGCGCGCACCCTGTGCGGTACCCGCCGCGCGCGCCTGGTCGGCGCCCCGCTGGCGGCGCTGTTCGAGCCGGTGCACGCCGAGCGTCTGCAGAACCTGGTGGCTGCGGCCCGCGCCGTGGGCCGCCAGGACGCTCTGCGGGCGCAGCTTGCCGGCGCTGGCGATGAGGTCACGGTATCGGCCTCGGTCTTCCGCCAGGACGATGCCGCCTTCGTGCTGGTGCGCCTGGCGCCAGTGCGTGCCGAAACGCCGCAGGTGCGCCTGCGCAGCGTCGGTTCGACGCCGCAGGGCGCCGAGACGGGCGTCGAGGCCATGTTGCAGGCCTACCTGCGCAACTCGCCCGATGGGCTGGTTTTCTGCGATGCCGGCGGGCGCGTGCTGCTGGCCAATCGCGCTTTCGTCGCGCTCGCCCAGCTCAATGCCGAGGAACAGGTCAGAGGCCAGGCGCTGGACCGCTGGATCGGCCGCACCGGCGTCGAGCTCGGCGTTCTGATCGCCACGCTGCGCCAGCGCGGCAGCGTCGGCCTGTTCGTCACGCTGCTGCGCGGCGAGTACGGCGCCAGCGTCGAGATCGAGATCTCGGCGGCGGCGCTGAGCGTGGGTGAGGACACGGTGCTGGCTTTCGCGGTGCGCGACATCGAGCGCCGCATGAAGCCCGAGTCCAAGGCGTCGTCGCTGGCCATGCCGCGCTCGGCCGCCGAACTGACCGAACTGGTCGGGCGCACGCCGCTGAAGTCGATCGTCTCGGAGACCACCGACCTGATCGAGCAGCTGTGCATCCAGACGGCGCTGGGCATGACCGGCGACAACCGTGCCTCGGCGGCGCTGTTGCTGGGGCTTTCGCGGCAGAGCCTGTACGTCAAGCTGCGGCGCTACGGCATGGTCTCGGCCGGCGCCGAAGAGGAAGAGACCTGAGCTGGCGGCCGCGCGTCAGCGCAGATTGACTGGCGCCAATGTAAACATGGATTGACGGCATGGGGTGGCGGGTGCAATATCGCGCCATGTCCTCCACGGCGACGTCAAGCACCTTGTCGTACCCGGCGCCGTCCGCGGTGGCCGAGCTGCTCAAGCCGATCACCTGGTTCCCGCCGATGTGGGCCTTTGCCTGCGGCGTGGTGGCTTCCGGCGTGCCGCTGGCCGAGCGCTGGCCGCTGATCCTGCTGGGCGTGCTGCTGGCCGGCCCGCTGGTGTGTGCCACCAGCCAGGCAGTGAACGATTGGTTCGATCGCCACGTCGATGCCATCAACGAGCCGCATCGTCCCATCCCCTCGGGCCGCATGCCCGGGCGCTGGGGGCTGTACCTGGCGGTGGCCTGGACCGGGCTGTCGCTGCTGGTGGCGCTGGCGCTGGGCCCCTGGGGCTTCGGCGCGGCGGTGATCGGCCTGCTGCTGGCCTGGGCCTACAGCGCACCACCGGTCCGCCTGAAACGCAACGGCTGGTGGGGCAACGCCGCCTGCGGGCTGTGTTACGAGGGCTTGGCCTGGGCCACTGGCGCGGCCGTGATGGCCTACGGCAACATGCCCGGCTGGCAGTCGCTGGCCCTGGCCGCGCTTTACAGCACCGGCGCGCACGGCATCATGACGCTGAACGACTTCAAGGCGGTCAAGGGCGACAGGCTGATGGGCATCCGCTCGTTGCCGGTGCAGCTGGGCATCGATGGCGCGGCGCGCGTGGCCTGCCTGATGATGGCGCTGCCGCAAGTCGTGGTCATCGGCCTGCTGCTCCTATGGGGTGCGCCGGTGCATGCCGTCGGCGTGCTGGTCCTGCTGCTGGCGCAGGCCGTGCTGATGCAGCGATTCCTCAAGTCGCCGCAGGAGCAGGCGCTGTTCTACAGCGGCTTCGGCGTGCCGCTGTTCGTGGCCGGCATGATGGTCAGCGCCTTTGCGCTGCGCAGCCTTGCCGGGGCGGCAGCATGACGGCGCCGGCCATGCTGGGCTGGGCCGGCATCGTCAGGCTCGGTCTGGTTCAGGCCATGCTGGGCGCGGTGGTGGTGCTGACCACCTCGACGCTGAACCGCGTGATGGTCGTCGAACTGGCCTTGCCGGCGCTGCTGCCCGGGCTGCTGGTGGCGCTGCACTATGCGGTGCAGATGACCAGGCCGCGAATGGGCTACGGCTCCGACCGCGGGCAGCGGCGCACGCCGTGGATCCTGGGCGGCATGGCGGTGCTGGCAGCCGGCGGCCTGGGTGCCGCGCTGGCCGTGGCCTGGATGGGCACCGATCGCTGGGCCGGCATGGCGCTGGCGGTGCTGTCCTTCGCGCTGGTCGGGCTGGGTGTCAGCGCGGCCGGCACCTCGCTGCTGGTGCTGCTGGCCAAGCGGGTGGCCGATCAGCGCCGTGCTGCTGCGGCCACTATTGTGTGGGTGATGATGATCGTCGGTTTCGCCGTCACCGCCGGCATCGCCGGGCACTTTCTCGACCCCTACTCGCCGCACCGCCTGGTGGCCGTGTCGGCGGCGGTGTCGCTGATTGCCATGGCCGTGGCCGCGCTGGCATTGCGCG
>JBEIHU010000253.1:0-5428 GCA_040381175.1 Burkholderiaceae bacterium
CGCACCAGCACCGGCTGCATCACGCCCTGGCTCTTGATGCTCTCGGCCAGTTCATACAGCGAGCCCTCGTCCATGCGCGTGCGCGGCTGGTAGCGCCCGGCGTGCAGTTGCGACAGGCGCAGCGAGGTGGGCGAGGTGCCGGCCGGCGCCTCAGCCGCCTTCGGGCCCAGCAGGGCTTCGAGGCCGAGACCCAGGCCCTTGGGTTTTTTGGTCACCATGCGCCGATTGTCGGCCATCGCCGCGCCCGGCCGATCAGGGTTGGGCACATCCGGGGTGCGCATGCCGTATGCTGCGCTACAGCAATGCGTCCGCGGGGATCGAGATGAGGCATGTGGTTTTTGTCGATGGCCAGGAGGGCACCACCGGGCTGCGGATTCACGAGTACCTGGCGCAGCGCGCCGATGTCGAGGTGCTGAGCATCGACCCGGAGCGCCGCAAGGACACCGCCGAGCGCGCCCGGCTGCTGAATGCGGCCGACGTGGCCTTCCTGTGCCTGCCGGACGATGCCGCCCGCGAGGCCGCCGCCATGGTGAGCAACCCGCGCACCTGCCTGATCGACGCCAGCACCGCCCACCGCACGGCGCCGGGATGGGTTTTCGGCCTGCCCGAGGTGGCGCCCCAGCAACGCGACCGCATCCGTGCGGCCAAGCGCATCTCCAACCCAGGCTGCCATGCCAGTGCCTTCATCCTGCTGCTGCGTCCGCTGGTCGATGCCGGCATCGTGCCGGCCGGGTTGCCGATATCGGCCACCTCGATCACCGGCTATTCCGGCGGCGGCAAGAAGATGATCGAGCAGTACCAGCGCGGCGACGACCAGCGCCTGGCGGCGCCGCGACCCTACGGACTGACGCTGAAGCACAAGCACATCCCCGAGATGCAGCAGCATTCGGGGCTGCAGGCCAGGCCGCTGTTCATGCCGGTGGTCGGCGGCTTCTACAAGGGCCTGGCGGTCACGGTGCCGCTGCACCTGAACCAGCTGGCGCCGGGCTGCAGCGGCAACGACATCCAGCGCACCTATGCGCAACGTTATGAGGGGGAGCGTTTCATCCGCGTGATGCCGCTGTCCGACGCGGGCACGCTGGAGCGTGACGGCGGCTATTTCGATGTGACGGCCTGCAACGACAGCAACCGTGTGGACATCTTCGTCTTCGCCGGCGAAGGCCAGGCGATCGTGATCGCCCGGCTGGACAACCTGGGCAAGGGCGCCAGCGGCGCGGCGGTGCAGGCCATGAACGTGCACCTCGGCGTGGACGAAGGGCTGGGCCTTTAGGCAATCAGCGCGGTCGCGGACGCCGGGCCTGGACCAGCGGCAGCCGGGCCGGTTCAGTCGCCGGCGACGGGCAACGCACGGTAGTGATAGCCATAGCCGTCGATGAACCCCAGCCGGCGGTAGACGGCAAGCGCCGCAAGGTTGTCGGCATCGACTTGCAAGTAGGCGGTCCTCGCGCCCTGCTCCTGCGCCTGGGACAGCAGCCGCGCGCACAGGCGGCGAGCCAGGCCGCGGCCGCGCGCCGCCGGTGCGGTGAAGACGTCGTACAGGCCCGCCAGGTCCGACTCAATGGCGACCTGCCCGCAGGCCAAGACTTCACCATCGCCCGCCCGCAGCAGCAGACCATGGTAGGGCACCGGACTGTGCCTGAGGCGCTCGGCATGGGCCTGCCGGCCGGGCAACGCCGTGCCCCTGAATTCTCCGACGATGTGAGCGTACGCTTCACAACCTGCGTTCTCGAACCGCATGCCTTTGGGTGCAGCCTCGCTGTGGTGGTGCGCAAGCGCCGGACAAACCAGGACGCGGGTGTCGTCGAAGCGCTGGTAGCCGCGTCGGGAAAGCCAGTCGTCCAGGCCCGGCGGCTGCGAAAACGGGGTGATGCGGAAGATCAGGCGCAGCCGCGCGGCCCGGTACAGCGCCTGGCATTCGGCCAGCTTTTCGGGCAGCGCCAGCCGCCCCGGCGCCAGCGCATTGACGCATCGCGCTCTCTGCGCCTTTCCCGGCGAAAAGCGCGCCAGCCAGCCGTCGACCCAGCGCTGTTGCGGCGGCGCACTGGCGTTGAGCCCGGCATCCTCGATGCGGGACAGCAGCTCGACGGGCAGTCCGGGCGGCGGGTTCACAGTGCAGCGACGCGGCGCACGAGCTCGTGAGCGAATGCAACGAAGGCCATCGCCCCCTTGGAGGACGGATCGAAGACCACACCGGGCTGGCCGTAGCTGGGCGCTTCGGCCAGGCGCACATTGCGCGGGATCACGGTGTCGAAGACCTTGTCGCCGAAGTGCGCCTTCAGCTGTTCGCTCACCTGGCTTTGCAGGGTAATGCGCGGGTCGAACATCACCCGCAGGATGCCGATGACCTGCAGCTCGCGGTTCAGGTTGGCATGCACCTGCTTGATGGTATTGACCAGGTCGGACAAGCCCTCGAGCGCGAAGTACTCGCACTGCATCGGCACGATCACGCCGTGCGCGCTGCACAGGCCGTTGAGCGTGAGCAGGCTCAGGCTGGGCGGGCAGTCGATGAGCACGAAGTCGTAGTCGCCGGCCACCGCCTGCAGCGCCGAGCGCAGCCGCTGGTCACGCCGCTCGAGCTGTACCAGTTCGACCTCGGCGCCGGCCAGCTCGCGATTGGCGCCGAGCAGGTCGTAGCCGCCCTTTTCCGAACGCACCCTGGCCTCGGGCACATTGGCCGATTCGAGCAGCACGTCGTACACCGACAGCGCCAGCGCGCGCTTGTCGACGCCCGAGCCCATCGTGGCGTTGCCCTGAGGGTCCAGATCGACCAACAGCACGCGCTTGCCGGCCAACGCCAAGCCGGCGGACAGGTTCACGGACGTGGTGGTCTTGCCGACCCCGCCCTTCTGGTTGGCCACACAAAACACACGTGCCATGGTCGATGCCAAGAACTGCGAGCCTGGGAAGCGGCCTCAGTCGCGCGCCAGGCGCAAACCAAAACCCAACAGAAACAATCCGGCCAAGCGCTGCAAAGCCAGCGCCAGGCGCTTGTGGGTTCGCACCTTTTGCGCCACGGCCTGGGCGAAGGCGCACAGCAGAAGGCAGTACAGCGCGGTGATCACGGCGATGGTCAGAGCCATGGCGGCAAAGGTCGAGGCGCCGCGGTGGGTGGCCGGGTCGATGAACAGCGGGAAAAACGCCATGTAGAAGACGATAGCCTTCGGGTTGAGCAGGGTGATCAGCAGCGCCTGGCGCAGGTAGTCGTGCGGCAGGATGCGCACCGGCGAGGCTGCACCCTCGCCGCGCGCGAGCAGCAGCCGCAGCCCGATCCAACCCAGGTAGGCCGCTCCCAGATACTGCACCGCCTTGAACCACGCAGGATGCGCGGCCAGCAAGGTCGCGACGCCGGCCACGGCCAACCACAGCAACACCTGGTCGCCGAGGATCACCCCGGCCGTGGCAGCAGCGCCGGCGCGAAACCCACCCTTCCCGGTCGAGGTGACCAGGGCGAAAGTGCCCGGGCCCGGCAGGGCCAGGAACAGCAGGACTGCGGCACAGAAGGCGCCGTAGTCGGCAATGCCGAACATGGCAATCGGTTCCTGGTTGAATGAATGGCGCGAATGTCGCAGCGCTGCTCGGAAGGGCTGATGGGCGACCCAGGCCACCCGGCGCGCCGTTCGCAGACAGCCCTGTCTCAAGAAGCGAGGTTAACTCAGTTCCGGCATCGTCTTGGGCCGCATCCATACCAGGCAGCGCTGTGCATCGAGTGCAGGCACCTGCAACTGTTCCACGTGGAACACCTCCACGTCCGCAGGCAGTGCGGCCATCTCGTCGACGGGCACCTTTCCCTTCATTGCCAGCCAGCAGCCCCCAGGCCGCAGGTGCCTGCGGGTAAGCACACTGAAGTCGGACAACGAGGCAAAGGCACGCGACACCACGACGTCGACCGGGTCCCAGCGCAACTGCTCAACCCGCGCATGCTCGGCATGCAGGTTGCGCAGCGCCAGCTCGGCGGCCACCTGGCGCACAAAGCCAGCCTTCTTCGCCACGGCATCGACGCAGCACACCGACCAAGCCGGCCGCATCAAGGCCCAGACCACGCCCGGCAGTCCGGCGCCGCTGCCGACGTCGAGCATGCGCGCGTCCCGCCCTTGCAGGTGGGCATCCAGCGCGGGCAGCGCCGCCAGGCAATCGAGCAGGTGGTGATAGACCATCTGCTGCGGGTCGCGCACCGCGCTCAGGTTGAAGGCCCGGTTCCACTTGAGCAGCAGGTCCAGGTAGCCAAGCAGGCGGTCGAGTTGGCTGTCATCCGCCGGCAGCGCCAGCGATTGCAGGCCGCTGCGCAGCGCGCTACGGCGAGGATCATCGCCCATTGCATCGAAGCCGGCACACCGCCCCGCGAAGGCCGATCATGCGGCATCAGGCAGTTCGGCGGCACCGCGCGGTGCCACCTGCCCACCCAGCCGCTTCTTCCTCAGATGCACCAACAGCAGCGAGATGGCCGCCGGGGTCACGCCGGAAATGCGCGAGGCCAGGCCCAGCGTCGCGGGGCGGTGGCGCGCCAGCGTCTGCCGCACCTCGAAGGACAAGGCCGTCACCTGGCTGTAGTCCAGGTCCTGCGGCAGCGGCAAGTCCTCGAGATGCTGGGCGCGGGCTACGTCTTCGCTCTGCTTGTCGATGTAGCCGGCATATTTAGTCGCCGTCTGCACTTGTTCAATGACCGAATCGGCCAGAACAGCACCGAGTTCCACCGTCAGTGTTTCACGTGAAACTGGTGGCGACACCTCGCAGATTCGCGCCACTTCCTCCAAGGTGTCGAAGCCGACGCCCGGCCGGCGCAGCAAGTCCAGCAGCGTGTATTCATGCTCCAGCGCCTTACCGAGCAAGCGCTCGGCGTCGGCGGCCGGCAGCCGGCCAGGGTGCACCCAGGCTCCCCTCAAGCGCCCGGTCTCGCGCGCGATGACCTCGCGCTTGCGCTCGAAGGTCGCCCAGCGCGCATCCTCCACCAGCCCCAGGCGGCGACCCAGTTCGGTCAGGCGCAAATCGGCATTGTCCTCGCGAAGTTGCAGCCGGTACTCGGCCCGGCTGGTGAACATGCGGTAGGGCTCGGTCACGCCCTTGCTGACCAGGTCGTCGACCAGCACGCCCAGGTAGGCTTGGTCGCGGCGCAGCCGAAACGGCTCGCGGCCCTGCAACTGCAGGCCGGCATTGACGCCGGCGTAAAGGCCTTGCGCCGCCGCTTCCTCGTAGCCGGTGGTGCCGTTGATCTGTCCGGCAAAGAAAAGACCGCGGACGGCGCGCGTCTCGAAAGTGGGCAGCAACTCGCGCGGATCGAAGTAGTCGTACTCGATCGCATACCCAGGACGCAGGATATCGGCATTCTCCAGCCCGACCATCGAGCGCACGGCCGCGATCTGGATGTCGAAAGGCAGCGATGTGGAAATGCCGTTCGGATAGATCTCATGGGTGTCCAGCCCCTCGGGCTCGA
>JBEIHU010000254.1:0-5392 GCA_040381175.1 Burkholderiaceae bacterium
GCAGCGGCGCCGCTGGCTGCGCGTCCTTGGCGCCATGCCGCTGGCGGCTGGAGCGACCGCGACGCCGGCCCGGGCGGCGGTGAAGACCAACGCGCGCATCGTCATTGCCGGCAGCGGGCTCGGCGGCATCGCGGTGGCGAGCCGGCTGATGAAGGAGCTGGACGGCGCGAGCATCACCATCATCGATGCGCGGAAGAACCACTACTACCAGCCCGGCTTCACGCTCGTGGCCACCGGCATCTGGCCGGTGGACAAGGTGGTGGACCCGACGGCCGAGTTCATCCCCGCAGGGGTGAGATGGATCCCGGAGATGGTGTCCGAGTTCGACCCGGCGGCCAATGCCGTGGTCACCAGCGGTGGCCAGCGCATCACCTACGACTACCTCGTCGTGGCCACCGGCCTGCAGTTGGACTATGCGCAAATTCAGGGCATGGACGTGTCGGCCATCGGGCGCAACGGCCTGACCAGCGTGTATGCCGGGCCTGATGCCGCCGTGGCCACCTGGAACGCGCTCGATGCCTTCAGGCGGAAGGGTGGCCAGGCGCTGATGACGCTGCCGGCCGGCCCGCTGAAGTGCGCTGGCGCGCCGCTGAAGATGACCTTCATGGTCGCCGACCGGCTGCAGCAGGCCGGCACGCTGGCGGCGTCGCGCATCGACTTCCACACCGCGCTGCCCACCGACACCGTGTTCGGCGTCAAGGTGGTCAATGACGACGTGCTGGCGCGCTGGAAGACGCTGGGCATCCACAACCACTACCTGAGCAAGCTGGTGGCGGTGGATCCGGGGGCGCGCAAGGCCACCTTCGCCTCGCCGGAAGGACAGCGCGAAACCCTGGATTACGACTTCCTGCACGTCGTGCCGCCCATGCGCGCGCCAGACGTGGTGAAGAACAGCGATCTGTCATGGAAGGAGGGCGGTTTCGCGCCCGGCGGCTGGCTTGAGGTCGACAAGGCGACGCTGCAGCACCGCCGCCACAAGAACGTGTTCGGCATCGGCGACATCAACGGCACGCCTCGCGGCAAGACTGCCGCCACGGTGAAGAAGGGCGCTCCACTGGTGGTGCACAACCTGACGCAGCTGATCGCCGGACGCGAGCCCGACGCCCGCTTCGACGGCTACACCTCGTGCCCGCTGATCGTGCGCGAGGGCTCGGCCATGCTCATCGAGTTCGACTACGACGGCAAGCTCACGCCCTCGCTGCCGATGATCGACCCGATGCAGGAGAGCTACCTGGCTTGGTTGATGAAAGTGCGCATGCTCAAGCCGGCCTATGTCTCGGTCCTGAAGGGCCGGGTCTGACACCACTGAGAGGAGACGTCCATGTATGAGATTTGGCTGATGCTCAACATCGCCTGGGAAACCCTTCTCGGCGCCTGGCCGCTGGTGCTGGTGCTGGGGCTGCTGTTCGTCGGGCTGACCCTGGCGGCCCTGATGCGCCGCGGCGCGGCATGGCGCGCCGCCTGGCCGGTGGCGCTGATTGGCGCGGCGGTTGTCGGCGTGGCCAGCTTCCTGCTTCTGCCCAAGCTGACACAGTCGTCGCTGGGCGAACTGAGCTACTGGGTCGACTGGCTGGTGCTTGCCGGCCTGGCCGGTGGCTTCGCGCTGGTGGCGGCTGCCCTGCTGCTGCCGCTGGCCGCTCTGTTGAAACGGCAATCGACTTGAACCACGAGGAGCACATCATGTCCGGACCGACCGTGAACTATCGCGAGCTGACGCACAGCGTGTCGACGCGGCTGGGCGAGTTGCGCAGCAGCACGCCGGAAGCCATGAAGGCCTTCAGCGAGCTGGGCCGCGCGGCCACTGCGCCCGGCGCGCTGGACTCCAAGACCAAGGAGCTGATCGCGATGGCATTGAGCGTGGCGGTGCGCTGCGATCCCTGCATCGGCTTTCATGCCAAGTCGCTGGTCAAATATGGAGCCACGCGCCAGGAGCTGGACGAGACCCTGGCCGTGGCCACCTACATGGGCGGTGGCCCGTCGCTCATGTATGCCGCCAGCGCCGTGGCTGCGTTCGAAGAGTTCTCGCTGGCCAAGGCGGGCTGAAGGGGTAACGAACAGGCGGAATGCCCGTCTTGCCCCGCGCTGGGCACACCGGCGCCGGCGCGGCCAAGGCGGGACGGCTCAGCCCCGGCCAGGAAGCGCGAGCTGGTGTTCTCCCGGCGCGCCTGCGCTTGCGCCACAGCCGAGAAGATGCCGGCTCGCAGGGAGACGCCGGACGGGCCCAGGATTCCTTGACTCCACGGGGTGGGCTGGGCGCAGCGCGACCCCGGGGGGCACTCAGAAGCCCTGGCCTTCCAGGGCTTCGCTCTCGAGGATGTTGGCCATTTCCAGGTATTCGGGCACAGAGCACGGCCAGGGCCGCTGTTCGGCGATGGCTTGGCGCAGGCTGTCGGCCGCCTCGGGCTCGCCATGCATCAGGTACAGGTGCTTCGGGGCGCGGGGCAGCGACAGGATCCAGTCGAGAAGGCCGCGGCGGTCGGCGTGGCCAGACAGGCCGTCGAGCGATTGAACCTCGGCGCGCACGGGAATCCATTCACCCTGCACCTTGATCTCGGACTTGCCGGCCAGCAGGGCCGCACCACGGGTTCCCGCGGGCTGGTAGCTGTTGAAGGCAATGGCATGGCGTGCCTCTGGCGCCAGCACCTTGAAGTGATGCGACAGTGCCCGGCCATAGGCCACGCCTTCGACGGCCAGCAGGATGCAGGTCTGCTTGCGGGCGCTAAGCGCCAGCGCCTCTTCGGTGCTCTGCGCGACATTCACGCCCTGCAGCAGCGCGCGACAATCGGCTGCTGCCAGGCGCAATTCTTCCGGATGGCGCTCGTAGACCGACACCACGTCGGCCGCGATGCGGCTGTCCAGATGAACCGGCAGGTCTGGAATGCGGCCGCTGGCCTTGAGCTGGCGGATCGCATGCAGCAGCAACTGCGCCGGGCCGGCCGCATGGGCTGGCAGCAACACCACGCCGCCGCGTGCGGCTGTACGCACGATCAACTTCGACAGTCTCGTCATGGCATCGGGCAGGCGGTGCTGGCGGTTGCCGTAGGTGGCCTCGACCAGCACGTGGTCGGCCGCATCGGGCGGCGCCACTGCGCGCAGCAGCGGGTCGTCGGAGCGCCCCAGCGCGCCAGCGTGCAGCAGCGAATGGGTGCCGCAACTCAAGTGCACGCTGGCCGCGCCCAAAGATTGCCCGGAGGGCTGCAGCCGCGCGCGGAAGCCCGGCACCGGCTCGAAACACTCGTCGAAGGGCTGCGACCGCAGCTGCTGCAACGCCCGCTGTGCCATGTCCTCGGTGTACAGCGGCATTGCCGGCAGGTGCTTCGAGTAGCCGCCCAGATTGGCCAGCCTGGCTTCTTCCTCGAGCAGCCGCCCGGCCTCGGGCAACAGAAGCCGGCACAAGGCCGCGGTGCCCGGCGTCGCGTACACCGGGCCTTCGAATCCCAGTTCGACCAGTCGGGGCAGGAAGCCGCAGTGCGCCAGATGGGCCTGGGTCAGCAATACCGCGTCGATGGTGCGGCTGGGCACGGCCAGGGCCGAACGGTTGTGCAAACGCAACTGCTTCAAGCCCTGGAACAGGCCGCAATCGAGCATCAGCCGGCGGCTGCGGTGCTCGATGATCACCTTCGATCCGGTGACAGTGCCCGCACCCCCCAGAAAGCGCAACTGCATGCCGTGTGCTCCCACGCCGCGCTGTCCATGAAGTCTCGCGTCGTCGTGCTGATTCTTGAAGCTCGCTGCCCGATGCGTGTTGATCGAGCGCAACAGCAAGGGACGCCGGCCCTAGCCTATCGTGCGCAACAGCATTGCCTGGAGAACGAAGCGGCGGTTGTCGCCCGCCGCGGCACCATTGCCGATCTGCTCAGCCAGCCTGGATATCAAGCCTTCGTCGCACGCCAGACCGTCATAGACTGCAATACCGGCCTCGTCGGCCATCTGCCGCACCAGCGCGCCGTCCAGCCCCTGGCATTCGACTGCGTCGTAGAGCCGGCCCAGCATGCGTGCGGTGTGCGCCACCTCCGTTGCGGCGCTGTGTTCGGACAGGCTCATGCCGATGTGGGCCACGTGAGCGCCCAGCTCGGTTGCCGCCTTGCGAAACAGCATGGCCTGGGCCCGGTTGTCGTCGGCACACAGCAGCCCCAGGTTCTTGCCCCGCAGCAGCGGCTGCACCCGGCCGGCCGCCGCGGCGCGCTGCAGGTTGCGAGCCTGGTCGAGCAAGGCCTCCTCCTCACCGGGCGGCAACGAGTCCGGACCCGATGCGTGGCGTGACGTGCGTGCGGAATCCATGAACGGCCAGGGGTACGTTTTCGGGTACATGGAATTCGGCGAAGCCTAACCAAGCGCCTCTCACGAGGCTTGACCGCCGTCAAGCCCTCGCTAGGAATCGGCTTCGAAGCTGTTCGTTCACCCAACATTCACACACCGTTACCGACAGACCCGCGTGGTTGACACGGTGTTGGCAGGCGCTGCATAGCATCTTCTTCATTCGAGCAACCGGCCACCGGGCCCACAGGAGAACGAGATGCTGAACGCCTACTCGACAAGCGAGAACGCCGCCTTCGTACCGCCGGTGACTGCGGATCTGCAGGCCACCCGCCGCGACGAAGCCAATCGCCGAGCAAGCCAGTCGATTGCCGACGCGCTTGCCTTGCTGAACGAGGTGTTCACGCCACAGCGCCGCATCGTGCATGCCGGCGACGTGATCTACCAGAGCGGCGAGCGCTTCGGCAATCTGTACGTGCTCAACTCGGGCTTCTTCAAGATCGTCAACCTGGCGCCAGACGGACGCGAGCTGGTGGTGGGCCTGAAGTTTCGCGGCGACTGGCTTGGCTTCGACGGCATCGCCGGCGACCGCTACACCTGCGACGCGGTGGCCATGGACACCGGCGAGGTCTGGGTGCTGCGCTACGACCGCATGCTGGCCGCCTGCGCGCGCCGTCCCGAACTGCTGAAGCTGCTGCACGAGGCCATGAGCCGCGAGATCGCCAATGACCGGGATTCGCTGATGTCGGTATGCACGCTCAGTGCCGATGCCCGCGTGGCCGATTTCCTGCGGTACTGGGCTGAGTCGCTGGCACGCCGCGGCATGCGTACCGACCAGATCACGCTGCGCATGACCCGCGCCGAGATCGGCAACTACCTCGGCATGAAGCTCGAGACGGTCAGCCGGGCGCTCTCGAAGCTGGCGCGCGACAAGGTCATCGGCTTTGCCGAGAGCGGACGCCGCGACCTGCAGATTCCCGACGTCACCGCGCTCAGCGCCTTCGTCCAGCAGCAGGCCAGCATTTGCATTGTGTGGTAGAGGACGCATGTCTTCATGGGACTTTTGTCATGCAGCATGCAAGCATGAATGGCCCTGCAACTACTAAAAGCCAGTGTGCGCAAAGTTGAAGTTGAA
>JBEIHU010000255.1:0-5333 GCA_040381175.1 Burkholderiaceae bacterium
CGGTCTCTGGGAAGGCGCAGATCGACGTGCTGGGCAGGAGCAACGGCGCTCGCAGCGGCCTGACCGGCTTCTTCGCTGGGCTTGCGCGCCAGAGCACGCTGGCCGCGGCCAACGTCACCATAAACAAACTGCTGCCCGGCGTGTTCGACACCGACCGCGTGCGCAACACTTCGCTGGGCACCGCGGCCAAGCTGGGCAAGACGGTGGAAGAAGTGCTGGCGCAGCGCCGCGCCACCATCCCGGCCAAGCGCTTCGGCACGGCCGACGAGTTCGGCGCCTTCTGCGCGTTCATGTGCAGCGCGCAGGCGGCCTACCTGACGGGGCAGAACATCCTGGTCGACGGCGGGGCGTATCCAGGGGCGTTCTGAGGCCGCTGTGTTGATTCGATCTGGTGGCCTGTGGACAGCGCAGAGCGGCCGCAGGCGGCTTTGCGCGGGACGCTACCACTCGCTGTGCTGCCGATGGAACCGAAGATCGCCAGCGCGGGATCGTGGTCCGCGCGCGGGGCGCCGAAGTGCTGATGCCGGTCAATCTGGGCGCGTCCACCGACACTGGCATCGGTCTCGGCGAGATGCGCGCCCATGCCGCTTCGTTGTTTCGGGCGCAGCCGGCGGCAGGTGCCGGAAACCACGGTGAGCACCTACCCCATGTTGCGCGACGCCTTGGCGCTGGCAGGCGGTGCCGGCATGCTGGCGCGCGAGCTGCTGCGCTGCGACGACCCGCCGTCGCCGCTGAAGGGCGACTTCGCGCTCGGCAAGCGTGTGGCCTGGTCGCAGCCGGTGCCCATCAGCGACATCAAGGCCATCGGCAAGCGCCACGACGCCAAGGTCAACGACGCTCTGGTGGCCGCGATGAGCGGCGCGCTGCGCAGTTACCGGAAGCGCCGCGGCGTCGACGTGAACCGCACCACGGTGCGGGCGATGGTGCCGGTCGACCTGCGTCCGCCCGAGCGCATCGGGCAACTGGGCAACGAGTTCGGCCTGGTGCTGCTCGACCTGGCGGTGACCAAGGCGCGCGCCGACCATCGCCTGGCATTGACCAAGGCACGCATGGATGCGCTGAAGCGTTCGCCCGAGCCCCTGGCCACCAAGGCGCTGCTCAGCCTGCTGGGCCGCGGGCCGAAGCTGCTCGAGGACATTTCCAACGACCTGTTCGGCCGCAAGGCCAGCGTGGTCATGACCAATGTCGTCGGTCCGTCCCGGCTGCTGTAACTGGCCGGCGTGCCGATTGAGCGCATCCTGCCCTGGGCGCCTCACCCGGGGCGGCAGCTGGGCATGGCGGTCAGTTTCCTGAGCTACCGCGGCGCGGCGCGGCGTCGCTGACGGTGATTGGCGACGCCCGCCTCGTGCCCGACCCCGAGCGCATCACCGCCGAGTTCGCCTGCGAGTTCAGGAAACTGCTGAAGAGCGCGGCCCCCGCGTCCGCCAGGGCGGCGGCCACGAAAGCGCCAGCCAAAAAAGCCAGGGCACGCCCCAAGGCGCCAGCCTGAGCCGGCGTACCGGCGCGTGCGCGAGCCCCGGCGCGGCCAGGGCGCGGCATGCGATGCCGTGCGCTCAGCCGCTGAGCAGCTTGTTCACCAGCTCCGTGGTGCTGGCCGCGCCCACCTTGCGCATCAGCCGGGCGCGGTAGACATCCACCGTGCGCGGGCTGATGTCAAGGCGCCTGCCTATCAGCTTGCTGGTGAGGCCCTCGATCAGCAGCGCGGCGATCTCGCGTTCGCGGGCCGTGAAGTCCACCTTCAGCGCGCGCCGCGACGACAGGTCCTCGAAGGCCCAGATGCCGGCCGCATGCGGCTGGCGTGGATCGAGCGCGCGGCCGCTGACATGGCACCAGAACAGCTCGCCGGCTTGGCTGCCGCCCAGGCGCTTCATCACCCGGTCGTCGGCATAGAAGCCGCTGCCGTCGAGGCGCGCGACGATGCGTTGGCCGGTGCGCTCGTACTCCGCCAGCGTCGGGTACAGGCGGCCAAAGGACTGGCCGACCATCTGCTCGCGCGAGGCCCCGAAGATGGCCAGCGCCTGCCGGTTGCAGTCGATCATCAGCCGCTGGCGCGACAGCACCAGGCCGATCGGCGCCAGTTCGAACGCCGTGTGGTAGTCCAGCGCCGCGCTGCTCACACCAGCGCGTACGTGGTGGTGGCGTGCGCAGCCAGCTCGCCGCGGGGATCCAGGATCTGAACCTCGCCAAACACCAGCTTGCGGCCCATGCGCAGCACCCGCGCGACCACGGAAACCGTGCCGGCGTCGCCGGGGACCGGCCGCAGAAAGCTGGTTTGCAACTGCACCGTGGTCATCGGCTGGAAGCCGCCCAGGTGCGTGCAGATCGCCAGGATCATCGAGGTGTCGGCCGCGGCCATCATCGACTGGCCGCAGAGCACGCCGCCGCCGTGCACATGCCTGGGCGCGACCGGCAAGCTCAGTCTGACCTCGCCCGGCCGAGCTTCGACCAGCTGCAAGTCCAGCGCGGCCACCCACGGCGCGACCACAGTGCCGAGAATGCCGCGCAGGGTGTCGAGGTCGATGGCGGCGGGCTGGTCGGTCATGGCATCTCCTGGGCTTACTGAATTCTACGTAATGACTACTTAAGGCATTACGTAGTACCCTGCGCGGCTGCGACAACGCATCAAGGACAGGGCATGAAGAAGATCTATCCCGGCGCGGCCGAGGCGATGGCCGGCATCGTGCGCGACGGCCAGCTGCTGGCGGTGGGCGGCTTCGGCCTGTGCGGCATTCCCGAGGCGCTGATCGCCGCGCTGCGCGACAGCGGCGTCAAGGGGCTGACGGTCATTTCCAACAATGCCGGCGTCGACGGCTTCGGCCTCGGCCAGTTGCTCGAGACGCGGCAGATCAAGCGCATGATCTCCAGCTACGTCGGCGAGAACAAGGAGTTCGAGCGCCAGTACCTGGCGGGCGAACTGGAGTTGGAGTTCACGCCGCAGGGCACGCTGGCCGAGAAGCTGCGTGCCGGCGGCGCAGGCATCCCGGCCTTCTTCACCCGCACTGGTGTGGGCACGCTGGTGGCCGAAGGCAAGGAGACCCGCGAGTTCGACGGCAAGACCTACGTCATGGAGCGCAGCCTTCTGCCCGACGTGTCGCTGGGCAAGGCCTGGAAGGCGGACGAGAGCGGCAACCTGGTCTTCCGCCGCACCGCGCGCAACTTCAACCCGGCGGTGATCATGGCCGGCAAGATCAGCGTCGTGGAAGTGGAAGAGATCGTGCCCACCGGCAGCCTGGACCCGGACTCGATCCACCTGCCCGGCATCTACGTGCACCGGCTGGTGCTGAACGCCAAGCCAGAAAAGCGCATCGAGAAGCGCACGACCAAGCAAAACCCGAAGGGAGCCTGAAATGACGACCCCCACGTTCACTTCGTTCACTGCCCCCCGAGGGGGCGAGGCCTCCCTTGGGGCGGCCCGGCAGGAGGCCTGACATGCCCTGGACCCACGATCAGATGGCCGCGCGCGCGGCCCAAGAACTGCAGGATGGCTACTACGTCAACCTGGGCATCGGCCTGCCGACGCTGGTGGCCAACTTCGTTTCGCCAGACATCGAGGTCTGGCTGCAGAGCGAAAACGGCATGCTCGGCATCGGCCCCTTCCCGGACGATGCCGAGGTCGACCCCGACCTCATCAACGCCGGCAAGCAGACCGTGACCACGCTGCCCGGCACCAGTATCTTCGGCAGCCACGACAGCTTCGGCATGATCCGCGGCGGCAAGATCAACATGGCGATCCTGGGCGCGATGCAGGTCACCGACAAGGGCGACCTGGCCAACTGGATGATCCCTGGCAAGATGGTGAAGGGCATGGGCGGAGCGATGGATCTGGTGGCCGGCGTGAAGAGCGTGGTGGTACTGATGGAGCATGTCGCCCGGCGCAAGGATGGTGGCTTCGACCTGAAGATCCTGCCCAAGTGCACCCTGCCGCTGACCGCCGTCGGCGCGGTCGACCGCATCATCACCGACCTGGCGGTGCTCGACATCACTCCGCATGGCTTGAAGGTGGTGGAGATGGCGCCGGGCGTGACGCGCGAGGAGCTGCAGTCCAAGACCGGCGTGCCGCTGCAATAGGCCATCGGACGCTGCCTGTCGTGCTACCGCGGCCACGTCCCGGCGTTGCGCTGTCCGGGCTTTGTCTTTGGGCGACACTTTCCGGTTGCAGCCTGCCGCCGCCGGCCCCGGCGGCCGTCGCGCCCTTGCCCGAGATGGCCTCGGGCGTCGAGGGCAAGGCGCTGCAGACGGCATCGCGCTTCATGGTGTCGGCGGGCCATCCGCTGGCGGTGCAGGCGGGCGTGCAGGTACTCCAGCGCGGCGGCTCGGCGGTGGACGCCGGCATCGCTGTGCAGATGGTGCTGACGCTGGTGGAGCCGCAGGCCAGCGGAATCGGCGGCGGCGCCTTTGCGCTGCACTGGGACGGCCGCTCGGTACAGGCCTGGGACGGCCGCGAGACGGCACCCGCCGCGGTCGACGAAGCCCTGTTCCTGGCGGCCGACGGCAAGCCGCTGCCTTTCTCGCAAGCGACGGTGGGCGGCCGGGCGGTGGGCGTGCCCGGCGTCATGAGCATGCTCGAGCAAGCGCATCGGCAGCATGGCCGCCGACCCTGGGCCGAACTCTTCGAGCCGGCTATCGTGCTGGCCGAGCAGGGCTTTGCGGTCAGCCCGCGGCTGCACGCGCTGCTGGCCGGCGACGCAGCGCTGAAAAACGACCCGGGCGCGTTTGCCTACTTCTACCGTGCCGACGGCATGCCGCACCCGGTGGGCCACTTGCTGCGCAATCCGGCGCTGGCGCGGGTGCTGCGCCAGATGGCAGAGAAAGGTGCGCAGGCCTTCTACCAAGGCGCACTGGCGCAGGACATCGTGCAGCGGGTGCAGGGCCATGCCGCCGCGCCCGGGCGGCTGGGCCTGGCCGACCTGGCCGGCTATCGCAGCATCGAGCGCACGCCGCTATGCACCGACTGGACGGTACGCTACCGCATCTGCGGCATGCCGCCGCCTTCGTCCGGCCATCTGGCCATGATGCAGATCCTTGGCCTGCTGCAGGTCGCTGCGGTGCCGGCGCAGCCGCTGGCCAGCGGCATCCCGGGCGCAGCCTGGCTGCACATCTATACCGAAGCCTCGCGCCTGGCCTTTGCCGATCGTGCGCTGCATGTCGCCGACCCGGCATTCATCGCCGCGCCGGCCGGCGACTGGAACAGCCTGCTCGCGCCGGCCTATCTGCGCCAGCGCGCGGCGCTGATCGGTCCCCGCGCGATGGACAAGGCGCCGGCCGGGCAGCCTGCGGCCATTTCCCAGGCGCTGGCACCGCAATCCGAGCAATCCGAATCGGGCACCAGCCAG
>JBEIHU010000256.1:0-5289 GCA_040381175.1 Burkholderiaceae bacterium
GGAATTGGCCGACAAGCATGACGAACAGTGCGCCTACCTGGCCAACGTGGTGATGCGCCTGCCGGCCTGGTACGCCGCGCACGACGAGGTGCGCGGGCACATCGCGGCGGCGCGCGGTGACAGTGCCGATGCGCTGGCGCGGTTTGCTGCGGCTGCGGCGCGGTTTCGTGAAGCCGGCCACCCAATCGATGCCCAGCGCTGCAGCCAGCATGTCCCAGGTTGACGGCGCAAACGGCCGGCACCGCAACGCCCGCAACAATGACGACGCTCGGACGGTGGACGAGATCAGTAGTGGCCGCACCTGTGACTCGGGCCGTTCACGCACCCATCCGCACCACCTGGGCCGCCGCGGCGAAGTGCCGGGGCCCATGCTGGCAACCCTCGACACTTGTACGACAACGTGAGCCTAAGGCTCGAGGTGCGTGTAGCGCTGGACGAATGGCGGTTCTAGACCTTCCGTGCCCAGTCAAGGATCGATCAGGCGCCCGTGGTGTGGCGCCGATGCAGGCGCAGGCACAGGTTGCGGCCGCCGCAGCGGTACCGTCATCGAGACGACACGCACCTCCGATGAGGCCACCTTCGGGGCTGTCGGTACACGTATGACCGACCGCTTCGGGGCGGCGAGTTCAGGAACGCGAGTGTCGCCGATGGGTCGGGTCGAGTCGGCCGACCTGAAGTGGACCGGTCGTTCACGGCGGGCCGGCAACGTGGCAGCGCTGATGGCTGCTGCTCAACGCTTCGCTGACATTCGTCGTGTCGCCGGCCGCTTCGCTGAAGGTCGGCTTGTTGGCTGGTCAGCGTGAGTTCGCCTCGCCGGATCGACCGGCCGCAACCGCTGCATTGCCGCCCTCAGCCGACCCAGGCTCCGCTGCGGCCAACGCTTGGCGAGTTGGCCCGCGCCCGCCCTCCCCATCAAGTTGCCGCGCAAGACTGGGCGTCAGGTCGGGGCTGCAGGCATCGAATCCGGGGCCTATGCTTGTGCATCGCGCTTCAGGAACGACCATGACGACCCAGCCGACCCCGACTCCGCCTTCTGCTGGCCTGGACCAGGCGCTGGCGGCCGCCGTCGAGCGCTACTGCCAGCGCAACCCGGCCAGCGCAGCACAGTTCGAGCAGGCCACGGCGGTGCTGCCCGGCGGCAACACGCGCAGCGTGCTGTTCCAGTCGCCCTTCCCGCCCGTCATGGTGCGCGGCGAAGGCTGCTGGCTGTGGGACGCCGACGGCCACAGGCTGCTCGACGCGCTGGGCGAGTTCACCGCCGGGCTCTATGGCCATTCGGCCGCGCCGATCCGCGACGCCATCGTCGCCGCACTCGACAGCGGCATCAGTCTGTCGTCGCACACGTATCGCGAGGTGGAGCTGGCGCGCGAGCTGGTGCGCCGTTTCCCTTCGATGCAGCTGCTGCGCTTCACCAACAGCGGCACCGAGGCCAACCTGCTGGCGCTGGCCACCGCCGTGGCCCACACCGGCCGGCGCAAGGTGCTGGTGTTCGACGGCGCCTACCACGGAGGCGTGCTGTCCTTTGGCGGCGCGGCGGGTTCGGTGAACGTGCCGCACGACTGGCTGCGCGCGCCCTACAACGACCTGGACGCCGCCGCCGAACACGTCCAGCGCGACGGCGACCAGATCGCCGCCATCCTGGTCGAACCGATGCTCGGCTCGGGCGGCTGCATTGCCGGCAGCGGCGAATTCCTGCGCGGGCTGCGCCGCCTGGCCGACGATTGCGGCGCGCTGCTGGTGTTCGACGAGGTGATGACCTCGCGCCTGGCCCTCGGCGGGCGCCAGTCGCAGCTGGGCCTGGTGCCCGACCTGACGACGCTGGGCAAGTACTTCGGCGGCGGCCTGTCCTTCGGCGCCTTTGGCGGCAGGCGCGAGCTGATGCAGCGCTTCGACCCGCGCCGCGCCGACGCGCTCGGCCACGCCGGCACCTTCAACAACAACGTGCTGAGCATGGCCGCCGGACTGGCCGGGCTGCGCGAGCTGTGGACGCCGGCCGCTGCCGACGCGCTCAACCGCCGCGGCGAACGACTGCGCGAGCGCTGCAACGCGCTGTTCCGCGAACGCGGCCTGGCGCTGCAGTGCACCGGCCTGGGCTCGCTGATGACTCTGCATGGCACCGACCGGCCGCTGCGCTGCCACGCCGACCTGGCGGGCGTCGACCCGCGCGTCAAGGACCTGCTTTACTTCGGCTTGCTGGAGCGCGGCGTGTTCATGGCGCGTCGCGGCTTCATCGCGCTGTCGCTGCCCTTCGGCGACGCCGAGCTGGAGCTGTTCGTGGCGGCGCTGGACGGGGTGCTGCGCGCCCATGCCGCAGTGCTGCCGGCGGCGACGCGCAGCCTGTCGATGCAGGCCACGCCCGGCCGCGGCGCCCTTGACGCAGATCAACTGGCAACGCCTGGCCGAACCTAGCATCGTCCGAGGTAGGTTCGGCGTGGCCGCCCGCGGGTAGCGGCCTTTTGTAAGGAGACAGCCCATGGCCGCGCGCAAGCTGCTGCCCGGCGAACTGGCCACGCGGTGCGACGCGGCGACACTTCAGCTCGCCGATGACGACGCGCCGCCGGAAATCGTTGGCCAGGACCGTGCGCGCGCCGCGGTCGAGTTCGGCATCGCCATGCGCCATGCCGGCTATCACCTGTACGTGATGGGGCCGGCGGGCTCGGGCAAGCGCAGCCTGGTGCGCCGCGCCATCGACGCGCATGTCGCGGCCGACGGCGTGCATCGGTCGGACTGGGTGTACGTGAACAACTTCGAGACGCCGTATCAGCCGCTCGCGCTGCGGCTGGCCCCCGGCCGTGGCGCGCAGTTGCGCTCCGACATGCGCGCGCTGGTGCAGGAACTGCGCAGCACCATTCCGGCCGCCTTCGACTCCGAGGAATACGCCGCCGAGCTGGAGCGCCTGAACACCGACTTCAAGGAACGCGCCGAGCGTGCGCTTCTGGCCGTCAGTGCCGAGGCCCAGGCCCAGGGCTTGGTGATGCTGCGCACGCCGGTGGGCTTCACCTTCGCGCCGCGCAAGGGCAGCGAGGTCATGTCGCCGCAGGACTTCGAGGCGCTGCCGCAGGCCGAGCGCGAGCAACTGCAGAAGGCGGTGCAGGCACTGCAGGACAAGCTGGTGCAGGTGCTGCGCGAATCGATGCGGCTGCGCAAGGAGCATGCCGACCGGCTGCGCAGCCTGAACCGTTCGACCACCCAGTTGGCGGTGGACCATGCGGTCGACGAGACCGTGGCGCGCTATGCCGGGCTGGCCGAGGTGGTGGCGTACCTGGAAGCGGTGCGCGCCGCGGTCATCGACAACGCCGACGCCTTCCGTACCCGCGAGGATGCCGACGCCAATGCGGCTGCCGCGCAGGCCGCTGAGCTCGGCCGCTACGAGGTCAACCTGCTGGTGGATGCCGGCGGCGACGACGGTGCGCCGGTGGTCGATGCCGACCTGCCCTCCTACCAGAACCTGGTGGGACGGGTCGACCACGTGGCGCACTTCGGCATGCTGGTCACCGACTTCCGCCACGTGAAGGCCGGGCTGCTGCACCGCGCCAACGGCGGCTACCTGCTGGTCGACGCCGTCAAGCTGCTGACCCAGCCCTTTGCCTGGAACGCGCTGAAGCGCGCGCTGCTGGCGCACGAGATCCGCATCGAGTCGATGGCCGAGATGTTCAGCCTGGTGTCGACCATCCAGCTCGAGCCGCAGCCAATCCCGCTGGAGCTGAAAGTGGTGCTGGTCGGCGAACGCGGCCTGTGCCAGGCTCTGCAGGCCTGGGACCCGGAGTTCGACAAGCTGTTCCGCGTGGTCGCCGACCTGGGCGACGACCTGCCGCGCGAGCCCGCCACGCAGCAGGCGCTGGCGCGCACGCTGGCCGGGCAGATGCACGGCGCCGGGCTGCTGCCGCCCACGGCTGCGGCGCTGGCGCGGCTGGTCGACCACGGCGCGCGCTGCAGCGGCGACGCCACCCGCATCAGCGCCAGCATCCGGCGGCTGCTCGACGTGGCGAACGAGGCCGACCACCTGGCGCGCGCGGCGCAGCGCACCCGGCTCGACGCGGCCGAGATCGGCGCCGCCATCGCCGCACGTCGCGAGCGCGCCGGCCGTGTCGACGAGCGCTTGCGCCAGGCAATGCTGCGCGACGTCCTGTCCATTGCCACGCGGGGCGCGGCGGTCGGCCAGATCAACGGCCTGGCGGCCTACGAGGCCGGCGGCGAAACCTTCGGTGCGCCTTCCCGCATCACCGCGACCACGCGGCTCGGCGACGGCCAGGTGGTCGACATCCAGCGCGAGACGCGCATGGGCGGGCCGGTGCATGCCAAGGGCGTGCTGATCCTGTCGTCCTTCCTGGCGGCGCGCTATTCGCGCTTCCAGCCACACGCCATCATCGGCAGCCTGGTGTTCGAGCAGACCTATGGCCTGGTCGAAGGCGACAGCGCCTCGCTGGCCGAGTTGCTGGCGCTGCTGAGTTCGATCGCCGACGTGCCGCTGCGCCAGAACCTGGCGGTCACCGGCTCAGTCGACCAGTTCGGTAACGTGCAGGCGGTGGGCGCGGTGAACGAGAAGGTCGAGGGCTTCTTCGCCCTGTGCGCCGCCCGCGGCCTGGACGGCACGCACGGCACCGTGCTGCCGCACAGCAATGCCGCAATGCTGATGCTGCGCGACGACGTTGTCCAGGCCGTGGCGGCGGGCCGCTTCACGCTGCATGCGGTGGCCACGGTGGACGATGCGCTGGAGCTGTTCACGGGGCTGCCGGCCGGCGACACAAGCTGGCCCACGGGGGACAGCATCAATGGCCGCATTGCACAGCGGCTGCGCGAGTATTCGTCCTTGCGTCGGGGCGAGCCGCGCTTCGGGCAGCGCGGCCTGCGCCGCGGCGCACGCGGGGCCCGGCGGTCGGTCGAGCGGGGCAGTCCGTGAGCGCGGCGCCGGTCCTGGCCGTGCTGGACGACGCCGGTGCAGGTGCGACGCTGCTGGAGCTGTCGTCGGCGCTGGCGCGCGCCTGGCAGCGCGAGCTGTCGGTCGTCTATGTCGAGAACCCACGCTGCCTCGTGGCCGCCGCGCTGCCATTCACACAGGTGCTGCCGGCCAGCGCGATGCAGTGGCGGACGCTGGAGCCGGATGACGTGGAGCAGGGGTTTCGCGCGCACGCCGCGCGGCTTCGCGACATGGCCGGGCGCATCGCGCTGCGCAACGCGGTGGGGTGGTCGCTGCGCGTGATGCGCGGCAGCCTGGGCGAGACCGCCATCCGGCTCAGCGCCGAGGCGGACCTGCTGCTGCTGGCCAACGCGCCGGCGCCGGCCAGCCCC
>JBEIHU010000257.1:0-5277 GCA_040381175.1 Burkholderiaceae bacterium
CGGAACCAGGGCGATGCCGTCTTCCACCAGCAGCCAGGTGCGGCTGCCGTCGGGCCGGGGCAGCGCCCGCAGCGAGGTCTGCGGACCCAGGCGCAGCAGCTGCCCCGCGCTGGCGGCCACGGAACCCGTCCAGTGTGCCAGCAATGCCGGGTCGGGTGCATCCCCCACCGTGGTGACGCCGCACCAGCACAGCCGGCGGCCGTCGGCCAGCCCCTGCAAGGCCTGGCGTTGCGCGGCATCGGCCGGGTCGGCGTCCAGCAACGCGGCCTCGCCCGTGGCCGGATCGGCCGCCAGGTAGGCATTGCCGCGCTCGCCGGCCACGCGCCACAGCCGCGGCGACAGCGGCGTCACATCCCCCGGCCGCCGCACGCAGCGCAGGTCGCCGCGGCCGTCCGGGTCGAGGTGGGCGATCTCGTCGTAGGCCGGGTGGTCCTCGATGATCAGCTGCAGCCCGTCGCGCCCCTGCGCCGGCCGCGGGAAGTGCAAGGCCACGCCGCGCAGCGCGCGGGCATGCTCGTAGGCGGCGCGCGCGCTGGCGAAGCCGCGCATGTCGGCCAGCGTGCGCTGGGTGACGGCCAGCAGCTTCAGCGCGCGCTGCGGGTCCAGCGCCTCGTCGGGCGTCAGCCACATCAGCTCCAGCGCCTCGCCGAAGTCGGGCATCGCTTCCTGCCCCGGCGGCGCCAGGCGCACGAAGAAGCGGGTGTCGAAGCGCTTGGGCCGCAGCACCGGCGTCAGCCAGTGGCTGAAGTAGGCCATCTCGCGCAGGTCCAGCCGCCAGTCGAAGGCCTGGCACAGCGCCAGCAGCGTGGCCTGGCCGCCGTGCAGGCGGTGGCGCCAGTCGCGCAGCGCCTCGGCATGCGCTCCCAGGTCCACCGCCTCGCCCGCCGGGCCGCAGACGAAGAGCAGGCCCACTTCCTCGAAGCATTCGCGCAGTGCGGCGACGAAGTAGGCCAGCCCGCCTTCGGCCAGGCCCAGCCGGCGGCTGGCCTCGGCGTCGTCCAGGCCGACGCACCAGGGCGCCGCGGCGGCATCGCCGGCATCGAGCACGCCTCCGGGGAAGACGCAGGCGCCGCTGCGGAAGTCGTTGTCGCGCTCGGGCCGGCGCATCAGCAGCAACTGGACGCCTGCAGGGGAGTCCCGCAGCACCAGCACCGATGCCGCCGGCCGGATGTTGCCGGCGCGGGACGCGCTCATCGGCAGCCCGGGCGCGCTCACGCCTGCTGCGCCGCGCCGGCCTGGCGCAGCGCCGCGATCTCCTCGGCGCTGTAGCCGGCCTCGGCCAGCACCGCGTCGGTGTGCGCGCCGACCGCCGGCGCCGGCTTCACCGTGCCGCTGGGGGTGCGGTCGAAACGCGGCGCCGGGCCGGGCTGCACGATGCCGTCCACCTCGATGAAGGCGCCGCGGGCCTGCGCATGCGGATGGCGCGGCGCCTCCTCGATGCCGAGCACCGGCGCGAAGCAGGCGTCGCTGCCCTCGAGCACGGTGCACCATTCGTCGCGCGTCTTGCCGCGCAGGATGCGCGTCATCTCGGCGCGAAGCTCGGGCCACAGCTTGCGGTCGTACTGGCCCTTGATGAAGCGCGCGTCCAGGCCGATGCGCCCGGCCATCTCGGCAAAGAACTTGGGCTCCAGCGCGCCGATCGACACGTACTTGCCGTCCGCCGTCTCGTAGGTGTCGTAGAAGGGCGCGCCGCCGTCGAGCAGGTTGTCGCCGCGCTTGGCGCTCCAGCGGCCGCTGGCCGTCATGCCGTAGAAGATCGAGGCCAGCGAGGCCGCGCCGTCGACCATCGCCGCATCCACCACCTGGCCGCGGCCGGACTGCGTGCGCTCGTGCAAAGCGGCCAGCAGCCCCATCGCCAGGTACAGCGCGCCGCCGCCGTAGTCGCCCACCAGGTTCAGCGGCGGCACCGGCTTGCCGCCCGCGGGGCCGATGGCATGCAGCGCCCCGGTCAGCGCGATGTAGTTCAGGTCGTGGCCGGCGGCCTGCGACATCGGCCCGCTCTGGCCGAAGCCGGTCATGCGGCCGTAGACCAGGCGCGGATTGATCGCGTGGCAGTCGGCCGGGCCCAGGCCCAGGCGCTCGGCCACGCCAGGGCGGAAGCCTTCGATCAGCACGTCGGCGCCGGCCACCAGCCGCTTGACCGCGTCGCGCCCGGCGGGCGACTTCAGGTCCAGCGCCACCGAGCGGCGGTTGCGGCCATTGATCTCGTAGCGCTTGTCCATCGGCACGCCCAGGCCGCTGGCCTCGGTGCGGTCGACGCGCACGACGTCGGCGCCCATGTCGGCCAGCAGCATCGCGCAGAACGGCCCGGGGCCGATGCCGGCCAGTTCGATGACGCGAAGTCCCTTCAACGGTCCCATGTCTCTCGTCCTTGTGTGCCCGCCGCGTGCTGCGGCCAAAGGCCGAGTTTGCATGATGTGCTCGCCGCACCGCTGTCGCGTTGGTGAAGGGGCAAGCCCGCTTGTCCGCGGCCGGGGGTTCGCCTAGAGTCCACCGCTGCCTTGCCCCGCGCCCATGACCCCCGCACCGCACAACCCCCTGCTCGGCACCTGGCACCTGCGGCGCTGGGACATCACCTACGGCGACGGCCGCGCGCCCACGCTGCCCTACGGCGCCGACGCGGTAGGCCTGATCCAGTACACCGCCGACGGCTGGATGAGTGCCTGCATCGCGCGCACCGGCCGGCCGCGGCTGTCGTCCGAAAGCATGCGCAAGCTGCCCAGCGCCGAGGCGCTGGCGGCGTTCGAGAGCTACTTTCAGTACGCCGGCCGCTACATGCTGCGCGTGCACGAGGGCCGGCCGCAGGTGCTGCACCAGGTGACGATGTCGCTGAACCCCAATTTTGTCGGCAGCGAGCAGGTGCGCGACATGCACTTCGATGCCGAGGGCCGGCTCACGCTGTCGGCCTCGGACACGCTGCCGGGCAGCACCGTGGCCCGCCACCACCGCCTGCAATGGGAGCGCCGCCCCGCATGAAGCCCACCCTGGTGCTGCTGCACGGCCTGCTGAACGACGAGCGCGTCTGGGAACCGGTGGCCACGCGGCTGGGTGGCCGCGCCGACATCGTCATACCCAACCTGCGTCGCCAGGACAGCATGGCGCAGATGTCACGCGACGCCTGGGCCGAGCTGTCGCAGGTGCCCGAAGACGTACCCCTGGTGCTGGCCGGCTTCTCGATGGGCGGCTACGTGGCGCTGCAGATGCTGGCCGACGCGCCGCGGCCGGTGGCCGCTCTGGCACTGGTGGACACCAGCTGCCGGCCCGAGCCGCCCGAAAACATCCCCGTGCGCGAGGCGCTGATGGCCGGGCTGCAAAGCGACTTCGGCGCCACCGCGATGACGCTGCTGCGCCGCGGCGTGCATTCGGACAGGCTGTCCGACGTGATGCTGATGCTGCGCTGCCAGCACATCATGCGCGACGTGGGCGCCGAGGCCGCAATGGGCCAGATCCGCGCCATCATCGGCCGTGCCGACCACCGGCCGATGCTGGCCCGGCTGCAGATGCCGGTGGCCGTGCTGTGCGGCCGCGTCGACCAGATCACCCCGCTGGCGCTGTCGCGCGAGGCGGCCGAGCTGATACCCGGTGCGCGGCTGCACGTCGTCGAGGACGCCGGCCACTGGACTCCGCTGGAAAAGCCCGAGGCGGTGGCCGCTCACCTGGCCCGGTTGCTGGATGCGCGGCACTGAGGCCGCGCGGCCCGTGTCGCCGCGTTGCTTGCACTGAACCCATGGCCTCCCCGGCTGTCCCGCCGCGCGCGCTGTTCCTGCTGGTGGTGCTGACACTGGTGTGGGGCACCAACTGGCCGTTGTTCGCCTTTGCGGTGCGCGAAATCTCCGTGTGGACCTTTCGTGCCGTGGCCGTGGTGCTGGCCGGCGTCACGCTGCTGGCAGTGGCGCGCGCGCGGCCAGTCGCTGGCCATCCCGCGCGAATACTGGCCGACCATCGTAGTCGCCACCTTCTTCTACCTGGTGTACTGGAATATCGCCAGCACCTACTCGGCGATCCTGATCCCGTCGGGCCAGGCCTCGGTGCTGGGTTTCACGATGCCGCTGTGGTCGGCGCTGATCTCCTGGGCCGTGCTGCGCGAGCGGCTCAGCGGCCGCATGCTGCTGGGCCTGTTGTTCGGCGGCGCCGCGGTGGGCCTGCTGATGGTGCCCAGCCTGCGCGCCTATGCCAGCGCGCCGGCCGGTTTTGCGCTGGGCCTGTCGGCCGGCCTGGGCTGGGCCATCGGCACGCTGATCCTGAAGCGCCGGCAGGTGCTCGTGCCGGCCACCGTGCTCACCGGCTGGCAACTGCTGATCACCGCCGGGCCCACCACGCTGGGCGCGCTGTGGTTCGGCGACGGGCAGTGGTTCATGCCCTCGTGGCAGACCATCGTCGTCGTGGCGTACATCGCGCTGGTGCCGATGAGCGTGGGCAACGTCGCCTGGTTCTCGATCGTCGGCATGCTGCCGGTCAACGTGGCCGGTCTGTCGTCGATCATGGTGCCGATGGTGGCCATGGTCTCCGGCGCGCTGGTGCATGGCGAGCCGCTGGGCCCGACGCAATGGGCGGCGATGATCTGCTGTGCCGTCGCGCTGTCGCTGGTGCTGCTGCGCCCTGCGGCGGCAAAGTAGCCGCGGCGGCCGCGCTGCCGGGTGAGCGCGGGTCGCCACCGCGGCTGCCGCCATCGTGCCAGCGCCGCCGCCCGATTTGGGGCCTGCGCGTGGCGGCATCACTCCTTGTGCAGCCCCTCCCCCGCGCCGATGCGCCGGCGCTGCAGCGCCAGCAGCCACGCCGCCCAGGCCAGTGCCAGCAGCAGCACCAGCGCGCCGATCTTGTGCGTCAGCGCGCCGATGGCCTGCGCACGCGGCCGCAGGCCCAGGGATTCGAACAGGTGGATCCAGTCGTGGCCGCCGGCCTCGCCCACATGGCCCGACAGCAGCACCAGCTGCGGATCGAGCGCGTCGTACATGTACGGCGCCACGTCGAGCAGCGACACGCCCAGCAGCCACAAGCCGACGGCCGCGCCGAAGGGGTCGCGGTTCTTCCACAGGAAGGCGGCGATGATGATCGCCGGCAACAGCAGCTGGCCCAGCGTGCCGCCGAGGAACATCAGCCATTCGCCTAAAGGGCTGAAGACGACATGGCCGGCCTCGTGGAACAGCAGCAGCGGCCCATGCAGAAAGGACGCGCCGATCTCGCCGCTGCGGTAGTCCAGCCCGATCAGCCACACGCCCCACGCGGCCAGCGCGGCCAGCAGCCCCGAACGCAGCCACCAGCGCACCGGGTCGACGC
>JBEIHU010000258.1:0-5252 GCA_040381175.1 Burkholderiaceae bacterium
CGTTTCGGGCCGGCGGTGCTGGTCATCGGCCTGGCCGTGCCGCCGCTGCTGGCGCTGGCAGGCGCGGCCACCGGCCTGGCCCTGGGTCTGAGCACCGGCGGCATCGCGCTGCTGGCCACGCTGGCGGCTAGCGCCAGTTACATTGCCGCGCCCACCGCGATGCGCATCGCGGTGCCGCAGGCCAATGCGGCGCTGTCGATCACCGCCGCACTGGGCATCACCTTCCCCTTCAACATCGTCATCGGCATACCGCTGTACATCGAGCTCGCGCGAAGGATCACTGCATGAGGAAGCACACGAAGACCTTGCTGGTCATCAATGCCGAGGGCGTGCTGGAGAAACCGCTGGTGCGCGACGTGCGCGAGCGCGGCGCGCAGGGCTGGACGGTGACCGAGGTGCACGGCGCCAGCCTGGAAGGCGTGCGCGAGGGAGCCTGGGAGGCCGACCGCACCATCGAGCTGAAGGTGATCTGCGACCCCGGTGTGGCCGATGCCATTGCCGAACACGTGCTGGCCACCTATGCGGCGCACTACAGCGTGGCGCTGTGGTTCGCCGACGTGCAGGTGCTGCGGCCGGAGCGCTTCTGACAGGCTGGGGTTTTCGATTCCATGGCGGCTGTGTGCGCCCTCGGCGCATGGCCGCTGCCGGCGCTGAATGCGATCGTTCGGCGTCTGGAGCAAGGCCGCAGGCTGGTCGCCGTCAGGGCCTCGGGCGCGAAGCCCGCCCTGCGGTTGGAGTCCCCTGCGGTGCTTGGTCTGGCGGCCCGCCGCAGAACCCGCTGCGCGGACTGCGTCGGCTGCGCTAGAACAGCTGCGACGGGCCTGTTCGCGCCCGCCTGCGCAGTGTGAACCGGCCCTGGTCCACCGGGCGCGCCGCGCGCGGCCGCAAGCCCTGTGTCCTTCGGCACCCGCTTGAGAAGCCCCGGCGGCGGCTCGCCCGCGGCCCTGGCGACGTTGGCGGTGCGCGAAACGAACGCCTGCGCGAAGCACACGTGCCAGGCGCAACGACGGCAATGCGCGGCCGTGAACGGCCAGCGGATTCCGGCACGAAGGCACGACTGCGCATCAGGCAACCAGCAAACGGGCCAGTGCCTGTGCGTCTGCCGCCCGGTCCAGGTGCTGCAGAGCGTCCAGGAACTGCGCTGCCCGAGGCAGCGCCCGCGGCGCATAGGCCATGCAGTCGTCGAAGCGCGAGCGCTGCTGCGCATCGCTCAGGTCGTTGCCCGGGAATCCCGGCGCGATGTCCAGGCCGCGTTCGAACACCTGCCCCTCGGTGGTCTGGATCCTCACGTCCACCGCGGTGTGGCCGCGCGAGTTCATGTCCGCCACACCCTCGATGCGCACGCGCGGGATCAGCTGCTGGACCTGTGCGTCGACGATGTTCTCGGGCCGGAAGTGCGCCAGCTTCGAGCTGCGCCGCACGATGGCATTGGCCACGCAGTACTGCGCGCTGAACTGCGCATCGACGCGCGGGTTCTCGCCGATGCGCCAGGGCTGGCCCACCAGCTTGAAGGAGTACGGCGGCTGGCGCACCAGCACCGACGCCACCTACTGCGGCCGCAGGTCCAGCTCGTGCACCGCCTGCAGCACCAGCTCGGTCATGCCCTGGGTGGCGCCGCAGCTCGGGTACTTCTTGAACATCATCCTCAGCAGCCGCCACTCGCGGCCCAGCCCGGCCACCAGCGCCTGAGCGTCGAGCCGGCCGCGGCCGTACAGGTGGCCGTAGCCATACAGGCCGGTCAGGAACTGGTGCGGCCCGGTGAAGCCGCGCTGCGCCATCTGCGCGCAGACCACGCCGGTCTCGGCCACCCAGCCCTGGATCGCGCGCACCGCCAGCGAGCCGTCGATGTTGCTCTGGAAGCTGCCGCCGCAGCGGTTGAAGGCCAGCGCCAGCGCGTGCAGCGTCTGCCGCGGCGTCAGCTTCAGGATGCGCGCCGCCGCCGCGGTGGGCGCGAACACCACCGCGATGCCGGTCGGGTCGAAGCCGTCGTACTGCGATTCGCCCAGGTTGAAGCGTGAGCCCAGCTCGGCGCCGGCCGCCAGCGCGGCCAGGAACTCCGCGCCGCTGCAGCCGCCGGCCGCTTCGGCCGCGGCCAGCGCCGCCGGGAACAGCGACGAGCCGATGTGGATGCCCGGCGCCATCGCGTCGCAGTAGTCCAGCGCGCGGCACATCGTGCCGTTCAGTTGCGCCGCGCTGGCCGCGGGCAGCTTGTCGCCGAACACCAGGCTGGTGGCCTGTGGCGCGCCGCCGCGCTCCACCAGCAAAGCGCGCAAGGCTTCGATGCCGTCTTCGCCGGCGCCGGCGATGCCCGCGCCGATGGCGGCCATGCCGACCAGGCGAACGATGCGCTGCGCCTCGGGCGGCACGTCGCCCGGGCGCAGCGTGCAGACGAAGTGGGCCAGCTGTTCTTCCGGACTCATTGGACTGCCCTCCGCGCTGCGCGCTCCCGGATGATCGCCTGGGGGCGGCCCGGCGCGCTCATGATGCGTTTCCCTCCGCGCCCGGCGTCACGTCCACGCCGGCCTGCTGCTCCACCCAGCGCGCCAGCGCGCTGACGCTGGCGCCCGGCCCGGCCGCCAGGTTCGCCGCCCGCCACAGCTGCTGGCCCAGGCCGGACAAGGGCATCGGCAGCTGCGCGTCCTGCGCCAGGCCCAGGGCAATGCCGATGTCCTTGAGCATCAGCTCCAGCTTGAAGGGGTCGTCGAAGCTGCGGCTGATGACGCGCTGCGCGATGTGGTTCTTGGTGATCCACGAGCCGCCGGTGGATTCGTTCAGCACGGCCACCATCGCCGCCGGGTCCAGGCCCACGCGCTTGCCCAGCGTCAGCCCTTCCATCGTGGCGCTGAAGGTCATCGAGGTGATCAGGTTGTTGATGCACTTCATCATGTGGCCGGCCCCCAGCGGCCCCACGTGGTGCACCGCGCGGCCCATGCGCTGCAGCAGCGGCTGTACGCGTTGCACATCGGCCGCGCTGCCGCCGACCATGAACACCAGCTCCGCGGCTTCGGCACCCCACTGCGCGCCGGACACCGGCGCATCGACCATGGACACGCCGCGCTCGGCCAGCGCGGCGGCCGTTTGCTTGGTCAGCCAGGGCTCCGCGGACGAGGTGTCGAGCAGCAGCGCACCGGGCTTCAGGCCTTGCAGCAGGCCCTGTTCGCCCAAAGCCACCTGCTGCACCACCTGCCCGTTGGGCAGCATGGTGATGACGATGTCGCTGCCCTCGGCCAGCGCCGCCGGCGCATCGAAGGCGCGCGCTTCGCCGCCCAGCGTTCGGGCCAGCGTCGCGGCCACGCCGGGCCGCGCATCGTGCAAGCGCAGACGGTGGCCGGCGCGCGCCAGGTGGCCGGCCATCGGCGTGCCCATCACGCCCAGACCGACGAAGCCGATGTCCAGTGCCGTATGCATGCAATCTCCTATCGGTAGACGCCATCCCAGGGGCCGGAGGGCAGCACCGCACGCTGCCCGTCCTCGCTGGCCAGCGGCCGGTCCATCTGCAACACCTGCTCGGGCCCATAGCTGGCGTAGTCCATGTAGCCGAGGCGGGCCAGTGGGCGCATCGCGGCGCTGTCGACGCGGCCGTCGTGGATGTACGCATCGTCGATGTACACCGCCACCACGGTGCCGATCACCAGCGTGTACGCCGGCGGCCCGCCCGGCCTGGCCGGCGGCAGCGGCAGCGCCTGCCACAGCCTGCATTCGAAGGCGGCGGGCGATTCGGCCACGCGCGGCGGGCCGACGCGGCGCGAGGCCGCCTTCGTCAGCCCGGCGATCTGGAACTCGTCCACGCCTGGGGCCACCGGTGCGGAGCTCAGGTTCATCGGCTCGCGCAGCGCCCAGGTGGCGATGGAGCAGGTGAACTCGCCCGTGTCGAGGATGTTGCGCAGGCTGTCCTTGGTGCCGCCGCTGCTGAACATCAGCATCGGGGGGCGGTCGCTCACCGCGTTGAAAAAGCTGTAGGGCGCCAGGTTGGCGCGGCCCTGCTTGTCCAGCGTCGAGACCCAGCCGATCGGCCGCGGCACCACCAGGGCCTTGAAGGGGTCGTGCGGCAGGCCGTGGTCGCGCTTGTCGGTGTCGTAGTGCATCACGCGAGCTTAATGCAGCGGTCATCCCGCCACACCGCTACAGTGCGGCGCATGGACACGCTGGCGGGCCTGAGGCTCTTCATCCGCGTGGTCGAGACCGGCAGCTTCAGCCGCGCCTCGGCCGACCTGGGGCTGACCCAGCCTACCGCCACCACGCACGTGGCGGCGCTCGAGGCGCGCTTGGGCGCGCGGCTGTTCCACCGCAGCACGCGCGGCGTCACGCCCACCGAGGTGGGCGCTGCCTACTATGACAAGGCCAAGGCCATCGTGCGCGAGCTGGAAGACGCCGACAACCTGGCCGCGCTGATGCAGTCGCGCGTACAGGGCACGCTGCGCATCAACAGCTCGGTGGCCTTCGGGCGGCGTGTGCTGACGCCGCTGGTGCTGCGCTTCATGCAGCAGCACCCGGGGCTGCAGATCGACCTGAGCTTCGAGGACCGCTACGTCAACCTGGTCGAGCAGGGCATCGACCTGGCCATCCGCATGGGCCGGCTGGCCGATTCGTCGCTGGGCGCACGTTACCTGGGCGTCAACCCCTGGGTGCTGGTGGCCTCGGCCGCGTACCTGAAGCGCCGCGGCACGCCGGCCACGCCGCAGGCGCTGACCGATCACGATGCGCTGATCTACAGCAGCGTGCAGGGCGACGAGCGCTGGCACTTCGCCGGCGCCGACGGCGAGTCGTTGATGATTCCGGTGCAAGGCCCGCTGCGCAGCAACAACCTGTCGGCACTGCTGGACGCCGCCCGCGCCGGGCTGGGCCTGGCCGCGCTGCCCTGGTACGTGGCGCACGACTCGGTGCGCGACGGCGTGCTGCAGCCGCTGCTCACCGCATGGACGCTGCCTTCACAGGAGATCCACGCGGTCTACACCTCGCCGCGGCTGGTGCCGACCAAGGTGCTGGGCTTCATCGACTTCCTGCAGCACCGCTTCGACGGCGACTGGTGGGCCGCGCCGGCCCTGGCATGATCTTCCCGAGGAGACACGCAATGAGCGACACCCCGCTGACCCAACGCCTGGCCGCCTGCTACAGCGGCGCCGTGCACGACGTACTGCGCGGCATGGGCCACGAGCACATCGTGCTGCCGCCGTCCATCAAGTCGATCGCGCCGGGGCAGAAAATCGCCGGCCCGGTGTGGACCGTGGCCGGCCACATCGACCGCAGCAAGA
>JBEIHU010000259.1:0-5229 GCA_040381175.1 Burkholderiaceae bacterium
CCTAAATCCGGCAGCCATCCCGTCGCCGACAGGGTCGTGTGTGGCTTCGGTGGCCCGATGACGGGTGCAATCTGGTCGCTGATGTAGCGCAGCAGGCAGCCCCAGCGGTCCGGCTCATTGAACTGCTCCGCAGCAGTCTTGACGTGCTGCAAGGCCATGCCAATGTTGGCGATCAGCTTGCGAAGCACGCTGGCTCGCCCGTGTAGCGGCGTCAGGTACAGCGTCGTCTGGTTGGCGTGGCTGGCGGCCTTGCCCACCGCTGCCAGCAGCAGCGGTCGGCTGGTGATGGCCTCCAGCCGACCCGTAGGGTGCGCGGCTCGGCAGTACCAACTCCACCAGTTGTAGACCAGTGCGCAGGCCCGGGCCACGGTCTGGCAGCGGTTGATGTCCTGTGTGGTGAAGCCGCCCAGGCCCCACTGGTTCTTCAGCTCGTCGAAAGCGTTCTCCGCATCGGCGCGGTCACGGTAGAGCTGTCCGACGGACTCCAGCGGGTAGGCCACGTCCGTGACCAGCACCGCGTACTCCCACAGCCGCTCGCCCTCATGCACGCTCGGGCCCGCCAGATCCAGCCGCAACTGCTTGCCGTCCACGCGCCGCTCGCGCGCGATGCCCCCGCGGATGCGCTGGCGCACGATGACCACGCGACGCTTGGCGCTCCAGCCGTGCAGTTGCAATTGCCCCTCCACCATCTGGCAGCCCTGGTTGTCGGGCCGGCTCCAGTCCTGGCGGGCGAACTGCTGCGCCACCAGGCGCTGCACGTTCTTCGTCTGCCGCAGCCGCAGCAGATACGGCTGCTTGCGCTGCTCCAGTTCCAGCAGGATGCCCTCGTTGCCGTAGCCCGAGTCGCCGCGCACCAGCGCCGGTCGTCGCTCACCGAGGTCGTCCAGCAGCCGTCCCAGCGCCGCCTTGGCGTGAGCGCTGGTGTGCTGCTTGCCCGAGCTCACCTGCACCTCCAGCACCAGGCGCAGGTTGCTGACCAGGAAAGTGTGCAACACGTGGCTGGGCCGCATGGGCTTGGACGGGTTGTAGCCAATCTCGGCACCCTCTTGCCGCCCATACAGCGGCTTGACGCTGGCGTCGATGTCCAGCACCCAGGGCCGATCCAGCGCCTCGCGCACCGAGTGCATCAGGCTCGGGCGCATCCATGCCGCGCTCGCGGCCTCGTCGATGCGCTCCAGCGCCCGGCGCAGCGCGTCCTCGCTGACGACCTTGTTCATGCCCAGCGCCTGAGCCGCCACCGCATCCCCGCGCAGCGCGGTGATGTGCGCGTAGCGCCGGTGCCCAGCCAGCAGCCCCAGCATCAGCGTGCCCAGCACGTCGCGCTTGTCTGGCGCGTTGCCGCTGCGGTGCTCCAGTGGGCAACTCGACACCCAGCGTTCGAAGACGCCCGTGGCCGCCAGGAACTGCGCGAAGAACACCAGCTGGCCGTGCGGCGTGGCCGCCGCACCCTCATCCCAGCGCACGTGCATGCGCCCGCCCAGCGCGTCCACCACCTGCGGCTCGGCCGGCTCCTCGCCAGCCCCTCGGCGCGCCGCCACCGCCTTGCGTCTTGCTTCACCCATCGGGTGAGCGTGCCAAGACCGCCTCCGCCCTCGCCAGTGCTGGCTCAACAGGCGTTCAGCAGCCGGCAACTGCCGGATTTAGGTTCAGTGCAGATCTCGTCGGTGCCTAGCTCCAGCCGTTCGCGCATCATGAACACCCTGCCCTGGGCGAGTGGCAGGTGGTCCATGCAGGCTTACAGCACGCCGCAGCCAGGGGCCCTGGGAGACGACTCCTGCAGACCGCAGAAAGCGCTCTCCGTGCGCCCTATGGACGCTTTCAGTCTCATCCGGTGGCCGGGCAGCCGACTTGCTGGAAGCCCAGCGAGGCGCGCCGTCCTGACCGCCTGTTCAGGCAGTCCCTGCGTTGGCCAGCGTGCCGAGCTTCATCATCGTGCGTCCGCCCCGCCTGCGTCATGCGGCCAGGCATGATGGTTCAGGCCACCGTACCCGGCAGCGCGGGATTGATGGCCGGTGGCGCCTTCATCGCGCTGGACCGGCAGACGCTGCAGTTGCGGCGCCGCGGCAAGCCGCCGTCAGCGCGCACGGTGCAGGGCTTGCTGCTGGCTCAGGTGCACAGGCGGGTGGCCGGCACGGTGGCAGCGGGCCGGGCAAGTCATGGCACTGCTTTCTCGCTGCCAGGCCGACAAAGCGCGCGCCGCAGGCGTCGCAGCGCACCCGGTCCTCAGCGCGAGCCGAACATCATCTGCCGCGCCAGCAGCGACTTCAGCGGGCCGGCCGCCTGCAAGGCAGCCAGTCCCAGGCCGCGCGCCGCGGCCAGGCCCGGCATCTGCCAGGTGAAGCTGCGCGCCAGGAAGTCGGTGGCGGCGATCATGCTCCAGCGGTCGGCCGCGCGCGCCCATTCCACGCGCTTCAGCGCGGCATCGATGTCGGCGCCGTGGCGCAGCACCTGCACCAGCTCGAAGGCATCGCGCAAGCCCAGGTTCAGGCCCTGGCCGGCCACCGGGTGCAGCGTCTGCGCGGCATTGCCGATGCGCACGCTGCGCCCGTCGACGAGACTGCGCTCGGCATTGAGGCCGAGCGCAAAGTCCTTCAGCGCCGAAAGTGCGGTGATGTGCCCGGCCACCTCGGGCAGCAGCGTGTTGAGCACGGCCTGGCGCTGCGCGGCGTCGAGTTCGCGCACCGGGTCGTCGGCCGCATTGACGCACCACACCAGCGCGGCGCGGCGTTGGCCGGCCGCAAGCGTGGCATCGCGCAGCGGCAGCAACGCCAACGGGCCGTGTCGGGTGAAGCGCTCCACCGCCAGGCCCGCGGCACCGCCGCGCAGCGTGGCCGTGCCGACCCAGGCGGTCTGGCCGTAGTCGCGAGCCAGCGCCTTGCGCGCCTGCTGCGCGAACACGCCGCCTTCGGCCACGATGGCCAGGTCGAAATGCTCGGCGATGCCGGCATCCAGCTCCACCCCGCCAGTTCGGGCCTTCAGCGCGGCCACCGTGCTGCCGAAGCGGCTGTGCAGGCGCTGCGGCGCCTGGCGCGCAGCGTCCATCCAGGCCTGCTGCAGCGGCGCCACCAGTTCGCCGTAGCGCAGCACCGCGCCGAGCATCGGCACGCCTTCCTCTTCGGCAAGGATGCGCACTTCGGGCAGGGCTGGCGGCAGACGCGCCGGCAGCGTCGGCGGCAGTTGCGAAACGTGCACCTCGCGGATCGGCTGCGCCGCGCCTTCAGGCCATGCGCCCAGGCGCTGCAGCAACTGCACGCTGCCCAGCGACAGCGCCAGCGTGCGCGGGTCGGCGCTGACGTCCTGCTTGGCTTCGCGCCGGTCGAACAGGCTGACGCGGGCATGCGGCAGCGCGTGCGCGGTGTGCAGCGCCAGCGCCAGTCCCACAGGGCCGGCGCCGATGACGGCGATGTCGAGCGCTCGCGGATTCATGGCGCCGACCCTGAAGCATCCAGACCCACGCAGCGCCGTTCGAGCGCAGGCCGCAGATCCGGCTTTGCCGCTCTGCAGGCTTGGCCCCCTCGAGGGGGAGCGGCGAAGCCGCTGCGGGGGTGGGCGTGCTTCACCCGCTGCAGCCCTCGAGGAACTCCACCGTCGGCACCTTGCCGCCGCGCAGCGTGACGATGCGCCCTGCATCGTTGCTTTCCATCACCAGCGCGAACTGGCGGTCCGGCGAATACACCGCCAGCACCTGCCCGCGGGCGAAGTAGTCATGCGGCCGCACGCTCAGGCGCGAGCCATAGACCTGCCGCACTTTCTGCACATCGTCGCCAACGCGCAGGCCGCTGACGGTGAGGTAGCGCGCGTCGCGCGTCTCCATGCGCGTGACCACGCCTTTGTCGACCACGACGGCCACGCCGGGCTGTGCGGCGCTGCTGCGCAGGTGGCAGCTGGCCATGTCCTTGGGCGGCGGCCGCGGCGGCAGCAGCTCCGTGCCCAGCGCGGCCTCGACCTCCTGCAGCGTTTGCCCGGCCTGGCCCGGCGACAGACCCAGCCAGCCGAAGCGCCCCTCGGGCGCGGCCTGGGCTGCCGCAATGCCGCTCAGTGCCATCAGCCAACTTCCGATCGACAGCGCCACGCGCATCTGACCTCCTTGCCGCGAGCCTTGCCGCCACGATAGCCGATGCGCGGGCCGGCCGGCGCCGCCTGGCTGCTACGCCGGCGCCCGCCACGCAAATGGATCAGCGGGCGAGGTCGGCCGCCGCCAGCTGCGCCGGCGTGCCGATGTTGTGCCACGGGCCGTCGAGCACCCGGCCGGCCAGCCGGCCAGCCGCGGCGGCTTCGAACAGCAGCGGGCCCAATGGGGCGCGCTGGGCCAGGGGCAGCGCCGCCACCAGGCCCGGGCGCAGCAATGCCACGTTGGCGTAGGTGAAGGCGTGCGGAGCGCCAGGCGCGCCGCGCTTCAGGCGCGTGCCCTGCAGGTCGAAGTCGCCGCGCTCGTGGAAGCCGGGGTTGGGCACCAGCCACAGCAGGCCCAGGTCGGTGCCGGCGGCAAAGTCCTGCGCCAGGCGCGCATCGAAATCGAAGCCGGGCATGAAGATGTCGCCGGACACCACCCAGAAGGCCTCGCCGCCGCCTGGTGCCAGCCAGGGCAGCGCCTTGCGGATGCCGCCGGCCGTCTCCAGCGCGCCGCCGTGGTCGCGGCCTTCCGTCGAATAGTGAATCCTCAGCCCCCAGCAGGCGCCGTCACCTAGCGCGGCCGGGAACTGATCTTCCAGCCAGGCGGTGTTGATCACCACCTCGCGCACGCCGGCGCGCGCCAGCGCTTCCAGGTGCCACACGATCAGTGGCTTGCCGCGCACCGGCAGCAGCGGCTTCGGTGTCGTGTCGGTCAGCGGGCGCATGCGCTCGCCGCGGCCGGCGGCCAGGATCAGGGCTCTCATGCCGGGCCAGTGTAGGGGCCGGCTGAGGCGGCTTGCCCCTGCGGTGGCCCCTCTAGAATGCCAGGGTTTCCCCTGCCACCTCATCTCGGGCCTCGCGGCCCCAGCGTACATGCCAGCCACCCCGAACGACACCCCTTCGCTGATGGCCAACGCCATCCGCGCCCTGGCCATGGACGCCGTGCAGCAGGCCAACTCGGGCCACCCGGGCGCGCCGATGGGCATGGCCGAGATGGCCGTGGCGCTGTGGGACAGGCACCTGAAGCACAACCCGGGCAACCCGCACTGGATCGACCGCGACCGCTTCGTGCTGAGCAACGGCCATGCGTCGATGCTGCTCTATGCGCTGCTGCAC
>JBEIHU010000260.1:0-5092 GCA_040381175.1 Burkholderiaceae bacterium
CCGCCACGGCTTCGCGCGTGGCGCTGCGGGCGCGCTATTTCGACACCCCCGACAGGCGCCTGGGCCACGCCAGGATGGCACTGCGCGTGCGCAAGGAAGGTCGGCGCTGGGTGCAGACGCTCAAGGGCGCTGGCGACGGCATCTGGCAGTGGCTGGAGCACGAGGTGCCGTTGCGCGTGCCGGCGCGGGCGCAGCCCGTGGCCGATCCGGCTCTGCACGACGGCACGCCGGCCGGCGAGCAACTGCGCCGCGCCTTGGGTGGCGACGGCGTCTTGCAGCCGATCTACGGCACCGAGGTGACGCGCACGCTGCGCCTGGTGCGCGCGCCGGGCTGCGTGGTCGAGGTGGCTTTCGATCAGGGCGCGCTGGTCGCCGGCGACCGTCGCTGGCCGCTGTGCGAGCTGGAGTTCGAACTCAAGGCGGGCGATCCCGCGGCGCTGGTGGCGCTGGCCTCCCGCTGGGTCGACCGCTTCGGCCTGACCCTGGACGTGCGCACCAAGGCCGAGCGCGGCGAGCGCCTGGCTCGCGGCCAGCGCGTGGGTGCCGCGGTGAAGGCGCCGGCGCTGACCTTGCCCGAAGGCGTGGACAGCCATACCGCCTTGCGCCTGGTGGTCGGCAACTGCCTGGCCCAGGTGCTGGCCAATGCCAGCGACGTGGCGCATGAAACGCACACCGAGCCCGAGCAACTGCATCAGCTGCGCGTCGGGTTGCGCCGGCTGCGCACCGCGCTGCGCGAACTGGGCCCGCTGACCGAGACAACGCAGCACCCTGGGTGGGGCGAGGCGCTGGGCCTGCTGTTTGGCCGGCTGGGTTCGGCGCGTGACCGCGATGCGCTGGCGCAGACGCTGCTGCCGGCGCTGCGCAAGGCAGGCGCCAACGGGCTGGAGCTGCCGCGCATCGAAGCCGAGCCGGCGGCGCAGGCGGTGCTGCGCGAGGCCGCCACCACCCGGCTGTGGTTGCAACTGCTGGCCTTTGCCGCGGCCGGTGGCGCTTCGGACCAGGCTTTTGCGCCGGCGGTTCGGCGCCAGCTGGCGCGGCTGTTCAAGCAGGTGCGGCGGGATGCCGCGCGCTTTGGCTCGCTAGACGACAGCGCGCGCCACCGGCTGCGCAAGCGCGTCAAACGGCTGCGCTACCTGGGCGAGTTCGTCGCCAGCGCCTTCAGCGCCAGGCGCGTGGCGGCCTTCCTGAGGCGGCTGGTGCCGGCGCAGGACGCGCTGGGCGCGTTCAACGATGTATGCGTCGCGACCGCGCTGTTCAAGAACGCCGCGGCGGACGATCCGATGGCGATGTTCGCGCTGGGCTGGCTCGCGCATGAACGCGACGACGCCATCGCCCGCTGCCAGCGCGCGCTGGGGCCGCTGCGCAAGATACGGCCCTTCTGGTAGGTCAGCCGCCGGCCTCGCCCGGCCGCGGGCCGAAGCGCGCGGCGGCCTCGGTGAGGCTGGGCACGATCGCATCGGAGCCGAGGCTCGCTTCGAAGCCCGAGCGGCGGATCAGCGAAAGCGGCTGTTCATTGACCCGGGCCAGCAGCAGCACGATGCCGCGGCGCTGCAGCACGCGGTGCATCTGCTGCAGCGCCTCGAGCCCCGAGGTGTCCATCGAGATCATTCGATGCGTCTCCAGCACCAGCGCGCGCGTGCCTTCGGGCAGCTGCGCGGGCAAGGCTTCGACCTTGCCGACCGCGCCGAAGAACAGCGGGCCGAAGAGCTCGAACACCTGCACGCCGGCCGGCAGGGCAGAGCTCTCATGCGGCCGCACGCTGAACAGCGTGCTCATCCGGTAGATGAAGAACATGCAGGCCAGCACCAGCCCCACCTCGACCGCCACCGTCAGGTCGAAGACCACGGTGAGCGCAAAGGTGCCGAGCAGGATGGTGCGGTACTGCGGGCTGAAGCGGCGCAGCTTCGCGAACTCGTGCCATTCGCCCATGTTCCAGGCCACGAACATCAGGATGCCGGCCAGCGCGGCCAGCGGCACGTGCACCGCCAGCGGCGCGGCCAGCAGCACCACCGCCAGTAGCGTCAGCGCATGCACGATGCCGGCGACCGGCGACACCGCGCCAGCGCGCACGTTGGTCACGGTGCGGGCGATGGTGCCGGTGGCCGGGATGCCTCCGAAAAAGGGGGTGACAATGTTGGCCGCGCCCTGCGCCATCAGCTCCTGGTTGGGGTCGTGGCGCGGCAGTTCGGTGGCGTTGTCGGCCACGCGCGCGCACAGCAGCGATTCGATGGCGCCGAGCAGGGCGATGGTGATCGTCGGGATCAGCAGTTGCTTGGCCGTGGTCCAGCTCAGCTCGGGAAACGCGAACGACGGCAGCGACTGGGGAATGCCGCCGAAGCGCGAGCCGATGGTTTCCACCGGCAGGCTGAACAGCGCCGTGGCCAGCGTGGCCGCCGCTAGCGCGATGATGGTGCCGGGCAGGTGGGCGCTCAGGCGCCTGAGCTTGGCCCACGGCCCCATCGGCACCGTCGGCATGGTGTAGGACTTGGGCCACACCACCACCAGTGCCAGGCAGGCCAGGCCGATGGCCAGCGCCGCCGGGTTGATGCCGTCGATGTGCTGCCACAGCGCCTGGAACTGCGCGAAGAAGTCCGAGGGCATCTTGCCGATGTCCAGCCCGAGCAGGTCCTTCACCTGGGACAGCGCAATCAGCACCGCGATGCCGTTGGTGAAGCCGATGACGATCGGCACCGGCACGTAGCGCACCAGCGCGCCCAGCTTGAACAGCCCCATCAGGAACAGCAGCACGCCGGCCATCGAGGTGGCGATCAGCAGGTTGGCCAGGCCGTAGCGCTCGACGATGCCGTAGACGATGACGATGAACGCCCCGGCCGGCCCGCCGATCTGCACGTTGGAGCCGCCGAGCGCGCTGATCAGGAAGCCGGCGATGATGGCGGTGAAGATGCCAGCCTCAGGCTTCACGCCCGAGGCGATGGCGAATGCCATGGCCAGCGGCAGTGCCACGATGCCCACGGTGAGGCCCGCGCCGACGTCGCGCGCGAAAAGCGCGGCGTTGTAGCCCTTCAGCGCGTCAAGCAGGCGCGGGCGAAACGGGTGCAGCTGCATCCTCATCGGGTGGTGCGGCGTCTTCGCTTGTCGCGGCCCGCGCGAGGGGGCGCGTCGCCGCTGGGCACGTAGGCCACATCGTGGCGCGCCAGGTAGTCGCGGATCAGCTGGCGCACGACCTGCGACGGCGTCAGATCCTGCCGAGCACACAAGGCCTCGAATGCAGACTTCTTGGCAGGATCGATGAGCAGCGTGAGCCGGGCCGTCTTGAGTTCCATCTGCGAAAAAAATGTTAATGCTATGTGCGTGTCATCGGCATTCTAGGTGCTGCAACTGCAGCGGGCTCGCCGCTCGGTGCGGGGCGCTTTGCGGCGCAAGGCTGTCGCTGCGATTGGCTCTTCCGGTTCGCGCAGGCTGGCGTGCCGCATCGGCTGCGGTAGCGCGTCGGCGTCACCCGCGTTCTGTGGCCCACGCTCGCGGGCGGCCGGCTGTTGCGCGCGAACGCCACCTCATCGACACCGGCCAGGCAGGTCACCCGCCAACCTGGCGCGACGGGTGCCTGCGCCCGGAGGTGGCCACCAGCACAATCAACCTGCCGACGCTGCGTCCAAGCCGGGCTCGGCGCGGGCACAGCTCAACGTCAGGCCGCCGCAGCCTCGAGGCCGTGTTCGAAGTGCGCACGCATCAAGTGGCGGGCCTGGCGGGAATCGCCAGCTTCGATGGCCTCCATCAAGGCTCGATGCTCTGCCAGCGAGTCGCTCAGCCGGCCCTGCTTGAACAGCGAATGGTGGCGGTTGAGCTTCATCACCTTGCGCAGGTCGGTGACGATCTGCAGCGCCCAGCGGTTGCCGGCGAACTGCAGCAGCGCCATGTGAAACTGTTCGTTGGCGGTGAAGAAGGCATCACGATGCCGCACCTGCTTTTCAAGCAGGGCATGCAGCTGGCGCAGCTGGTCGAGCTGCGCAGCGTCGGCCTTGGCTGCCACCGTGGCGGCGGCGTCGCTTTCCAGCAGCGCCAGCAGGTGGTAGACCTGCGCCACGTCGTCGCGCGACACCTCGGTGACATAGGCGCCGCGCCGCAGCTTCATCGTCACCAGGCCTTCAACAGCCAGTACCTTCAGCGCCTCGCGCAGCGGCGTGCGGCTGATGCCGAACTGCTGGCTCAGCTTCATCTCGTCGATCCAACTGCCCGGCTCGAGCGCACGGCTGTAGATCTGCTGGCGCAGGCGGTCGGCGACTTCCTCGTACAGCGCACGCGGCGCGAGCGGGGGCTCGGTGGCGGGAACGTCCATGTCAGCGACCTGCGGGTTTTGAATTTATAATTATGCACAATACAACCGTCGACACCGCTCACGGCAATCCGGACACAGCCGGCTTTTGGCGGCAGCGTTTTGCGCGACACTTGAATCGGGCCTTCGAGGCCGCGGCACTGCACCTGGAGACGAGCCATGTCCGACACCGCCAAACATGAAGCCGATGCTGCCGCGCTCGCCGCCTGGGCCCGGGCAGCGGCCAAGTCGGCCCCCGAAGGCAGGCTCGAAGCACTGACCTGGGTCACGCCCGAGGGCATCAGGGTCAAGCCGCTGTACACCGCGGCCGACCTGCGCGGCCTGCCGCATACCGACACGCTGCCGGGCTTTGTGCCCTTCGTGCGCGGGCCGCAGGCCACGATGTACGCGGTGCGGCCCTGGACGATCCGCCAGTACGCGGGCTTTTCCACCGCCGAGGAATCGAACGCCGTCTCCCGCCAGGCGCGGGCCGCAGGCGGGCAGGGGGTCAGCGTGGCCTTCGACCTGGCCACCCACCGCGGCTACGACAGTGACCACCCGCGCGTCACCGGCGACGTCGGCAAGGCCGGCGTGGCCATCGACAGCGTGGAGGACATCAAGATCTTGTTCGACGGCATCCCGCTGGACAAGGTCAGCGTGTCCATGACGATGAACGGCGCGGTGCTGCCGATCCTGGCCGGCTACGTGGTGGCTGCCGAAGAGCAGGGCGTCGGCCAGGACAAGCTGTCGGGGACCATCCAGAACGACATCCTCAAGGAGTTCATGGTCCGCAACACCTACATCTACCCGCCCGAGCCG
>JBEIHU010000261.1:0-5076 GCA_040381175.1 Burkholderiaceae bacterium
CGCGCGTGAGCACGCGCTTAACCGCAATCTCGGTGAACTGCGACCACTGGCCGCCGGCGCGGTGGTCGGCGTTGTCAAACACCAGTTCGACGGAGGAACGGGAGGCGGCCTTGCGGCTGGTCGTGCCGTTGAAGATGACGTCCTGCATCGACTCGCCACGCAATTCGCTGGCCTTGCTTTCGCCCAGCACCCAGCGCACCGCGTCCATGATGTTGGACTTGCCGCAGCCGTTGGGTCCGACCACGCCCACGCGCTGGCCGGGCAGCGCAAAGGTGGTGGGGTCGCTGAAGGACTTGAATCCGGAAAGCTTGATCTGGTTGAGTCGCATGGCGGGCCGGAGGCGGCGATTCGAGCCTGAAAAATCAAGCTAACTACTTGATTTTGAATGACTATTGTCGACAGCCGCGACGCAGGATGATACCACCCGCTAGAGCAGTTCTTCGGGCACCAGAGGCTCCAGCAGGTCCAGCAGCAAGCGGCTGCCAAAATTGGAACCGGGCTCGAATTCGTCGAGCGGCTCGCCGCTGTCGGCGGCGCTCCAGCGCAGCGTGCGGCCGTCATCGGCCAGTTGCAGCCGATAGGCGCCTTCGAGCATCAGCCGCGCCAGCAGCGCGTGCAGTTCCTCGGCCAGCTCGGGGCTGCGGATGAACAGCCCGAGCTCGGTGTTCAGGTCGCGCGAACGCGGGTCGAAGTTCATCGACCCCAGGTAGATGAGTTCGCGGTCGACCAGCGCCGCCTTGGCATGCAGCCGCAGCACCGTGCCGCCGACCAGCAACTCGCGCCAGACACGATCGCCACGTGCCGGGCTCCACTCGTACAGCGCGACGCCTTCGCGCAGCAATGCCGCGCGGTACTTGCGATAGCCCAGGTGCACCATCGGCTCGTCGGTGGCAGCCAGCGAATTGGTCAACAGCGTCACCTGCACACCTCGCTCGCGCAGCACAGCCACACCGGCAACGCCCGCAGGCCCCGGGATCAGGTACGGCGAGACGATCACCAGCTCGCGCTGCGTCTGGCGGATGGCCTGCGCCATCAGCAGCCGCACCTGCGCGCCGCTGGTGGCGAGCATGGCGATGTCCTGCGCCACCACTTCGTTGTCGATCTTCGCCGGGGAGTCGGCGGCCACGCTGGCCTGCGCCAGCCGCAGCGGCAGCCGGCCCTGGTCGAAGGCCTCGGTCAGCGCCGGATTGGCGCGCCGAGCCCGCTGCACCGCGTCACATTCGGCCGATTCACAGGGCCTGGCCAGCTCGCGGGCCAGCGCCGCACGGCGCGACGGCGCGTCCAGCGGCTCGTCGACCACGCTGCGCAACTCGTGGCTGTGCTCGCTGTTCCAGTAAAGGTCGAAGGCCAGCATCAACTGCGGCAGCAGCGCACCGGCCACCAGCACGTCGATGTCGACGAAAGAGCCCTGTGTCGCAGGCAGGAAGTATGGGTCCGCAATGTTGCGCCCGCCGGCCAGTGCGAGCGCGCCGTCGGCCAACAGCAGCTTGTTGTGCATGCGGCGGTGCATTCGCTCGTGGCCGAAGGCCGATTCCACCAGTCGGCTGAGCTGGCTGTCGCGCCCGCTGGGAAACGGGTTGAACAGCCGCACCTCGATGCCGGGCTGTGCAGCCAGCCCCAGCCAAAGCGCATCATCGCCGGCGGTGTACAGGTCATCGAGCAGCAGGCGCACCCGCACGCCGCGCGCGGCCGCCTCGCCCAGGGCGCGCATCAGCGCGCGGCCGGTGGTATCGCCCTTGAACTGATAGACCTGCAGATCGATGGCGTGCGTGGCCCGCTCGATCAGCATCAGCCGCAACTGCAGCGCCTCGGCGCCTTGGCCGACAAGGCGGAAGCCGCTGAGCTCGCCCGCGGGCACCGCTGCCGCAAGCTGCACCAGCGGACTCGATGGCTGCGGCAGAAGCGCGGGGTCCCAGGGGCGCTGCGACACGTCCGGCAGCGACATGCAGCCGGCCGACAGCCAGGCCAGCACGACCACGGCCCACCAGCACGGGCTGCGATGCCGAAGCATGCCGGTTGCGGGGACACGAGCGGAATCTTCCAAGCGGGGCGGATGGTAGCATCAGCCCCTCGTTTTCCCGGTGCCCAGGCGGCGCCCTTCGCTCGATGGTGCGCAAGCCTGCCCGGCCCCCCGATCCCGCTGCCGCGAGCCAGCGACAGCCGCCCGCCGTGCCGCCCACCCGGCCGAGCAAGGCCTTGCAGGTCTTTGCCAACCCTGCCGCGCAGCGCGACTACCTGATCCGCTTTCAGGTGCCCGAGTTCACTTGCCTGTGCCCGCTGACCGGGCAGCCTGACTTCGCGCACTTCGGCATCGAGATGGTCTGCGACAAGCTCTGCGTCGAACTGAAGAGCCTGAAGCTGTATTTCTGGAGCTACCGTGACGAGCCTGCATTTCACGAGGCAGTCACGAACGCCGTGCTCGACGACATCGTCAAGGCCACGGCGCCGCGCTTCATCCGCATCAGCGCGCGCTGGTTCGTGCGCGGCGGCATCCATACCGACGTGGTGGTCGAGCACCGAAAAAAAGGCTGGAGGCCGGCCGAGGCCGTGACGCTGCCGCCAGCACCGATGGCCACAGGGCTGTCCGGCTGACAAGATGCCGCCGGCGGCGATGACGCTGCAACCGCGGCGCCTGCGGCATCGCCAGTTCACCGTGGCCGGCCGGACCACCGGTACGGCGGCGTGCGCCGATGCCGGCGCGACGCGCCAGATCGCCACCGGCCCGCCGCAGACACCGGAAGTGGCCTGGCGCAGGATGGCCAGCTTCCGGGGCCACTGTCAGCTTCGCGGCCATGGCATGGGGGCGCTCAAACCGCGCGACACGGGCGTACTGCTCAGCCGTGTCGGCCTCATCCACCCGCCCGGCTGGCCCGGCTTCGAGCCCGGCCGGCTGCCGGGCAGTGCGCGGCTCTGCAAATCGCGACGCTGACGATGCCGCGGCGTCCGTCCTATCTGAAGTACGAGCTGAGCGTACAGCCCAGCCGCATCGACGGCCAGGGCGTGTTCGCCGCGCAGGCGATCGCGGCGACTCGCAAGATCGGCGAGATCCGCGGCGAATCGATCAGCGTCGACGAGGCCCGCATCCGGGCCACCCGCAGCGAGCGCATCATGATTGTCGAGCTGTCGCCGCGACGCGCCATCGACTTCAGCAAGTCAGCAGACCCGATGCGCTACACCAACCACTCGTGCCGGCCTAACGCGCGGCTGGACATCAGCCAGGGCCGGGTCGAGTTCTATGCCTTGCGGGCGATCGAGGTCGGCGAGGAGATCACCGTCAACTACGGTCAGACGCACCACCATGGACAACTGGCCTGCCGCTGCGGCGCGGCGGGTTGCGCCGGCTGGCTCTGACCCAGGCAGCGTCCGCCCGGCCGATGCTCGGCGCTTGCGCAGAATCAAGGCCGCGGCAGCTGCGCTGCGCAAAATTGTGCAATGGGGACATGCTCGACACGCCGAAGCATGCTCGCAGCCGTGCTGGCGGGTTGCATGGTTGCGATGCCGGCGCCGGCACAGACGCCGGTCGCGGCGGCGCGCGCGCCGGCTGCGGATGCCAGGAACACCGCGCCTGGATTCGCTGGTCTGCTCGCCACCGACCGCCTGCTGCTGATGCCGATCGACGTGGAGCTGTTTTCGCTCAGCGCCGGCGGCGTGGCCGAGCCGCGCGCCGACTGGACGGCCCGGGCGCTGAAGCACATGAACCAGGCGCTGCGCCTGCGACAGCAGCAGGCCAAGGTCGCCGTGCTCGAACTCAGCGACCGCCAAGCCGACGAGCATGCCGAGCAGCTGGGTCTGCACGCAGCAGTGGCGCAGTCGATCTCGCTGCATCACTTCGGCGGCACGATATGGGCACTGCCGACAAAGGCCGGCAAGCTCGACTGGAGTTTCGGCGATGCGATGCGGCCGCTGGCCGATGCCACTGGCGCACAGTACGCACTTTTCTTCTGGGTGCGCGACAGCTATGCCAGCGCCGAGCGCGTCGCGATGATGGTGGCGATGGCGGCGCTGGGCATCGGCATCACCGGCGGCGTGCAGACCGGCTACGCGTCGCTGGTCGACCTGCGCAGCGGGCAGGTGGTGTGGTTCAACCGACTGACCCGCCCCTACGGCGACCTGCGTGAGGCCGAACCCGCACGGGAGACCATCGAAGCGCTGCTTGCCGGCTTTCCGGCCGTGCGATGAGACGCCGCCAATGGCTGCAATGGGGCTGCGCGCATTGCGCCGTGCTCGGCGGTCTGGCGCAGGCGCAGACCGAGTGGACCATGCCTCCACGGCTGCCAAGACCCGAGCTCGGAGGCGACGAAGGCGGCCTGTGGGCAATGATGGATCGCGAGGAAACCCGTCTGCGGCGCAGCCCGTTCCGCATCCGCAACGCCGAACTCGACGCCTACCTTTCGGGCATCGCCTGCCGCCTGGCCGCTGAGCATTGCCCCGACATCCGCAGCTACACGATGCGCGCGCCGTACTTCAATGCCAGCATGTCACCCAACGGTATGCTTCAGGTCTGGAGCGGGCTGCTGTTGCGCCTGGAGAACGAAGCGCAGCTCGCGGCGATCGTCGCGCACGAGATCGGCCACTACGTGCAGCGCCACTCGCTGGAACAGATGCGCGACGCCAAGGCTCGCGCCGCCTTCGCCACTGCGATGGCGGCGGCCGGGGTGGTTGGCCTGGTGGGCATGCTGCTCGCGGTCAGCGGCGCCTATGCCTTCTCGCGCGACCAGGAGCGCGATGCCGACCGCATCAGCGTCGTCCTGATGCACGGCAACGGCTACGACACGCGCGAGGCTCCCAAGGTGTGGGCCAACCTGCTGGACGAACTGAAGGCCAATGGCGACGCCGATCCGTCGCTGGACAGCGTGCTCTTCGCCACGCACCCTTCGTCGCAGGAGCGGCGCGCCGAATTGCAGCGCCTGGCTGCCGGCGAAGGCGGGCGGATCGGGATGCAGGAGTACCGTGCCGTGCTGGCGCCATTTCGCTTCAGCCTGCTGGAAGACGACGTCAAGCGTGGCCGCCCGGCCGAGAGCAAGGTGCTGCTCGACCGGCTGCTGTCCAGCGAACCGGACAACGCCGACCTGCTGC
>JBEIHU010000262.1:0-5028 GCA_040381175.1 Burkholderiaceae bacterium
GGCACCTGCTCGCGCATCTGCTGCAGCACCTTGTCGGGGATGGTGGCCAGGATCGGCGTCTCGACGAAGCCCGGCGCCACGGCGTTGACGCGTATGCCCTTGGGACCGAGCTCGCGGCTCCAGGTCTTGGTGAAACCGATGACGCCGAACTTGCTGGCCGCGTAGTTGGTCTGGCCGAAGTTGCCGTAGATGCCGACCACGCTGCTAGCGTTCAGGATGACGCCGGCAGACTGCGCCAGCATCACCGGCAGCACCGCCTGCGTGGCCTGGAACACGCCGCGCAGGTTGACGTCGATGACCGCGTCGAACTGCGCCAGCGTCATCTTCTGCAGCCGCGCGTCCTTGGTGATGCCGGCGTTGTTGACCAGCACGTCGATGCTGCCGAAGCGCTCCTTCACCGCCGCGGCCATCGTGTCCAGCGCCTCGCGATCGGTGACATTCAGCGCGAATCCCATGGCCTGCGCGCCGCGTGCGCGCACCAGCGCCACCGCGGCGTCCACGCCCTCGGGCTTGAGGTCGGCGGCGACGACGTTGGCGCCTTCTTCGGCGAACTTCAGCGCGGTGGCCAGGCCGATGCCCTGGGCGGCGCCGGTGACGATGCAGGTCTTGTGTTTCAGTCGCATGGCTGCAGGAACTTCAGGATGTGGGGAAGATGATCGTCGAAATCGCTCAAGGCATGGTCGCTGCCTGCCAGCAGCCGCAGGTTCACGCCCGGATAGCGCGCCGTCATCTCGCGCCAGTCGAGCAGTTCGTCGCCCTTGGCGATGATGGCCAGGTAGCGCTGCGGCCGGGTGATGGCGGGCGGGCTCATCGCCCGCAGCTCGTCGATGTACTCGCTGCGGAAGAAGAAGCGCTGCTCCGGCGTGTGAAAGGCGCTCAACTCGCCGACGTGGGCGGCCAGGTCTCGCGCGGGGTCGACGGCCGGGTTCATCGGCACCGCCGGCCAGCCGGTGGCTTCGGCCACCACGGTGGCATAGAAACCGCCGAGCGAGCTTCCGAGCACGGCCGAGCTGGGCTGCGGCCAGCCGGCGGTGCCTTCGCGCAGCAGCTGCATCGCCTCGCACGGCGACGGCGGCAGCTGCGGACACCACCAGTGCACGCTGCGGTGGTGCTCGGCCAGCCAGGCCTGGAGCCGCTGCGCCTTGAACGACTTCGGCGACGAGCGGAAGCCGTGCAGGTACAGCAGGTGGGTCGTCGCCATCAGCCCTTGGCCTTCAGCGCATCGAGCAGCCTGGCGTGGATGCCGCCGAAGCCGCCGTTGCTCATGCACAGCACATGGTCGCCGGGCAGGGCCGCCTTGGCCACCTCGGCCACCAGCTTGTCCAGCGTGTCGGCCACCACCGCCTGTCGGCCCATCGGCGCCAGGGCTTCCTGCGCGCTCCAGCCGTAGTTGCCCTGCAGGCAAAAGCTCAGGTCGGCTTCTTCCAGCGCCCACGGCAGCTGGGCCTTCATCGAGCCCAGCTTCATGGTGTTGGAGCGCGGCTCGAACACCGCCAGGATGCGCTGTAGCCCCACCTTGCGGCGCAGGCCGTTGACGGTGCTGCGCATCGCGGTGGGGTGGTGGGCGAAATCGTCGTAGACCTTCACGCCACCGGCCTCGCCGCGCAGCTCCAGCCGCCGGCGCACGTTCTCGAAGCCGGCCAGCGATGCGGCCGCGGCGTCCGGCGCCACGCCCACGTGCTCGGCTGCGGCGATGGCCGCCAGCGCGTTGAGCTGGTTATGCTCGCCCAGCAGCGCCCAGTCGACGCGGCCGATCTTCAGGCTGCCGCGCAGCACGTCGAAGGCATGCGGGTCGCCGCGCGCGCGCAGGCCGCCGGGCTCTTCCTTGCGCGCGCCGAAGCGCCGCACCTCGCTCCAGCAGCCGCGCGCCAGCACGCGCTGCAGCGCTTCTTCGCGCGCGTTCACCACCAGCCGGCCCTTCGAAGGCACGGTGCGTACCAGGTGATGGAACTGCGTCTCGATGGCCGCCAGGTCGGGAAAGATGTCGGCGTGGTCCAGCTCCAGGTTGTTCAGGATCGCGGTGCGCGGCCGGTAGTGCACGAACTTGCTGCGCTTGTCGAAGAAGGCGGTGTCGTACTCGTCGGCCTCGATGACGAAGGCCTTGCCCTGGCCCAGCCGGGCCGAGACGCCGAAGTTCAGCGGCACGCCGCCCACCAAGAAGCCTGGCCGCTGGCCGGCTGCCTCCAGGATCCAGGCCAGCATCGACGTGGTGGTGGTCTTGCCGTGCGTGCCGGCCACCGCCAGCACGTGGCGGCCGGGCAGCACGTGTTCCGCCAGCCATTGCGGGCCGCTGGTGTAGGCCGCGCCGGCATCGAGAATGGCCTCCATCAGCGCATTGCCCCTCGTGACCACATTGCCGACCACGTAGACATCGGGCTGCAGCGCCATCTGCTCGGCACCGAAGCCTTCGATCAGCTCGATGCCCAGCCCCCGGAGCTGATCGCTCATCGGCGGGTAGACGTTGGCATCGCAGCCGGTCACCTTGTGCCCGGCCTCGCGCGCCAGCGCCGCCAGGCCGCCCATGAAGGTGCCGCAGACGCCCAGGATGTGGATGTGCATTGGCCGGATTCTAGGAGGCTGGTTCCGCCGGGCGCAGACAATGCGGCCCATGTTCGGCTGGATCGTCTCGCACCCGATCGCCTATCCGGCGTTGGAAGTGCTGCACATCGTCGGCATCGCGCTGTTGCTGGGCAATCTGGTGCTGCTGGAGCTGCGCGTCTGGGGCCTGGGGCCCGAGCTGCCGGTGCAGCCGCTGGCCCGGCTGGCGCTGGGCCTGTCGCTGCTGGGCTTTGGGCTGATCGGCGCCAGCGGGCTGCTGATGTTCGCCGGCCAGCCCGCCGAGATGCTGGCCAACCGCAGCTTTGTCATCAAGATGGGCCTGGTGATGCTGGCCGGGCTGAACGCCGCCTGGTTCCATGCCCGCGGCAGCCTGCAGCTGCTGGACCGTGCAGCCCGGGTGCAGACCGTGGTGTCGATGGGGCTTTGGCTGGCTGTCATCATCTGCGGCCGCTGGATTGCCTATGTCTGAGGAGAGACCATGCAACGACGCACTTTGATCGCCACCGCGATGGCGTTGCCGCTGGCCGCCCGCGCCCACCATGGCTGGAGCAGCTTCGACCAGAACCGGCCGATCTGGCTGGAGGGCAAGGCAAGCAAGGTCGCCTGGCGCAACCCGCATGCCGAGCTGACGCTGGAGCTGCCGCCCGAGTTCAAGCTGCCGGCCGACCTGGCCAGCCGCAAGGTGCCCGCACAGTCCGCCGGCGTCGATGGCGCGGCGCTGCTGAAGGCGGCGCAGCTGCCGACACGCAAGGACAGCCGCTGGGAAGTCGAGCTGGCCCCGCTCACCCGCATGGAGGCCTGGAAGGTGCCGGAGATCAAGGTCGGCGACTCGCTGGGCGTGCTCGGCTTCACCTTCAGCGGCGAGAAGGGCGATGCGGTGCTGCGCGCCGAGTACCTGTTCCTTGGTGGGCAGGTCTACGGTCTGCGCTCGTCGCCGGCCTGAGCATGTCGGCGCCGGCCGCCGGCTGCGAGGCGCAGGACGAAGCCTGGCTGCGCCGGGCGATCGCGCTGGCTGATGCGGCGGTGGCGCGCGGCTCGCGCCCCTTCGGCGCGGTGGTGGCGCGCGGCGGGCAGCTGGTGGCCGAGGCCTCGGCCGTGGCGCCGACCGACACCCGCGACTGGACCGCGCATTCCGAAATGCTGGCGCTGCGCGCAGCCAGCGCCGCGCTGTCGTGGGACGAGCTGGCGGGCTGCACGCTGTATGCGAGCAGCGAGCCTTGCCCGATGTGTGCCGCCGCGCTGTACTGGTGCAACCTGTCGCGTCTGGTCTACGGCCTGTCGGAGCCGCAGATGCGCAGCTTGCGCTCAGGCCATGTCCGTGCGGCCGGCCTGGAAATCGGCGCCCGCGAGATCCTGGGCTGCGCGCCGCGGGCCACCGAGGTCATCGGTCCTTGCCTGGAAGATGTGGCCCGCATGGCCCACGAGCGCTTCTGGCCTGCCGCCCCGCCCCATGTGTAGGAGTCTGGTGGCGTCTGCGCGGCACAAACCGATGCCGTCGCCGTCCCGGGTTTCGGGCGCAGGCAAGCCGCGTCGCAGCACGCCACCGGTTCAGCCGCGCAGCGCTTCGGCCGCGGCGGCCACGGTGGCGGCGATGTCGGCGTCGCCGTGCGCGGCGCTGACGAAGCCGGCCTCGTACAGCGCCGGCGCCAGGTACACGCCGCGATCCAGCATGGCGTGGAAGAAGCGGTTGAAGCGCTCCTTGTCGGTGGCCATCACGGCGCCATAGTTCTGCGGCAGCCCGTCTGCGTGCGAACGGACGAAGAAGAAGCCGAACATACCGCCTTCGCAGTCGCCGACCAGCGGCACCCCGGCGGCCTGGGCCGCGCCTGTCAAACCGTCGACAAGTTGCCGGGTCTTGGCTGTCAAGGACTCGAAGAAGCCCGGCTGGGTGATCAGCTTCAGCGTGGCCAGGCCGCAGGCGGTGGCCACCGGGTTGCCGCTGAGCGTACCGGCCTGGTACACCGGGCCCAGGGGCGCCAGCTGGCTCATCACGTCCTTGCTGGCGCCGAAGGCCGCCAACGGCATGCCGCCGCCGATGACCTTACCGAACACGCTCATGTCCGGCTTGAAGCCGGGGATCAGCTTCGCATAGACGCTCTGCGCGCCGCCGAGCGCGACGCGGAACCCGGTCATCACCTCGTCGAAGACCAGCAGCGCGCCGTGCTTGGTGCACAAATCGCGCAGCCGGGTCATGAAAGGCACGGACGCGCGCACGAAGTTCATGTTGCCGGCGATCGGCTCGATCATCACGCAGGCCAGTTCGTGGCCGTGGATGGCGAAGGCCTCGTCCAGCTGCGCCAGGTTGTTGTACTCGAGCACCAGCGTGTGCTGCACCACCTCGGCCGGCACGCCGGCGCTGGTGGGGAAGCCGAAGGTCGCCAGGCCCGAGCCGGCCTTGACCAGCAGCGCGTCGGCATGGCCGTGGTAGCAGCCCTCGAACTTGATGATCTTGCTGCGGCCGGTGGCGCC
>JBEIHU010000263.1:0-4944 GCA_040381175.1 Burkholderiaceae bacterium
CCTCGTGTGTGTTGGATGAGTCCTTGGCGCTCATCTGCGCCACGGTCTCTGTGAAGCGACCCCTGCCGACAAAGATGTCGGTGTCTTCCGCGAAGAAGCAGAAGATCAGCCGGGCCATGAAGTGGTTCATATCGTGGCGGCGCTCGGCCTTGCCCCACGCGGGGTTGTCCTTCAGCAGTTGGACGTAGAGGCGGTTGAGGCGGCTCGTCGCCCGGATGTCGAAGGCGTTTTCGGTGATCTGCCGGACGGTGCTGATGCCCGCCAGTGGCAGGAAGAAACCGAAGTGGTCCGGGAAGTCCTTGTAGGCGCAGGCGATCGTCTCGCCGCTCGTCAGGTCCTCGGCCTCGAAGTCCGTGCCGTCGGTAGCGAGGATGTACCGCGCCTTGGCTCGTGTGGTGGCCGGGCTGGCCTTCAGTTTGGTCAGCGCTTGCGTCGCCTGCCCGGCGCTGCAGGTCAGGATGTGGATGTGGTTGGTCTGGAGAACGCCGCCCAGGTCAGACTTGTTCGTTGCCCCGGCGCGCAAGCGCTTGAGCGTGGCGTCCTTGTTGCCGAAGGCTTCGAGGAAGGCGTAGGGGAAGTTGGCGGGGTCGAAGGGCTGCTCCGCGAGGTCGGTGATGGCCTGTTCGATCTCGACGGCGTTCACGATTCAGTTTCTCGTGATGTGCTGGCGGGCGAGGATTTAGGACCTGGATCGTGGACTGCAATGGTCGGCGCGATTGCGCCGATGGAGCGTCACCCGTCAGGCCATGAGCGCGCGGGGCTTTTCGGCAATGGTAGACCAAGGTACCGAGTGATTTGCCTTCTCGCCGGACCGCAAAATGCATTCCAGCGTCACGCTTCGGATCGGCCCCTCCGGGGCGCTCCGATCGGTCTAGTGGTGGTCGGGATAGGGTCCGATTGCTGTCGCTCGGCAACGGTCCTGTGAACGACCGCGATCAGTCTGGTGCTGTCTTGTACCCTGGCACCGCGAGCGGCAGCTGCTGGCCTGGGCTGCGAGTTAGACCACACGCTGAGAAGTTTGGCGACGCGCTTGAAGCGCCCCGAAACCCCATGACTACCGAAGGCGTTGGGCGGAACGTCAATCCCAGGCCGAACGCGTCCGCGCCGCCAGGTCGAAGGCCGGCGCAATGCTTGTCGGACCTTGCCCCGACGTGACGATCTCGGGTGGCGACACACCCACCCGCTCGAAGCATTCCGCCACCTGTGGCGGGACAAAGCGGCTGAGTCCGCCCCACAAGTGCCGATCGCCGCGCGCTGCCTGCTGGGACACGTAGAAGCGCTGTGGCACCAGCAGCTGCAGGTGGTGCTGCGCGCGCGTCATCGCCACGTAGAGCAGGCGGCGCTCTTCTTCCAGCTCTTCGGCGCTGCCGGCGGCCATGTCGGCGGGCATGCAGCCGTCGACGACATTGAGCACGTACACGGCCGCCCATTCCTGGCCCTTGGCTGAATGGATCGTGGACAGGATCAGGTAGTCCTCGTCCAGGTGCGGAGGCCCGGCCTCGTCGCTGGTGGCCTCGGGCGGGTCCAGCGTCAGTTCGGCCAGGAAGGCCTCGCGCGAGCCGAAGCCCTGCGCCAGCCGCGTCAGCTGTTCCAGATCGGCCCTGCGTACGGCTGCGTCTTCATGCAGCCGCTGCAGTTGCGGCAGGTACCAGTGCAGCGCGCGCTCCAGCGCCGCAGGCCAGGGCGCGTGCTGCATCGCCTGCAGGCAGTCGCGCAGGCTCTGCCAGGGCTCGGCCGCACCGGGCGGCGGCTTGAAGGCCTGCAGCACCGTGGCCGGATCGTCCGCCTGTGCCAGAGCCGCGACCAGCCGTCGCGCACTGGCCGGCCCCAGGCCCTGCACCAACTGCACGACGCGAAAGCCCGCCATCTGGCCGCGCGGGTTCTGCGACCAGCGCAGCAGCGACAGCAGGTCCTTCACATGCGCGGCCTCCAGGAACTTCAGGCCGCCGAACTTCAGGTAGGGAATGTTGCGGCGCACCAGCTCCAGCTCCAGCGCGGCGCTATGGTGCGAGGTGCGGAACAGCACCGCCTGGCGCTTCAGCGCCAGGCCGCCCTCGCGCTGCAGCAGCACCTGGTCCGACACCCAACGGGCCTGCTCGGCCTCGTCGGCCACGCTGACCAGCTGCGGCGCATTGCCGTCGACCCGGTCGCTCCACAGCGTCTTGGCAAAGCGCTCGCGGGCCTGCGCGATGACTGCATTGCAGGCCTGCAGGATGGGTTGGCTGGAGCGGTAGTTGCGCTCCAGCGTCAACACGGCAGCGGGCGGCTCGAACTGCGCCGGGAAGTCGAGGATGTTGCGCACCTCGGCCGCGCGGAAGGCATAGATCGACTGCGCGTCGTCGCCCACCACCGCCAGGCCGCGGCCGTCGGGCTTGAGCGCGCGCAGTACGCGGGCCTGCAGCCGGTTGGTGTCCTGGTACTCATCGACCAGCACATGCTGGAAGCGCACACCCAGCTCATGCGCCAGCGAGGCATCGTCGAGCAGGTGGCTCCAGTACAGCAGCAGGTCGTCGTAATCGAGCACGTGCTGGGCTTGCTTTGCGTCCACGTAGGCGCGGAACAGCGTCTTCAGCTCGGCCGGCCAGGCGGCGCACCACGGGTAGTGCTGCTGCAGCACCTGCTCCAGCGGCTGCTGGCTGTTGACCACGCGGGAGTAGATGCCCAGGCAGGTGCCTTTCAGCGGGAAGCGCGCATGGGTCTTGGAAAAGCCCAGTTCGTGGCGCACCAGGCCGAGCAGGTCTTCGCTGTCGCCGCGGTCGGCAATGGTGAAGGCGGGGTCCAGGCCGATGCGCGGCGCGTAGTCGCGCAGCAGCCGCGCGCCCACGCCGTGGAAGGTGCCGGACCAGGGCAGGGCAGGAGGCGGCTGCGTTGCGCCGAAGCCCAGGGCCTGGTGCAGCACGCGGCCGACGCGGCGCTGCAGCGACTGCGCCGCGCGGCGCGAAAAGCTCAGCAGCAGGATGCGCTGCGGATCGGCGCCGTCCAGCACCAGCCGGGCCACGCGGGCGGCCAGCGTCAGCGTCTTGCCCGAGCCGGCGCCGGCGATGATCAGCAATGGCTGCGGGCCGCCGGCACCTGCCTGGCAGCCGTGGAACACCGCCTGGCGCTGCTCGTCGTTCAGGCCGTCGAAGGGGTCGGCGCGGGTGGGCTGCAGCAGGGCAAGCATCACAACGAGTCTATACTGGATAGACATACAGAAACCCGCACCGCCGCCGGCTTGAAGCGCGGCGCGACGGACCCATCTGACGAGGTCGATCAAGATCGAAGGCGCTGAAGGTCTGTCATGGTGCTGATGTTCATCCTGTTGCTGCTGCACGCCTACGTAGGCTGGCGGCTGATTCCCGCACTGGACTTTGCGACGCCGCTGCAATGGCTGATTGGCTCGCTGCTGCTGGTGTCCTGGCTGCTGATGCCGATGGCGCTGCTGGCGCGGCGCATCCGCCGCCAACCGCTGTCCGACCGGCTGGCCTGGACGGGGCTGCTGCTGATGGGCTTTTTCTCGTCGCTGTTCGTGCTGACGCTGCTGCGCGACCTGATCTCGCTGCCGCTGTGGGTGGCGTCCTTCTGGTGGCCGCTGCCCGCCTGGTTGGCGCCAGTCTCGGCGGCGGCGTTGCCGCTGCTGGCTGCGCTGTTAACACTGTGGGGTCTGGTCAACGCCCGCCGCACGGCCCAGGTGGTGCGCGTGGATGTGCCGATCGCCGCGCTGCCGGCGGCGCTGCACGGTTTTTCGATTGCGCAGATCAGCGATGTGCACATCGGGCCGACCATCAAGCGCGGCTACCTGCAGGCCATCGTCGAACGCATCAATGCCCTGCAGGCCGACATGGTGGCCGTCACCGGCGATCTGGTCGACGGCTCGGTGAAGGAACTGGCCCACCATGTGGCGCCGCTGGCCGGGCTGAGCTCGCGCCATGGCACCTTCTTCGTCACCGGCAACCACGAGTACTACAGCGGTGCGCACGCCTGGGTGGACGAACTGCGCCGACTGGGCCTGCGCGTGCTGCTGAACGAGCATGTGCTGCTTAGGCACGGCGACGCTTCGCTGGCGCTGGCTGGCGTGGCCGACTACAGCGCGCACCACTTTGACGAGTCGCACCGCAGCGACCCCCATGCCGCCATGGCCGGTGTGCCCGATGAAGCGTTGGTGCGCGTGCTGCTCGCGCATCAGCCGCGCAGCGCCGCGGCGGCGTCCCGGGCCGGTTTCCACCTGCAGATCTCCGGCCATACCCATGGGGGGCAGTTCCTGCCGTGGAACTTTTTCGTGCGCCTGCAGCAGCCTTTCACTGCCGGATTGAACCGCTGGCAGGATCTGTGGGTCTATACCAGCCGAGGTACCGGCTATTGGGGCCCGCCAAAGCGGTTGGGTGCACCCTCGGAGATCACCCACCTGCGACTGGTGGCCGCATGAAAAGCCTGCGGCGCTGCACCGACTCAGCCGGCATGTTGTCCACAAGGAGCTCTTCGTGATGACCCGACGTACCCTGTTGTCCCTGTTCTCCGCTCTCGGCGCGGCACCGGCTGTCGTATCGGCCCAAGGCAAGCCAGGCGTGACCTACAAGGTCAGCTTCACCGACGCCGAATGGAAGCAGCGGCTCAGCCCGGCAGCCTACGACGTGCTGCGACACGAGGGCACCGAACGGCCCTTCACCAGCCCGCTGAATAGCGAGAAGCGCAAAGGCACCTACCACTGCGCCGGCTGCAATGCGGCGCTGTTCACATCGGATATGAAGTTCGACAGCGGCACCGGCTGGCCCAGCTTTTTCACCACTTTGCCTGGCGTGTTCGGCGAGACCGTCGACCGCAAGCTGTTCATGGCGCGCACCGAGTACCACTGCGCCACCTGCGGTGGCCACCATTGCCATGTCTTCAACGACGTACCGTCGACCACCTGCAAGCGCTACTGAAACAACGGCGTGGCCTTGAAGTTCGTGGCGGCGGCTGCATGAA
>JBEIHU010000264.1:0-4940 GCA_040381175.1 Burkholderiaceae bacterium
ATGCTGCGGTCCGTTGTCGCTTCGGCCGCATGCAAACAAGAGCATGACAGCGCATGCAGTGAACGCCAGCTTGCTGGCATTTGGAGCGAAGCGTCCCATACGTGCCCCCGGGGATGTGTGAAGGCGACCGGCTGATTGTCCGAGTCGGCAGTGCGCACGCGTTGATGCGTGTCAACGATGCTGCGCGCAGCGTCGCAGCTGCGCCAGCAGATGGATGCGACACTGAACAGGATGCCAACCGCCCGCCCTGCCATCGGACGTCCGCTGATCCCGGTGAATGAACCCGTGGTGCCCGATGAAGCCAAGCGCCTGGTCAACGAAGCGATGGACTCGGGGTGGCTGTCATCGGCCGGGCCGATGGTGCCGCGCTTCGAGCAGGCCTTTGCCGACTTGCTGGGAGTGCGGCACGCAGTGGCCACGTCCAGTGGCACCACGGCCTTGCACCTGGCGCTGGCGGCGCTGGGCATCGGGCCGGGCGACGAGGTGATCGTGGCCGACTTCACCATGATCGCCAGCGCCTGCGCCGTGTTCTACACCGGTGCCGTGCCCGTGTTCGTGGACGTGGAGCCCGGCACTGGCACGCTGGATCCCGACAAGGTGCTGGCGGCCATCACGCCGCGCAGCCGCGCCATCATGCCGGTTCACATCTACGGCCACAGCGCCGACATGGACCCGCTGCTGGCCATCGCGCAGGCCCACGGGCTGTGGGTCGTGGAAGACGCCGCACAGGCTCATGGTGCGCGCTACAAGCGCCGTGCCTGCGGCGCGCTGGGTCACCTGGGCGCCTTCAGCTTCTACGGCAACAAGATCATCAGCACTGGCGAGGGAGGCATGCTCACCACCGATGACGGCCGGCTGGCGGAGCGGGCACGGTCGCTTCGCAACATGGCACACCGGCCCGACCAGCGCTTCGCACACGATGAACTGGGGTTCAGCTATCGGATGGGCAACTTGCAGGCCGCACTCGGACTCGGGCAGCTGGCCCACCTGCCGGAGTTTCTGCAGCACAAGCGCTGGATGGCCGCCGCCTACGCCGAACGTCTGGGCGGCGTGCCAGGCCTGCAGCTCCCGACCACTCGGCCCTGGGCCGACAACACCCACTGGATGTACGCGGTGCGGGTCGACGAGGGCTTTGGTCTCAGCCGCGACCAGTTGAGCATCGGCCTGCGCGCCCGGGGCATCGAAACGCGTGACTTCTTCAGATCCTGCGCCAGCCAGCCGCTGGTGCGCCAGCGGCTCGGGCCGCAGCCGCCCTGCCCGGTGTCCGAAGCGATGGGCCGCAGCGGTCTGTATCTGCCCTCGGGCCTGGCCCTGACGCCGGTGCAGCTGGCGCGGGTGTGCGACGCGGTGCTTGCGCTGGCCGGCAGCACGACCTGAGCGCCGTGTCGCAGCACCTTCGGCAGGCACTGCGACTTCTGGCGCGTCTGCGCCCGCGCCATCTGAGACGGCTGCCGCTGCTGGCCACCGTGCTGCTGAGCGAGGTCTGGTTTCGCCGTGATCGCGGCACCCGGCTGCTGACGCGGTCCATCGTCCCGCTGCACTGGGGTCAGGGGCTCAGCGTGGTGATCCCCGAACGCGGCGGCATCGATGTGCTGGGCACGTGTCTGCATGCCCTGCAGTTCGCCCTGGCACAGCTGGCCGAGCCGCACGAAGTGATCGTTGTCGTCAATGGTTCGCCGCGCGCCGATTACGCTGCCTTGGCCCGGAAGCACCCCGCCGTGCGCTGGCTGTACGTCGAGCACGCGCTCGGCTTCACCGCTGCGGTGCTGCAGGGCCTGGCTGCGGCACGTCACGGGGCGGTGTACCTGCTCAACAACGACATGCAGCTGGCACCCACTGCCCTGGTCGAGGTGATGCGCTGGCGTGCGCCTCAGGTGTTTTCGGTGGCAACCCAGATTCTCTTTCCGGACGATGGCCGGCCACGCGAGGAAACCGGCTGGACGTTCATGCCCACGGTGGCCGGCGTGCCGGCGCCGTTTCATGCGGTGTCGACCCACGCCGTGGTGCGCGGCACGGTGTGGGCGGGTGCCGGCGCAGCCTTGTTCAATGCCGGCCTGCTGCGCCAGCTGATGCCAGGCTGTCTGCCATACGATCCGTTCTACTGGGAGGATGTCGATCTGGGCCTGCGCGCCGGCGCCTTGGGCTACGACAACCTGTACTGCCCTGCGTCGCGGTCGCTGCATCTGCACCAGATCACGGTCAGGCGCTTCTACCCGGCCAGCGAGGTGTCGCGCATCTTCGAGCGCAATCGGCTGCGATGCCAGCTTCGCAACCTCCTGGCCGGCGATGGACTGCAGCGCTTCTCGGCCCGCGTGGCGCGGCTCGATGCGCAGACCGTGGCCGAGCTGGGCAGCCTGCCGGCCTGCTGGCGGCTGTGGCAGGTCCGTCGTGCTGCCTGGCGAGCGCCTTACCGCCAGCAGCAGCTGGCAGAGTTGCCGCTGCGCGCCTACCGTGGCCGCAGCAAGGCCTCGGTGGTGGTCGTGGTGTCGCCCTTTGCGCTGCTGCCGCCACGCCATGGCGGCGCGCTGCGCACCCACCGCATCGCAAGCGTACTGGCGCAAGACCACGACCTGATCCTGCTGAGCGACGAGTCGGCCCTGTACGGCGAGCCCGACCACCCGTCGTATGCGCCGTTTGCCGCGGTCTACCGGGTGGACGGCCGGCCGCAACTGACACCCGACCAGGACAGCGACCGCCAGGTCCGCATGCGCAGCCACGCGCACCCGGCCCTGAAACTCGAACTGCAGCGCCTGATCGCGCTGTACCGGCCACGGGCGGTGCTGGTGGAACACATGGAACTGGCTGAGTTGGTGGACGTACCCTGTGGTCCGCAGCGCCCAAGGTTCCTGCTGAACCTGCACGATGTCCTGCTGCGACCGGATGACGCGGCGCAGGCGACGGCCGACCGCGCCGAGCTGGCACTGCTGCGCCGCTTCGACGCCCGTGTGGTGTGTTCGCCCGAAGACCAGGCACTGCTGGGCGGGCTGTCGAGCGTGCTGGTCCCCAATGGCTGCGACGCCGAGCTGGCCCAGCTCTACCGCCCTTCCTTCGGCCAGCAGATCCTGTTCATCGGACCATTCCGCGCCCGCATCAACTTCGACGGCATCCGCCGCTTTCTGCGCGACGCCTACCCGCGGGTGCAGCGCGCGGTGCCGCAGGTGCGGCTCACTGTCGTGGGGGGGCCGGGCGCGAAGGCGCGGGCGCGGTACGAACCCCTGTTCGACAACCCGTCGATCACGGTGATCGACAGCGTGGAATCGGTGCGCGAGCTGCTCGACGCTGCAACGCTGACCATCAATCCGCAGTGCGACCTGCGCGGCTCCAGCCTGAAGGTGCTGGAGTCGCTGGCCGTCGGGCGCGTTTGCGTGAGCACCGAATCAGGCGCCCGGGGGCACCTGGCCCATGGCTTGGCCGGATTGGTGGTGTGCGATGCATTGCCCGCGTTCGTGCCGGTGCTGGCCGAGTTGCTCACCAACGCGGGCCGCCGTCATGTGCTCGAGCGGCCCGATCCATCGCGCCTGGCCGGCTGCAGCTGGCAGCGCGCCGCGTTGCCTTTGCGCAAGCTGCTCGCTGATGTGGAGCACCTCGCTTGAGCCGGACTCGGGGCAGCCTCGCTCTGCGATTCGCACGCCTGGGATGGGGCGGGCCGCGCAGCCACGGGGGTGCCGCTGCGACTCGGCCGGGGGCATGGTTATGGCGAATGCCTCATTTCGCCAAGGCCTGATGCCACCGATACACGCGACGTCGACCCGCACGATCGAGCAGGCGTCGTGCTGCAGGGACTCGCGGAAGTGCTGCAGCGAGCACATCGACTCGCCGCCGGTGCCGATGGTTCAGCTGCAGCCTGTGCCCTGCGCGCCGTCTTCGGTCGTGAGCTGCACGATCGGCGTCTCCTTCTCGCGCCGCCCGACGCTCGCGCCGCCGACTTTGCCCGGCGCGTCCGCATCCTCCGGTTCCGGAGCGTGCACGTCGAGTCGTCGCCACAGCGTCGCCTTGGCGACGAAGGTGTCGCCGACCCGCACCGCCATCGGCTCCAGGCCGATGCGCTCGAACCCGCAGCGCGCATACAGCCGCTCGGCCGCGCCGTTGCCGTCGGTGACGGTGAGCATCATCGTGAGCACGCCCGCGGCCCGCGCATCGGCGAGTACCGCCTCGACCAGGGCACGGCCCGCGCCGCGCCCCCTCGCGGCGGCCGCGACCGCCATGCCGAACAGCTCCGCCCGGTGCACGACCTTCGCGCGATCGCCGCGCGACCAGCCGGATGCGCCGAGCAGCACGTCGCCGTCGAACGCGCCGAACACCCGCTGCGCGACCGCATCGCCCGGCGCGAGCCGCCAGGCCCACCAGTCGGTCGGCTGCGCGGCCCGTTCCTCTGCAGACGAGGTGAACGCGTCGGGGTGGTCGCGGTAGGCGTCGAGCATCAGCGCCCGGTAGGCGGGCGCGTCGTCGGGGACGAGGCGGCGGACGTGCATGGAGTCGAGCGGGGCGCCGCGCTGCGCGGTGCCGATCAGGCCCGGTACCAGTCCCGCACCGCCGCGACGAAGCGCTGCACGCCCTCGGCCACCGTGGCCGCGTCCAGCGCGCCGTACGACAGCCGCTGGTAGTTCGCCGATGCGGTGTCGGTCAAGCCGAAGGCGAAGCCCGGGATCGTCGCGACCTTGTGGCGCTCGACCATCGCGCGGTTGAACGCGAGCGCGTCCGTGACGCCCGGCAGCTTCATCAGCACGTAGAACGCGCCTTCGGTCCGCGGGAAGGACACCAGGTCGCCGAGCGCACCGAGCGCCTCGTGCACGGCCGAACGCACCCGGGCGAGCTCGGCGATGCGGGGTGCGACGACGTCCGGCCCCATCTTCAGCGCCTCGGCGGCCAGCAGCTGCGAGACCACCGGCGCGCAGATCAGGTTGGTGTCCTGCACCTTGTTCATCGCATCGGACAGGGCC
>JBEIHU010000265.1:0-4878 GCA_040381175.1 Burkholderiaceae bacterium
GGCAGCAGCGCCGTGCCGCGTGTCACCAGGCGGCCGTGCACCTGGCGGTCGGGCCGCAAGGCGCGCAGCCGTGCCAGCGCGGCCAGCAGCGATTCGAAGCCGGCCGCGCCGCCGCCCACGGCGGTGACGGCGAAGGGGCGGTCGCCCGGGTCCTGCTGCCAGCGCTGCAGCAGCGCGCTCCAGCCCTCGTGCAGCTGCGCCAGCGGGCGCAGCGCCAGCATGCCGGGCGGGCCGCCCGGTGGCTGCAATGTCGAACCCAGGTTCAGCGACAGCAGCTCGTAGTCCAGCGTGTTGCCGTCGCTCAGATGCAGCCGGCGGCGTGGTGCATCCAGCGCCTGCAGTTCGGCCTGAACCCAGCGTGCACCGGCCGAGTTGCACAGCGCCACGAAGTCGATGGCGATCTCGTCGAAGCGGTAGGCCCCGGCCAGCCAGCCCGGCACCATGCCGGAATACGGCGCCAGCGGCTGCGGCGAGACCACCACCAGCTCGGTGCCGGGCACCGGCCGGCGCGCCCAGTTCAGCAGCACCTGGGCGTGCGCATGGCCGGCTCCGGCCAGCACCAGGCGCTTCATGCCAGCCATCCCGGCGGCAGGTGGCACAGGTCGGCGGGTTCGTCGATGTCGGCCACGGCGGGCAGCTCGGCCCAGCGCAGCCCGGCGTCGCGTGCGCGCTCGCGTGTCTGTGCCATCACCTGCGCGCTGCTCCAGTGAATGGCCTCGAACAACTGCGGCGGCGCATTGCGGCGCAGGCCGACCAGCGCATAGCCGCCGTCGAGTGCCGGCACGAAGACGGCATCGTGTGTGCGCAGCGCCTGCGCGGCCTGCCGCAGCCGCGCTGCGTCGAGCCCCGGTACGTCGCTGCCGATGAGCAGCGCGTGCCGCTGCCGGCGCAGCGCGCGCGCCAGCGCGCGCTGCATGCGCACACCCAGATCGCCTTCGCCCTGCGTCGTCAGCTGCAGGCCGTGCTGCCGCGCCAGCCGCTGCAGCACCGGGTGGCCGGTATCGGGCGTGGCGCACAGCTCCACCTGCTCGAAGCCGGCCGACACCGCGGCGGCGACGGCATGGGCCAGCAGGCGCTCGGCCAGCGCGGCGGCGCCTGCCGCACCCAGCGCCGGGATCAGCCGGGTCTTGGCCTGGCCGGGCACCGGCGCCTTGGCGAAGACGATCAGCGCCGTGTTCAACGGTAGGCCCGGGCCAGCGCCTCGGGCGAGGCACCGCGCCAGTAGCGCCAGCGCAGGCGCCACATCAGCAGGATGGTGCGCCATACGCCGCGCGTTTCCCAACGGCGGCCCGAGGTGGTGACACGCTGGCGCAGGCAGCAAGGCGCTGCCAGCGCGCGCAGGCGGCGCGAGAGTTCGACGTCCTCCATCAGCGGCTGCTCGGGGAAGCCGCCGATGCGCTGGAACAGATCGCGCCGCACGAAGATGGCCTGGTCCCCGGTGGCGATGCCGGTCAGGCGCGAGCGCTGGTTCATCAGCGCGGCCACCAGCCGAAGCAGCAGCGCACGGCCATCGATGTGCACGTCGAAGCGGCCCCACGCGGCGCCGCCGGCGACGGCCTCGTGCAGCACCCTGTCGGCTGACCCGGGCAGCCGGGTGTCGGCATGCAGGAACAGCAGCAGCGTGCCGCCGGCCAGGGCGGCGCCGGCGTTCATCTGCCGCGCCCGGCCGCGCGGGCTGCACAGCACGCGGTCGGCCAGCGCGGCGGCGATCTGCGCCGTGCCGTCGACGCTGCCGCCGTCGACGACGATGACCTCGGCGCCGCGTGCGCGCAGCGGCGCCAGTGCCTGCAGCATGTCGGCGATGCCGGCGGCCTCGTCCAGCGCCGGCACGACGATGCTCAGCGCCGGCGTCATCCGCTGGAGCGTTCGGCCTCGGCAGTGGCCAGCGCGCCGCCGCAGCTGCTGCCCTGGCCGGCGGTGCAGCCGTAGCAGTGGTCGGCCACGCGGATGGCGGCCGGGCCGCTGTCGTGCTGCAGCAGCTCGCGCAGGTGCGGGCGGCTGCCGTGGGTGCCGGCATGCAGGCCGAGCATCTGGTTGAAGTCGCAGTCGTACAGCTCGCCCTGCCAGTCGACGCTGAGCGTGCTGCGGCACATCACCGTGTCCAGGTTCTCGGCGCGGTAGGCGCTGCGCAGCAGCTGCATGTAGCTGCCGAAGCTGCCCTTGCTGACGAGCGTGCTGCCGAAGCGCTGGATCGGCATGTTGGCAAGCGCGAACAGGTGGTTGAAGCGGATGCCGAAGTGTTGCGCCAGCTCGCGCCGGTAGTCGTCTTCCAGCGGCCCTTGCGGTGGCGGCAGCACCGCGCCTTGCGGGTTGTAGACCAGGTTCAGCGTGCGGCCCGAACCGGCTTGCCCGTAACCCAGCGCATTGAGCTGCCGCAGCGCGGCAATGCTGCGCTCGAACACGCCGTCGCCGCGCTGCCGGTCGACGTTGGCCGGCGAATAGCAGGGCAGCGAGGCGGTGATCTCCACGCCCTGGTCGGCGAGGAACTCGGCCAGCCCCTGCTGCCCAGGTTCCGACAGGATGGTCAGGTTGCAGCGGTCGATGACGCGCGTGCCCAGCGCGCGTGCGCCGCGCACCAGGTCGCGGAAATGGGCGTTGAGCTCGGGCGCGCCGCCCGTCAGGTCGAGCGTGCCGATGCGGCGCACCTGCAGCACCTGCAGCACCAGCGCCGCGGTGTCGGCAGCCATCGTCTCGGTGCGGTTGGGGCCGGCGTTGACATGGCAGTGCAAACAGCTCTGGTTGCACTTGTAGCCCAGGTTCACCTGCAGGGTGTCGAGCCGATGGCGGCGGATGGGCGGAAAGTCGGTTCGGGCCAGCAGCGGCAAAGTGTCGTGCATGTCGGTGGGCATCCTGCAGGCCGGACGGCCCGTTTGCCGGTGAGACGTTCCAACGGCAGCAAAGTCTACAGGCTGCACCGAAACCTTCTTCATTGACGGTTTCATCGCCGCACTGCGGTCGGGGCGCTGGGTACAGCCGCGCGGGCTCAAGGGCGAAGAGGCTGGGCTTGAGATCGACGGCCCGGCGCTCAGCCGCTCACCGTTGGGGCGCTGCACCGCCAGCACGTCGAGCGCGGCGCCGGCGGCGCTGCGCTAGAACAAGGCCCCGCAGCAGGTTGGCGCCCGCGCCAGCGTGGTCTTGCCCGCCTGGCGCGGCCCGGTCATGGCCACGGCCAGCGCTTCGCGCAGGGCCGCGATCCCTGGGCATGGAGTGAGCGGTTGAACAACCGTGCCATCACGCAGCCTGGCTCCGCGATGGCACGGTCAACCGCTGGCGGATGCGGCACCGATGCCGCTTGCGCGGCCGCCCTCAGCGCAGGTTGCCGGTGTGCCCGAGGCTGTAGCGCCCGGGCTGCGGCCACACCGCCAGCCCGTGCGGCTGCTTGCCCACCGCGACGAAATCGACCGCTCCGGTCGCCGTGTCGAACCGGTAGATCACGTCGTCGTAGCGGCCCGACAGCCACAGGTGCTTGCCGTCGGCGCTGACGCCGCCCATGTCGGGACTGCCGCCGCCAGGCACCGGCCAGGTCTTGAGCACCTTGCCGGTGGCGAAGTCGAGCACCGACACGCTGCCCTTGCCCTTGGGCTTGCCGTGCACGTAGTTGCTGCCGCGGTTGGCCACGTACAGCAGCTTGGCGTCGCGGCTGGGGTACAGGCCGTGCGCGCCCACGCCGGTCGGGATGAAGGCGTACTGCTTGAAGCCCTGCGGATCGACCACGTGCACGCCGTCGGCCATCATGTCGGCCACGTACAGCGTCTTGCCGTCGGGCGAGAAGCGCACGTCCTGCGGCATGCCGGGCGTGATGCAGATCTCGGCGCCGGGCTGCTTCGGGTCGGGAACGAACTTCGGCGTCTTCAGATTGGACTTGACCAGCGCCAGCGCGTCGGGCCGGTCGAAGTAGCGGCTCAAGCGGATGGTGCCGAGCACCTTGTGCTCCATCAGGTCGATCTTGGTGATCGAGCCGTTGAACTCGCAGGTGAAGAAGGCGGTGCGCCCGTCGATCGCGAAGTCGGCATGGTTGATGCCGTTGCAGTCGGGCGTGGCGATGCTGAATTCGAGCTTGAAGGTCTTGGGATCGCGGAAGTCCAGCCGCTTGAAGGCCTCGGCGACGACGATCGCGTACTTGCCGTCGGGCGTCCAGTACATGTTGTACGGGTCGTCCACGGGGATGGTCTTGCCCGGCTTGCCGGTCTTGGGGTCCACCACCGTCAGGCTGCCCTTGTCGCTGTTCTCGGCGTTGTTGGCCACGTACAGCGTCTTCAAGTCCCAGCTCGGCACCACGTGCTGCGGGTACAGGCCTACCTTGAAGGTGTGGGTCACCTTCAGCGTGGCCGGGTCGATCACCGACACGGTGTGCGCCTTGTGGTTGGGCACGTAGATGCGCTCCAGCGCGCCCGCCACGTTGGGGCTCATCTTGCCGGCGGCCGTCTCGCTGTAGAGGTTGCCCGGGTCGGGCACCGGCATCATGCCGGGCGCGGTCTGGATGGCCGCGGCGCCCTGTGCGGCGGCCGGGCCGGCAGCAATCAGCAACAGGGCCAGGACTGGGGGTGTGGATCGCATCGCGGGATCTTGGCGAGGGTTGGGATCTTGAACGCAGCGGTGTGCGCGGCCGTTGACGGCGGCCGGGCTCATCGCGGTGCGGCGGCCTGGCGGATCGCCGCCACCGACTGTTGCACGATCAGCTCGATGCCGATGCGGCCGAGCTCGGCGCTGGCCTGCCGCGGGTCGCCGGCCACGCCGGCGCCCTGTGCGGCGGCCCTGTCGGGCCAGACCCGGCTGGGGTCCACGGCCAGCATCAGCGAGGTGTCGGCCGCGCCGGCATGGGTGCCGATCTGCGCATTGCTCAGGCCCTTGTCGCGCAGCCTGGCGATGTAGGGCGCC
>JBEIHU010000266.1:0-4865 GCA_040381175.1 Burkholderiaceae bacterium
AGCAGCGCTTCCTGCCGCGCATGGCGCGCGGCGAGATCATCGGAGCCATCGCGATGAGCGAGCCGGGCGTGGGCTCGGACCTGCAGTCGGTGAAGACCAACGCGGTCAAGGACGTCGAGGGCAACTACGTGCTCAACGGCAGCAAGACCTTCATCACCAACGGCTGGAACGCGGACCTCGTGATCGTCGTCGCCAAGACCAACCCCGCGCTCGGCGCCAAGGGCACCAGCCTGCTGCTGGTCGAACGCGGCATGAAGGGCTTCGAGAAGGGCAAGCGGCTGAAGAAGCTGGGCCTGAAGGCGCAGGACACCTCGGAGCTGTTCTTCGACAACGTGCACGTGCCGGCCCCCAACCTGCTGGGCGCCGAGGGCCAGGGCTTCGTCTACCTGATGCAGGAGCTGCCCTGGGAGCGCATGCAGATCGCCATCGGCGCCGCGGCTTCGGCGCAGCAGGCCATCGACGACACGATGGCCTACGTGCGCGAGCGCAAGGTCTTCGGCAATGCCGTGGCCAGCTTCCAGAACACCCGCTTCAAGCTTGCCGAAATGCAGGCGCAGGTGCAGATGGCTCGCGTCTTCGTCGACCAGTGCATGACGCTGCTTCTGGCCGGCGAGCTGGACCCGCCCACCGCATCGATGGCCAAGCTGACCTGCACCGAGATCGCCGGCAAGGTGATCGACGAATGCCTGCAACTGCACGGTGGCTACGGCTTCATGTGGGAGTACCCGATCGCCCGCGCCTATGCCGACACGCGGGTGTCGCGCATCTACGGCGGCACCAGCGAGATCATGAAAGAGGTGATCGCGCGGTCGATGGGCCTCGGGAAGTAGGCAAGGGACTGTTGGCGCTACGTAGGGGGCCGCGTGAGTACCCAGAGCCTGCGCAGTCTAGGCGCGAAGCCGCAGCCGTGGCAGGCCCCACGGCAAGGCTTCGCAGCAACGAATGCGCAGGCTCTGGGTCCTCACCCTGCGGGCCGGGGCCTGGCAGGGCGCATCGCGGCGTTGCAGCCCTTGCCCGGGCGTTCAGCCTGGGCTGCGGGCTGCGCCCTGAGCTGCATCCCTGCCATGCCCCGGCGCGACTCCCTCCGTAGCGCCAACAGGCCCTAGCATGGAAGCGATCGATGGGCTCATGCCGGTGCTCGTCGGTTGCGGCGACGTCACCGATCTGCAGACGCCTGCCGAGACCGGCCGCTCGCCTTACGACCTGATCGCCCAGGCGGCGCGGCTGGCGCTGCAGGACAGCGGCGCGGCTGGCCTCGGCGCCGCCATCGACACGGTGGCCATGATCCGCAGCTTTGCCGACACGTCGCCGCGCTTTGCCACCCGTCTCGGCACCTCGGCCAACCCGCCGCGCAGCGTCGCCAACCGGCTTGGGCTGCACGCGGGGCGCCACATCTACAGCTACAGCGGCGGCAACATGCCGCAGTACCTGCTGAACCTGTTTGCCGAAGAGGTCGCCGGCGGCCGCATGCGCGCCGCGCTGCTGTGCGGCGGCGAGGCGCTGCGCACCCAGCATGGCCTGGAGCGCGCCGGCGCCGCGCCCGGCCTGTGGAGCGAGGACCCGGGCGGCACGCCGGAGCTGATCGGCGATGCGCGGCGCGGCTGGAACGACCATGAAGAGCTGCACCGCATGCGCGCGGCGATCGTCATGTATCCGCTGTTCGAGAATGCGCTGCGCGGCGCGCGCGGGCGTTCGATTGCCGCGCACCAGCAGGCCATCGGCGCGCTGATGGCGCGCTTCGCGGCGGTGGCGGCGGCCAACCCGCTGGCCACGCGGCGCGAAGGCTACAGCGCCGAGCAGCTGGTGACGGTGGACGAGCGCAACCGCTGGATCGGCTTCCCGTACCCGCGGTTGATGAATGCCAATGCCTTCATCGACCAGTCGGCGGCGGTCGTGATGACCAGCGTGGCCACCGCGCGCGAACTCGGCATCCCGCGCGAGAAGTGGGTCTTCCTGCATGGCTGCGCCGATGGGCATGACCACTGGTACGTCAGCGAGCGGGCCGACCTGCATTCCTCGCCGGCGATCCGCATGGCCTCGCGCCAGGCACTCGCCATGGCCGGCAGGACGCTGGACGAAGTCGACGCGATCGACCTTTACAGCTGCTTCGCGTCGGCCGTGCAGATCGGCGCCTCAGAGATCGGCCTGGCCGAGGACGATGCGCGCGGCCTCACCGTCACCGGCGGGCTGCCCTTCTTTGGCGGGCCGGGCAACAACTACGTGACGCATTCGATCAGCGAGATGATGCGCCGCATGCGCGCGCGGCCCGGCGCCTTCGGCCTGGTGACGGCCAACGGCAACTACGTCACCAAGCATTCGTTTGGCGTGTACTCCACAGCCGCCCCGGTGGGGCCGTGGCGGCGCGAGGCGCCGGCCGTGCTGCAGGCCCGGCTGGACGCGCTGCCGAAGGCGCCTTTCACCGAAGCGCCGCACGGCGCCGCCACGATCGAGACCTACACCGTGATGCACGGCAAGGACGGCCCGGACTACGGGGTTGTCTGCGGCCGGCTGGCGGCCACGGGCCAGCGCTTCATCGCCAACCTGCCCGGCGATCCGGCCGGCCTGTGGGACCTGCAAAATCGCGACAGCCTGGGCCGCCCCGGGCAGGTGCGCCGGGCCGAGGACGGCCGCAATTTCTTCATCCCCGACTGATTCCAGGAGACAAGACGATGTACCCAGGCAAGTATGCCCAGATGCACCCCGAGCGGCCGGCCTTCATCATGGCCAGCACCGGCGAGGCAGTGAGCTACCGCGAGTTCGAATCGCGCAGCAACCGGCTGGCCCACCTGCTGCGCGCGCACGGGCTGAAGCGGCTGGACCATTACTCCGTCTTCATGGAGAACAACAACCGCTTCCTGGAGGCCTGCTCGGCCGGCTACCGCGCGGGGCTGTACTTCACCTGCATCAACAGCTTCCTCACCGCCGACGAGCTGGCCTACATCATCAACAACAGCGAATCGCAGCTGCTAGTCACCTCCAAGGCCAAGCTGGCGGTGGCGGCCGAGGCGCTGCAGAGCTGCCCGAGGGTCAAGCTGTGCCTGGTGGTCGACGGCGGCGACGGCCTGAAGCCGCCGTTCCAGGACTACGCGACGGCCATCGCCGCCTGTCCGGACACGCCCATCGCCGATGAATGGCTGGGCACGGCGATGTTGTATTCGTCGGGCACCACCGGCCGGCCCAAGGGCATCGTGAGGCCGCTGCCGCAGACGCCGCCGTCCGAGCCGCTGCCGCTGTTCAGCTTCCTGCAGAAGCTGTGGCGCTACCGCGAAGACATGATCTACCTGTCGCCTGCGCCGATGTACCACTCGGCGCCGAATGCGGCGGTGAGCCTGACGCTGGGCGTGGGCGGTACCGTGATCATCATGGAGCATTTCGACCCGGAGCAGTACCTGAGCCTGATCCCGAAGTACAAGGTCACGCACAGCCAGCTGGTGCCGACGATGTTCAGCCGCATGCTGAAGCTGCCGCCCGAGGTGCGCAACAAGTACGACCGCTCGACGCTGGAGATCGCCATCCACGCCGCCGCGCCCTGTCCGGTGCAGGTCAAGGAGCAGATGATCGAGTGGTGGGGCCCGATCATCCACGAGTACTACGGTGCCACCGAAGGCCTGGGCTTCACCGCATGCGACAGCCCCCAATGGCTGGCGCACAAGGGCAGCGTGGGCAAGGTGATGATCGGCGACCTGCACATCCTGGACGACAACATGCAGCCGCTGCCCAAGGGCACGCCGGGCGAGATCTGGTTCAAGACGGCCACGCCCTTCGAGTACTTCAACGACCCCGAGCGCACCCAGGCCACGCGCTCGGCCGACGGCACGATGAGCACGGTGGGCGATGTGGGCTATGTCGACGACGACGGCTACCTCTATCTGACCGACCGCAGCACCTTCATGATCATCAGCGGCGGCGTCAACATCTACCCGCAGGAATGCGAGAACCTGCTGATTACCCACCCCAAGGTGGCCGACGCGGCGGTGTTCGGCGTGCCTGACGAGGAGATGGGCGAGCAGGTCAAGGCGGTGGTGCAGCCGATGCCCGGCGAGGCGCCGGGGCCGGCGCTGGAAGCCGAGCTGATCGAGTTCTGCCAGGCCCACCTGGCCAAGCTGAAGTGCCCGAAGAGCGTGGACTTCATGGACCAGTTGCCGCGTCTGCCCACTGGCAAGCTGTACAAGAAGCCGCTGCGCGAGAAGTATTGGGCCGGCCGCAAGTCGCGCATCGTCTGAGGCAGCGGAGGCGGATGACGGCCGCCCCCGAGGGTTCCGCCCATGCTTCTGCTGCTCCAGCTCGCGGCCCATCCTGGGGAGATCGCTGCCACGAAGCTGGATCACAGCCTGCCGGAGCGCCCGTTCTTCCTGGACTTCAGCCGGCCGCTGTTGCGGCAACGCTTCTGTGGCTTGTGGAATCGCTGGATCGGCATGACCTTGGCCCTGCAGGTACCGATCATCCACGAAGGCGAGTCCGCCGGGCAGCATGTGATCACGGTCGCTCGCATCGATCCGTAGTTCAAGGAACTGCAGCGTCTTTGGCAGGAGCGCCACCCAGCGGCCCGCGCTGCGCCGCGGCGACACGTGGACAAGCAGCGCATCGAGGCCGACTTCGCTGCGCAGTTCCCGGTCGATGCGCCGCGTGCGGCTTCGGCCTGACGCGGATCGGCGTTTGCGGGCATCGAAGTGACCTGCGCCGCAAGCCGGGCTCATGCCCTCAGGCTGCGCAGAAGCGCTGACCCTAAATCCGGCAGCCATCCCGTCGCCGACAGGGTCGTGTGTGGCTTCGGTGGCCCGATGACGGGTGCAATCTGGTCGCTGATGTAGCGCAGCAGGCAGCCCCAGCGGTCCGGCTCATTGAACTGCTCCGCAGCAGTCTTG
>JBEIHU010000267.1:0-4780 GCA_040381175.1 Burkholderiaceae bacterium
ACAGCACGCTGCACGTGCTGACGCTCACCGAGCTCGGCCACCTGTGTGTCGAGGCCGGCGACACGGCCACGGCGCTGGCCAGCACCGGGCCGGCGGGGGCGCTGCTGCAGCGGCGCGGCGACACCGGGCTGGGCAGCATGTTCACCCCCGCCACTGTCTGGTGGTGGCGCGTGCGTGCGCTGCAGGCCGGCGGCCGGCCTGCCGAAGCGCGGCGCGCGCTGGTCACCGGCTACCGCGTCATGCTTCAGGGCGTGGCCAGCCTCAGCGACGAAGGCCTGCGCCGCAGCTGGTTCGCCAAGGTGCCGGCGCACCGCGCGCTGATCCTGGCGTGGATGGCCGAGGGCCGCGCGCGCCGGCTGCCGCCGGAGCGCTGGCAGGCGCACCTGCGTGGCCGCACGCAGCTGCACGAACCATTCGAGCGTCTGGTCGAAGCCGGCATGCGCATGAACCAGCTGCACCAGAGCGAGGCGCTGCAGCAGTTCCTGGTGGAAGAGGCGCTCGAGCTCAGCGGGGCGCAGCGCGTGCTGCTGCTGCGGGCGCAGGGCCATGACCTGCGGGCGGCCGGCGCCATGCTGCCGCCGGGCGAGGCGGCCGAGCCGCTGCTGCGCGCCATACGCCCCTGGCTGGACGAGGCCGCGCACACGCGGCTGGCCAGCCTCCGCCACGGCCCGCCGGGCGCCGCTGCGGTGGAGCAGCGCTCATGCATCGTGGCGCCGCTGCTCGCGCAGCGCGAATTGCTGGGCTGGCTGTATGCCGACATCGAAGGCGCCTTCGGCCGCTTCCACGCTGCCGATCGCGACCTGCTGGCGATGCTGGCCGTGCAGGCCGCAGTGGCGTTGGCCAACCTGCGCACCAGCGAGGGCCTCGAGGCCACGGTGGCCGTGCGCACGGCGCAGTTGCAGCAGCGCGCCGGCGAACTGGAAGTCATCAATCGCATCCAGCAGGGCATCTCCGCAGGCACCGACTTCCAGCAGGTGGTCGACCTGGTAGGGGACCAGCTGAGCGAGGCGTTCGCCGGGCGCGACGTGTCCATCTTCTGGTGGAACGCCGAGGCCGGCATGACGCGGGGGCTGTACGTCAAGGTGAACGGCCAGCGCATCGAGGTGCCGGCGGTGCGCGTCGATGCCGGCGGGCCGATCGCCCGCGAACTGGCGCGCGGCCTGCCGGTGGTGGCGCACAACCGCGCGCAGATGGCCGCCTGGGGCATGCGGGCCATCGAAGGCAAGCCGCTGGCGCTGTCCACCGCGATCGTGCCGATCATGGCCGGCGAACGCCGCATCGGCAGCATCGGGCTGAACGACCACGTGCACGAGAACGCCTTCGGCGAGGCCGAGCTGCGGCTGGTGCAGACCATCGCCTCCAGCCTGGGCGTGGCGCTGGAAAAGTCGCGCCTGATGTCGGAGACGAAAGCGGCACTCGAACGACAGACCGCCACGGCGCGTGTGCTGCAGTCCATCAGCCGCTCGATCGACGATGCGCAGCCGGTGTTCGACACCATCTTCGGCTGCTGCTCGACACTGTTCGCTGGCACCCAGCAGACCGCGCTGCTCTTCGACGATGCGCGGCAGCAGCTGGTGCTGGCCGCGCACAACGGGCCGTCGGGCGACGTCATCCGGCGCTTCTTCCCGGTGCCGCTGCAACTCAGCAGGTTCAGCGCGGCCCTGCGCGAGGACCGCGTGCTGCGCTACGACAGCGTGCTGCACGGCACCGACGTGCCGCCGGAGCTGCGCCAGATCATCGCCGCGATGGATTTTGGCGACTGCGCCCAGGCGTTCGTGCCGCTGCGCTGGCAGGGCGGCGTGATCGGCACGCTGATCTTCGTGCGCAGCCCGCCGCAAGCCTTCGCCGATGACGAGGTCGCGCTGCTGCAGACCTTTGCCGACCAGGCGGCGATCGCGATCCAGAACGCCAGGCTGTTCAACGAGACCCAGGAGGCGCTGGAGCAACAGACGGCAATGGCAGAAGTGTTGCGCGTCATCTCCGATTCGCCGACGAACGTGGGCCCGGTGCTCGATGCCGTGGCCGAACGCGCGGCGCGCCTGTGCGCGGCGCAGTTCACGGACGTGGTGCTGCGCGAGGGCGACTTCGTGCGCAAGGCCGCCACCTTCGGCGAGCTTGGTCGGCCGATCGGCGACTTGCTGCCGCTGGACGGCAGCACGCTCATGGGCCGGGCGATCCTCGAAGGCCGAACGGTCCACGTCGAAGACATTCAGGCCGCCAGCGACGAGTACCCCACTGGCAGCCGGCTTGCCGCACGCTTCGGCCACCGCGCCATCGCCGCCGTGCCCTTGATGCACAAGGGCGCTGCACTCGGGGCGATCCATGCGCGGCGCACCGAGGCGCGGCCCTTCGAACCAAAGCACCTGCAGCTGCTCGGCACCTTCGCAAGCCAGGCCGCGATCGCCATCCAGAACGTGCGACTGTTCAACGAGACGAAAGAGGCGCTGGAGCGGCAGACTGCCACGGCCGAGGTCCTGCAGGTCATCAGCAGCTCGATGTCCGACGCCCAGCCGGTGCTGGACAAGATCCTCGACAGCTGTCGAAATCTGATCGATGCCCAAGTCCTGGTCATCTTGCTTGTCGGAGAAGACCAGCAATTGCGCCCAGCCGCCAGCCAGGTCATGGGAATTGAAGGCTGCCCGGGGTGGAGCCAGGCCGAAATGGATGCGCGCATCGAGCGCATGCGCTCCGCCTTCCCGATGCCGCTCGAAGGCAGCGCTACAGAGCTGGCGATCGTCGATGGCAGAACGATCAACTACCCCGATGTGCTGCACGGCGCCAACGTGCCCGAAGGGGTGCGCGCGGTGGCTCGCAAAGCGGGCCATAACTACGCGCAAATCATGGCACCCCTGATGCAAGGCCAGCGTGGTATCGGCTCCATCATCCTTCAGCGGGCGGCGCTGGGAGGCTTTACCGGAAAGGAGCAGGCGCTTCTCAAGACCTTCGCCGACCAGGCGGTGATCGCGATCCAGAACGCGCGGCTGTTCAACGAGACCAAGGAGGCGCTGGAGAGGCAGACCGCCACCGCCGAGGTGCTGCAGGTCATCAGCAGCTCGGTCGCTGATGCGCAGCCGGTGTTCGAGAAGATCATGCGCAGCTGCCAGCAATTGATCGAGAGCAGCCATACGAGCATCGGCATCGTGGGCGACGACGGCCTGATGCACCTGGTGCAGCTTCCGATCGAGTCAGACGACCCCAAGGTCAGGCTGGGCATGGAGCGCTACCAGAGCGACTTCCCCAGGCCAGTGCGCGAGTCGATCCAGGGTTATGCCATCCACAAGCGGCAGGTGCTGCACTTTCCCGACGTGCAGCATGGGCCGGGCGTGCCGGAAGGGCTGCGCAAGTCGGTGGAGTACTACGGCAACTACTCGACGCTGGACGCACCGATGTTCTGGGAGGGGCGCGGCATCGGTGCGCTGAGCATCGCCCGCATTCCGCCAAAGCCGTTTTCCCACAAGGAGATCGAGCTGTTGAAGACCTTTGCGGACCAGGCTGCGATCGCGATACAGAACGCAAGACTGTTCAACGAAACGAAGGAGGCGTTGGCCCGGCAGACAGCCACTGCAGAGGTCCTGCAAGCCATCAGCGGCCTGAAGGACGATCTCGCGCCCGTGGTCAGCACCATCATCGATTGTTGCCAGCGGTTGATCCCCGATCTCGACGTCATACAGGTCGAACGCATCGTCGACGACACCGTGCATCTGATCGAGTTGCGCACGGGCCCTGCCATCCTGCCGCAGTTGAAGGCGGTTCTGGCAGATCAGATTCGCGGGCTCTTCCCATTCCCCGTGGCGGGCGCTCCGCACGAGTCCGCGCTGCGTGCGGGCAAATCGTTTCAATTCCGCAACGTGCGCGAGGACCCTGATGTTCCTTCGCGCACTCGGCGCCTGGCAGAGCGCTTCGACTTGAACTTTTCGACCATGTTCGTCCCGATGCTCGGCGACGGGCAGACCATCGGTGCCCTCGTCGTGTCGCGCGGGCGAACCGATGGCTTCGACGCGAAGGAGGCCTCGCTGCTTGAGGCGTTTGCCGGGCAGGCAGCCATCGCCATACAAAACGCCACGCTGTTCAACGAGACGAAGGAAGCGCTGGAGCGGCAGACCGCTACGGCCGAGGTGCTGAACGTCATCAGCAGTTCGGTGGCCGATGCGAAGCCGGTGTTCGACACCATCGTGGCCAGTTGCCACAGGCTGTTCAACATCACCGACGCGGGCATTGCCGTCATTCACCCCGATGGCATGGTCCGGCTCGAATCTCATCGCGGGCCTGACGATGCCGCCAATCAGGAAGTGGCCTCGTTCTACCCGCACCCGGTGGCCAAGTCGATGCAGGGTTTGGCCGTGCATCGTCGCGAAGTGCTCAACTACCCCGACGTACTCCATGGTGCCGGGGTTCCATGGGGCCTGAAGAAGATCGCTCAAGGAGAACGCGGCAACTACTCCTGCGTGGTGGTGCCGATGCTGTGGCAAGACCAGGGGGTCGGTGCGATCCACGTGACGCGCTATCCGGCTTCAGGCCGGCCCCCACCCGGCTTCGATGCACGCGAGATCGAATTGATCCGGACCTTTGCTGATCAGGCTGTCATTGCCATCCAGAACGCGCGCATGTTTCGCGAAACCCAGGAAGCCCGCGCCGCCGCCGAAGCTGCCAACGAAGCCAAGAGCGCGTTCCTGGCGACGATGAGCCACGAGATCCGCACGCCGATGAATGCCGTCATCGGCATGAGCGGGCTGCTGCTGGACACGCCGTTGACCGAGGACCAGCGCGACTTCGCCACCAC
>JBEIHU010000268.1:0-4723 GCA_040381175.1 Burkholderiaceae bacterium
CCGGGCCGTAGACAAAATCCAGCCGTCATTTGCGCTTCGCCCGCGGATGCGCCGCGTCGTAGACCTTGGCCAAGTGCTGGAAATCCAGCCGCGTGTAGACCTGCGTGGTCGAGATGTTGGCGTGGCCCAGCAGCTCCTGCACCGCGCGCAGGTCGCCGCTGCTTTGCAGCAGGTGCGATGCGAAGCTGTGGCGCAGCATGTGCGGATGGACGTGCGTGGGCAGCCCGGCCTGCTGCGCCAGACTCTTCAATCGCGAACGCACTTGGCTGGGCGTGAGCCGCGTGCCGCGGTTGCTGACGAACAGCGCCGGCTCATCGGTGGCGGCGATCTGCCCGCGCAGCTCCAGCCAGGCACGCAGCGCGGCCAGCGCCGCCTGGCCCACCGGCACCGTGCGCCGCTTGCGGCCCTTGCCCAGCACCTGGGCGCTGCCATCGGCGGCGTCGATCCAGCCGGCTGCGGCGTCGCTGCCACGCAGGTCCAGCCCCACCAGTTCAGCCACGCGCAGGCCGCTGCCATAGAGCAGCTCGACCATGCAGTGGTCGCGCGCCCGCAGCACCGGCTTGCCCACCGTCGGCTCGAAGGACGCCAGCGACACCGCCTGTTCGACCGACAGCGCCTTGGGCAGCGGCTTGGGCGCCTTGGGCGCGCGCACACCTTCCACAGGGTTCATCTGCACCACGCCCTGGCGCCCCCACCAGCGGTACAACCCGCGCCAGGCCGACAGGTGGATGGCGATGCTGCGCGGCGCCAGCGGCCGCTCACGCAACTGCGCCGCCCAGCGCCGCACGTGCATCGGCTGCACCGCATGCAGCGCGACGCCGGCGGCTGCCGCTGACTGCTGCAGCCGCAGCAGCGCATCGTGGATCATCTGCGCGCTGCGCGGCGCCAGCCGGCGCTCGACGCGCACATGCTCGATGTAGCGCAGCAGCTCCTGGGCCAGCGCGCCGTCCACGGCCCTCAGGCCAGAAGACGCGACAGACTGGCGCTGGCCACCTCGCCAATGCGCGACAGGAACTCGGTGCCCATCTGCGCCGCATAGCGCGTCGGGTCGGGCGAGCCCAGCACCAGCAGGCCGTGTGCATCTTGTGCGCCAGGCAGGCGCAGCGGCACCATCGCCATCGACTGCACCCCGGAGCCTTCTTCGAACCAGGCCGAGGCCTCGAAGCCGGCATTGGCGCCGCAGTAGGGCAGCGACAGGCTGGAGGCGAAGGCCTTCAGGTCGTCGCTGACCGGCTGTGCCGCGGGCACTGCGGCATGGGCCTGGGCCACGCCCCATAGGCGCAGCGCGGCCTGCGGGATCTGGAAGCGCTGCTTCAGGTCGTCCAGCAGCACCTGCGGCAGCTGAGCCGGTTCGGCCACCAGCAGCAGGCACAGAGTCCACTGGTGCAGCCGGTCGGCAATGGCCACGTTGTCCTGGCCGTTGCGGATCATTTCGATGATCTTGTGCTCCAGGCCCTTGATGCGCTCGCGCAGCATTTCCATCTGCCGTTCCTGCAGCGACACCGCGCGCTGGCCATGCGGGCTGGTCAGCTGCACGGCGGCCAGCAACTCGGCATGGCGCTCGAAGAATCCGGGCGTGTTCAGCAGGTAATTGCTGATGTCGTTTTCGGTGATGCCTTGGATCGTCACAGTTCGATTTCTCCTTCGAAGACGGTGGTCGCCGGGCCGGTCATCAGCACCGGCCGGCCCAGGCCGGCCCATTCGATGCCCAGCCGCCCGCCGCGCGTGTCGACCTCGACCTGCGCATCCAGCCAGCCCAGCCGGATGCCGGCCACCACGGCGGCGCAGGCGCCGGTGCCGCAGGCCAGCGTCTCGCCGGCGCCGCGCTCGAACACCCGCAGCGCGATGTGCGAGCGCGAGATCACCTGCATGAAACCGGCATTGACCTTCTGCGGAAAGCAGTCCAGCACCTCGATCTCGGGTCCGAGGCTGGTGACGTCGGCGCCGGCCACGTCGGCCACGCGCTGCACCGCATGCGGATTGCCCATCGACAGCACCGCCACCTCGACGCTGGCGTCGATCAGCTCCAGCGGCCAGAGCTCGAAACCGCCTTCGCGCCTGGGTGCCACGCCACCGGGCAGGAAGGGGATGTGTTCATGCACGAAGTCGGGCGCGCCCATGTCGACGGTGACACGGCCGTCTTCTCGCAGCTGCAACTCGATCACGCGGTTGACGGTCTCGACCTTGATGCGGCGCTTGTCGGTCAGCCCGCGCTCGCGGACGAAGCGCACGAAGCAGCGCGCGCCGTTGCCGCAATGCTCGACCTCGTCGCCGCTGGCATTGAAGATGCGGTAGCCGAAGTCGACGCCCGGCGTGCGCGGCGGCTCGACCACCAGGATCTGGTCGGCGCCAATGCCGAAATGCCGGTCGGCCAGTGCGCGGTACTGCTCGGTGCTCAGCTCCAGCGGCTGGCGCGTGGCGTCGAGCATCACGAAATCGTTGCCGGCGCCCTGCATCTTGGTGAAGCGCAATCTCATGAGCCGATTATGGCTACGGCGCGGCGGCATGCACCGCTTTCACATCGCGCGCGCAACATGAGACATGAGCCTCGCCGCAACGCACTAGGGGCGTTGGCCCTGCGCCGCATAAACATCCGGCTCGCCGGGCGGCCGAGTCTTGAAACGCTTGTGCACCCACAGGTACTGCGCCGGGTCGGCGCGCACCTCCTGCTCGATCCACTCGTTCATGCGCCGCGCGTCGGCCAGCGGGTCGTCGGTGGGCCAGTCAGTCCACGGCGGCAGGAAGCGCACCCGGTAGCCCTGCCCGCCCGGCAGCATCTGCGCCACCACCGGCTGCACCGCCATGTCCTGCGCGCGCGCCATCTTCGACGGCGCCAGCAGCGTGGCCGCCGGCACGCCGAAGAAGGGCACGAAGGCGGCATTCTTCAGGCCGAAATCCATGTCCGGCAGGTTGAAGAAGGCATGGCCGCTGCGGATGGCGCGCAGCAGCGGCCGGGCGGTGTCGGCACGGCTGAACAGTTCACCCTGGCCAAAGCGCGAGCGGCCACTGCGCATCGCCTTGTCGAACACCGGATGGCTCTGCGCCTGGTACACCGAGGCCACCGGCCGGCTCTGGAACAGCTGGGTGGCCATGCCGGCGGCTTCCAGCGCCACGAAATGCGGCACCAGCCACATCACCGGCCGGGGGCTGCGCTGGGCAAAGTGCACGTCGCCCTCCACGTGGATCAGCCGGCGCAGCCGCGCCGGTCCGCCATACCAAAGCAGTGCGCGTTCCACCGCGCTGCGGCCCAGCCAGCGAAAGTGCGCGCGCAGCAGATTGCGGCGCTGCAGCGGCGTCAGCTCGGGCATGCACAGCTGGATGTTGCGCGCCGATACGCGCCGCCGCTCGCGCGCCAGCGTGTACAGCGTGCGGCCCAGCGCCGCGCCCAGCAGCGCTTGCAGGCCCAGCGGCAGCCAGTGCAGCAGCCACAGCAGCGCCAGCAGCGCCTTGGCGGCGGCGCGGCTCAGCACGGCCGCCCCATCAGGCGGCTGCCTCGGGGCCGGGCAGGCTGCGCGGCACCTTGTAGCGGTTGTAGCCCCAAAGGTACTGCTGCGGGCACTGCAGGATCAGCCCCTGCATCGCCCGGTTGATGACCTCGGCCTGTGCCACCTGCAGCGCCTGCGCGTCGGCGGCCTGCTGCGGCAGCGGCTCGGGTAACGCGCTCAGCCGCAGCTGAAAGCCGCGGCCCTGCTGCAAGCGTTCGCACAGCGCCAGCACGATCGGCGCGCCGGTCTGCTGCGCGAGCCGGGCGGCCAGTGTCATGGTGTACGCAGGAGCGCCGAAGAAATCGGCCCACACGCCCATGCCCTGCGGCGGCACCTGGTCGGGCAGCAGGCCCACGGCTTCGCCGCGCTTCAGCGCCCGCATCATCTGGCGGATGCCGGCGATGCTGGACGGCGCGGTGGCCAGCGCCGGCCGGGCGCGGGCACTTTCCTCCAGCTCGCGCAGCAGGCGGTAGCGCGCCGGCCGGTACATCACGGTGATCGGCTGCACCGCGCCGAAGCGCTGTGCGTAGGCCTGCGCGGTGATCTCAAAGCTGCCGATGTGCGGTGTCAGGAAGATCAGGCCACGGCCCTGGGCCAGCGCCTGCTCGATCAGCGCCTCGCCCTGCCAGTGCACCGGGTCGGCGATCGGCTGCTCGGGCGGGCGCAGCCACAGCCGCAGGCCCTCCAGCACCATCTTGCCGGCCTCGGCCACCGACTGCCGCCGCAGCGCTGGTGCCAGGCCGGCGCGGGCCGAATTCGCCTGCAGCCGCCGCCGGTACGAAGGCGACAGCGCATAGACCAGCCAGCCCAGCACCGCGCCGATGGCGTGCAAATGCCTCAACGGACGGCGCGACAGCCAGCGCAACAGGAAGAGCATGGTTCGTATAATGCGCACAGCGCCGAGTTATGAACTACTTGCGGGGCGCCGCCGGTACCACCGGCTGGGAGACGGGCCCGCCCGTCGCTCCAGAAATTCTGCTAAAGCGTTCGCCGCTCCTCTACGAGCTACGGTCGGCAACGCGATCGATCCCCATCAGCTCAGGAGTTCTCAGAGTGTCAAACGATTTTCTTTTCACTTCCGAATCGGTGTCCGAGGGCCATCCGGACAAGGTGTCTGACCAAGTGTCGGACGCGATTCTGGACGCGATCTTCAAGCAGGACCCGCGCTCGCGCGTCGCCGCCGAGACGCTGTGCAACACCGGCCTGGTGGTGCTGGCCGGCGAGATCACGACCAACGC
>JBEIHU010000269.1:0-4581 GCA_040381175.1 Burkholderiaceae bacterium
CCACGAAGGCGCCGTCGAGCACATCGATCTCGCCGCGCTCGATGAACACCACCGAAAGCCGGTCCTTGATGGGGATCGGCTTCAGCGGGGGGAGCAACGAGCCTGCCAAGTACGCTACTCGCCCAGAGACAACAGCGCCCGTGTCGTCAGGCTGTCGCCCAGGTGGTAGCCGCCACGGCGCAGCACTTCGACTACCGGCCGCACCGGGCCGACCAGACCCAACTGCCGCCCGCGCACCAGCAGGCCGAGCGTGCCCACGATCAGCAGGCCGGCATCGGCTGCCGCCCGGCGGCCCCGGCGCTCGTCGATCAGCACCTGCGCTTGCCGCATCTGCGCCAAGGCGATGGCGGCGCGTTCCCCAGCGCCGAGCCGGGTGTCTGGCAGGGGTGGCTGCGGCAGTTGCGGCTGGGGCGTGATCTTCAGCTGGCCTGCGTCCACCGCGGCCTGCAGGCGCGCCAGTTCTTGCGGCGGAGGTCGCCGTGAGACTTCGTTCCATACCACCGCAGGCACCAGAACCTCGCTGTACAGCAAGGCCGGCAGGTGAAGCAGTTCGACACGCGCCAGCGCGATCAGCGGTCCGCTATCGGGGACCAGCAAGGGTGCGGACATGTTCCAGCTCGCGATCGAGGTCCTCGACGCTGTAGCGGACCACCGGAATGCCGCGCCGGCCCAGTTCGTCGATCATCTGGCTGTAGGGCAGGCCGGCCACCTCGGCCGCGCGGCCCAGGCTGATCTGGTCCGACTCGTACAGCGCCACGGCCAGTTCCAGCAGCGCCCGTGGCGCGCCCGCATCGGTGCCGAGCGGCACCGTCAGCATCATCGGCTCGCCTTCGACGAGCACGATGTCGGCCTGGCCCTTGCGCGCGTCGTCCAGCAGCCGCTGCGGCTGGGCGTTGACTTCTTCGGCGGTGAGGGTTTGCATGGCGGGCTCCAGCGCTGCTGTCGAATCAAGCTTAACCGACCAGGCGCACGAGCAGCAATCCGCAGCCGAAGGCTTTGGCGTGGCCCACTCCCAGGGTCAACGCCTTGCTGAATTCGGTTGGCTCAAGGACGGTCAGTTCTCCCGCGAAGTCCACGCTGCTGAAGCGCAGCTTGTCGTCCTTGCCGCGGTGCTGGGTGTAGACGTCGACCTGGAGCGTAGCCTCGTTGACTTCAAATCCCCGCCTATGTCCCTGCTCGACCAGCCATTTACCGCAGGCCCGGCGCGCGAGCTCGTACAGCAGTGGTTTGTCCTGAGCTTGCCAGTCCTGCCATTGGCTCAGCCCGCGCTCGGCCAGCAATTGCTTCTTTGCATCCATGACGACATCGTGTCGAACGACCTTGTGTCTGGCCGCACCCATCTGCTTACCGGTGGTCCTTTGCATTGGCGAACCGTCGGCATTCAACAGCGCATCGCCGGGTCGGCTGGTGACGGGGTTGGCGCGCAGTTCGAACTGCAACCGCTCACCCGCGGGAAGTTGGGGGTCATAGGACTTGGTCTTGACCTGCCAGCCAGCCACATCCACTCGCGGTGGCCTCGCCGAGACCACGTGGAATCGCGCCGCAGCGCCAGCATCCAGCCGGCGAAACAGGAAGTCCCGCGGCGTGCCTCTTGGTGCAGGAAAGAATCGTTCCCACAGCCACTGATGGTCGTGGTAGGCGCCGCGCGTGCGCTCGTAGGCACACCATGCTCAAGACCGCAGGCACCAGCGGCCCGCAGTTGACGCTGGGCAAGAAGTACTCGGGCCGTCACTTCGACGTGGAGGAACGCGCCGCCGGTGAATCGATCCTGCGGCCGGTGTGGTTGGTACGTGACACCGCGCCCGCGGCGAGCGGCGCGCGCAAGCACGCGGCGGCAGTAGTCTGGTCATCAGCCCGCAAGTCGCGGCCGAGTAATGCAACGTGATGCTGCACAACGGCCAGGCCGACGCGCGGGTCCAGGCCAATCTGCGTGCCATGTTTGCGTGCAGCCGCCTGCAGCGCGCTGCGCGACGCGGTGGCCCGAGGATCTGCAGCATGGGCCGTCGATCGAGGACCGGCTGGGCGTGCTCAACCCTTTGCGTGCGCCGGTGCCATGAGCCGGCAAGCTGCGTGGTGTTCCCGCCAGGCCCGCGGCGCTTCAGGCCGCAAGGCCAGCCAGCCATGCCGCGGCATCGGCCACCTCCACCCGGCCATGCTGTGCCGGCTGGCGCAGTTCGGCGACGACCTGCACCGCACGTGAGGGCGCAAAACGCTCGGCCATGCGGTGCATGTAGGCACTGGGTGCAGCGTCGGCGAGCTTGACTTCGACCAGGTCGGTGACGGTGTCGCCTTCGGCCAGAACGAAGTCGATCTCATGCCGCTCCTTGTCGCGGATGGTGTGCAGCGTCACCGCCTTGCCTTCGGCGTCCTGCCGGTAGTGGCAGTGCTTCAGCAGCATGGCCGCGACCGCGTTCTCGAGCCGCGCGCCGGCATCGCCCTTGACCAGCCCGCTGTCCAGGAAGTAGATCTTCGGCTCCTTCAGCAGGCTGCGCGCCACGTCGCGGTGCCAGGGTGTGACCCGAAAGACGATGTACAGCGCCTCCAGGATCTCCACGTAGCGCGTGGCCGTGGTGGGCGAGATCTGCAGCGCCTGTGCCAGTGCCGACAGCTTCAGCGGCGAGCCGACCCTTTCGCGCAGCATCTCCAGCAGCAGTTGCAGCGTGCGCACTTCGTGCACGCGCGAGAAGTCGAGCACGTCCTCGCGCACCAGGTCGATCACGTACTGCGAGCGCCAGCGTTCGGCATCGATGTCGGTCTCGGCCAGGCAGGGTTCGGGAAAGCCGCCGCGCCGCAGCAGTCTTTGCAGCGCCTGCGCCGGGTCGAGCGCCTGGGTCTGGACCAGTTCGCGCACCGAAAACGGGTGCAGCCTCCAGTTGAAGTAGCGGCCGGCCAACGATTCGCCGCTCTGGCGAAAGGTGTCCATGCGCGCGCTGCTGGTGACCAGCAGCGCTTGGCCGTCGGCGCGGCCGTCCCAAACGCCCTTGAGGAACGCCTTCCATTCGCGCATCTTGTGGATCTCGTCCAGCACCAGCAGCCGCGCCTTCGGCGACCAAGCGTGCTGGCCGATCAGCTGCCGGTCGGCCGGGACGTCCCAGTTGAGATACTGCGCTGGCGCCATGCCGCCCATCAGCTGGCGTGCAAGCGTGGTTTTACCTGCCTGGCGCGCACCGGTCAGGACGACCAACTTGCGGCCCAGGTCGCGCTTCAGGTCGGCGGTGAGCGCTCGGACTGACGAATCGTTCGGCATATGGAAAATAGTCTGGACTAAATCTCCAAATGCTGCAAAAAAGTCAGGACATGCCGTGTCTCAGGCCCGCATCAGCGTGCTCTTGCCGAACAGGCTTTCGATCAGGTCCACCGCCACCTTGGCCGTCTGGTTGCGCACGTCCAGCGCCGGGTTCAGCTCCATCACGTCCAGGCTGGCCATGCGGCCGGTGTCGGCAATCATCTCCATGCACAGCTGCGCCTCGCGGTAGGTGGGGCCGCCGGCCACGGTGGTGCCCACGCCGGGGGCGACGGGCGGGTCGAGGAAGTCGACGTCGAAGCTCACGTGCAGGTGCGTGCCGGCGTCCAGCGTGGCCAGCGCCAGCTCCATGGCGTGGCGCATGCCCATCTCGTCGATGTAGCGCATGTCGAAGACTTCCAGCCCCACCTGGTGCACCAGCCGCTTTTCGCCGGCATCCACGCTGCGGATGCCGATCTGGCGGATCCACTTGGGGCTGAGCGCCGGCACCTGGCCGCCAATCTCCAGCAGCGCCTGCGGGCCGTGGCCGCACAGGCAGGCCACCGGCATGCCGTGCAGGTTGCCGCTGGGCGTGAGCGTGCTGGTGTTGAAGTCGGCATGCGCGTCCAGCCACAGCACGCGCAGCTTCTTGCCGGCCTCGCGGCAATGGCGCGCCACCGCGCCAACGGAGCCGATGGCCAGGCAGTGGTCGCCGCCCATCAGGATGGGCAGCCGGCCCAGGCGCAGTTCGGCCAGCACCGCGTCGTGCACGCCGTGGTTCCAGGCCACCACTTCGTCCAGGTGGCGGTAGCCGTGCTGCGCCGGCAGCCAGGGGTTGGCCGGGCCGGCCAGGTTGCCGCGGTCCAGCACTTCCAGGCCGTGCTGGCGCAGCGCATCGGCCAGGCCGGCCACGCGCAGCGCTTCCGGGCCCATCACCGCGCCGCGCTCGCCGGCGCCGATGTCGGTGGGCGCGCCGATCAGGCTGATCTGCTGGGTCGCCGGCATCACCGGTCCAGCGCCAGGTCGCCGGTGCGGGTTTCCAGGTGGTTGATGCCGTACTCCCGCTCCAGCAGCGCCCAGGCCTCCTCGGCGCTTTCGACGTAGTGGAACAGCTCGACGTCGCCCGGGCTGATCATGCCGGTGTCGATGAGCAGGTCGAAGTCGATCAGCCGCGACCAGAACTCGCGCCCGAACAGCAGGATCGGCCGCTTGCGGCACTTGCCGGTCTGCACCAGCGTCATGGTCTCGAACAGTTCGTCCAGCGTGCCGAAGCCGCCCGGGAAGCACACCAGCGCCACGCTGCGCATCAGGAAGTGCATCTTGCGCAGCCCGAAGTAGTGGAACTGGAAGCACAGCTC
>JBEIHU010000270.1:0-4536 GCA_040381175.1 Burkholderiaceae bacterium
CGGCGCGCTGGAGCCTTTTTCGCAGGCCGCGCGCGAGGAGGCGCTGGCCCGTTGCCTGGGCGTGGGCCGCGTGGTCGACGGCTGGCTGGACACCTACGCGGCCGGCGTGGCGCGGCGGCGGCGCGATGCGCAAGCCGAGGGCCGCGCCGACGCATTGGAGATGGACCCGCGCTACGGCATCGGCACTACCGAATACATGCGCTCGGCGGGCGGCTGCGGGCTGACGCTGGAATGCGGCTCGCACGACGATCCGGCCTCGGTCGAGGTGGCCTGGCGCGCCATCCGCAACAGCCTGGCCCATCTGGGCCTGAGCGGCGAGCCGCCGGCACCGCCCCAGCGCATCGAGGCGCTGTCGCTGGTCAGCGTGGTGGACCGGCGCGATGCGGGCGATGCCTTCGTGCGCGACTGGCACAGCTTCGATCCGCTGCAGCAGGGCGAACCGATCGCGCGGCGCGCCAGCGGCGAGCTGCTCACCGCGCCCGATGACGGCTGGATCGTCTTCCCCTTTGCGGCGGCGCAGCCGCGGCAGGAATGGTTCTACCTGGCGCGCGCCAGCCGGCGCTTCGGTTGACTCAAGCAGCGTGGCGGCGGCGCAGCGCCTCGGCCACCAGCGGCAGCCGGTCGTTGCCGAAGTACATGTCGTCGCCATGGACATAGATCGTCGGCGAACCGAAGCCGCCGCGGCGGATGAGCTCGTCGGTGTTGGCCTTGAGCCGATCCTTCACCGCCGCATCCGCAATGCCGGCCTGGAAGGACGCCACGTCGATGCCACAGCGCCTGCAGATGTCGGCCAGCACGGCGTCCTGCGAAATGTCCTCGTCGCGGCCCCAGTAGGCCTCGAACACCGCGGTGGCAAAGGGCACCAGTTGGCCCTGCGGCTCCAGCCATAGGCAGCCGCGCATGGCCTTCACGCTGTTCACCGGGAACACGCTCGGCGGCATGACGATCTTCAATCCGCTGGCGCGCGCCCAGTCCTGCAGGTCCTTGAGCATGTAGTCGCGCTTGGCCGGCACCGGCTTTTCGCGCGAGGCATAGACGCTGGGGTTCACGCTGTTGAAGACGCCGCCCACCAGGATCGGCCGCCAGCGGATCGGCACCTTCAGTTCGGCCGCCAGCGGCTGGATGTTGTGGAAGCCCAGGTAGGTCCAGGGGCTGCTGCAGTCGAAGAAGAACTCGATCATCGCGGGCTTTCGCTCAGGGGGTCTTGCGGGCGGCATCGCGCAGCGTCTGCGCGGTCTGGCCAAACAACGCCTGACGCGCCTGGTCGTCCAGGCCACCGGCGCGCAGCTCCTTGCCGGCGTCGATGCCGCGGCGCACCGCCGGGCGCTGGCGCATGGCGTCGTGCCAGGCCTTGACATGGACGAAGTCGTCCAGCGGCACCTGCTGCGCCTTCCAGATGCGCACCCAGGGGAAGATGGCCATGTCGGCAATCGAATAGTCGGCGCCGGCCACGAAGGCGCCGGTGCGCTGCAGCTGCAGGTCGAGCACGCCGTACAGGCGGTTGACCTCCTTCGCATAGCGCTCGATGGCGTAGGCGATCTTGTCCGGCGCGTAGAGCAGGAAGTGGCCGTTCTGCCCGGCCATCGGGCCCAGGCCGCCCATCTGCCACATCAGCCATTGCAGCGTGGCGCTGCGGCGGCGCAGGTCCTGGCCGAGGAAGCGGCCGGTCTTCTCGGCCAGGTAGATGAGGATCGCGCCGCTTTCGAACACCGCCACCGGCGCACCGCCGCCGGGCGGGTCATGGTCGACGATGGCCGGCATGCGGTTGTTCGGGCTGATCGCCAGAAACTCGGGGATGAACTGCTCGCCGCGCCCGATGTTTACCGGCTTGATCGTGTACGGCAGGCCGCATTCCTCGAGCATGATGGAGATCTTCCAGCCGTTGGGCGTGGGCCAGTAGTGCAGGTCGATCATCGGCTGTCCTTCGTCAAGCGGCGGGGCGCGCGGTTGCGCTGCAATCCAGGATGGGAGTGTCCATGAAAGCATCCATCCTCGCCTTCTGGGGCCGCGCCGCGGCCGTGTGGCTGCTGATCGCGCTGCTGGAGACGCTGCACGGCATCGCGCGCGGGCTGTGGCTGGAGCCGGCGCTGGGCGAGGTGGCGGCGCAGCGCCTGGGCTTTGCGATCGGCTGCGTCATCGTGGTCGGCACCGCCTGGGCCACCAGCCGCTGGCTGGGCGCCAGGACACGCAGCGCGCAACTGCAGGCCGGGGCGCTGTGGCTGCTGCTGATGCTGGGCTTCGAGCTGGCCATCGGCCGTGCCCGCGGCTTCGGCTGGCAGCGCATCGCCGCCGAGTTCGACCCGCGCCAGGGCGGGCTGATGCTGTTCGGGCTGTTGCTGATGTGGATGGCGCCGATGTTCGGCGCATGGTTGCGCGGACTGCGGCGCACCTGAGCAGTCGCGGCGATAGCGTCCCGGCGCGACGACGCCAGGGTCCGCTCGGCGCTGGGCATCGAGGTGCTGCCGCGGCGCGGCGAGATCGTGACCAACGAACACATCGATCGGCTGCGCGACGAACTCGGGGTCTGATCAGGTGCGCGCGCTGCTCGATGTCAATGTATGGATCGCGCTGCTGGATGCCAATCACACCTTCGCCGAGCGCGCCAATGCCTGGTTTGCGCGCGAGAAGCCGGCCTTCGCCACCTGCCCGATCGTCGAAAACGGCGTGGTTCGCATCGTCGCCAGCCCCGGCTACAGCACGCTGATGCGCCAGCCGATCGGGGCAGTCAGCGCGATGCTGAGCGCGGCCTGCGCGAAGAACGACCATGAGTTCTGGCCCGACAACGTTTCGCTGCGCGAGCCGTCGCATATCGACGTCAAGCGGCTGCACGGGCCGCGCCAGGTCACCGATGCCTGTCTGCTGGCGCTGGCCGTGGCGCACGGCGGCTGTTTTGTCACCTTCGACGGCGGTGTGCCGCTGTCGGCGGTGCCGCGGGCGCAGAGGAAGCACCTGCGGGTGATCTGAGGGGCAGCCCGCTTCAACCGAAGCGGCCGTGCAGGTACCAGCCCTCGCCCACCGGCTCAGCCAGTGGCAGGCGCTGGCGATAGACCCACACCAGCGCGCCGTCATGCGCCTGGGCGATGAAGTAGTCGCGGGCGGCGTTCGCCCCGTCCCACCAGCCAGTTTCGATGCGCTCCGGCCCGGCCAGCAACTGCAGCGGGCGGCCGTCGAGCAGCGGGTGCGACTGCTGCTCGGGCAGCGCCAACGGCTGCGGCAGCAGCCATACCGGGCGCGTCAACGGCAGGGCCACCGCCGCCGCATTGCGCGGCTTCGCCCCCGCCTGCGGCAGCGCCGGCTGCCAGGCGGTGCCGTGCTCGGGGCGGTGGTCGGCGCACGGCACCGGCTGTTGCACCTGGCCCGGTCCCAGGCGCGCCTGCAGCCGCTCCACCAGCCGCACCAGGCCTTGCCGGGCACCGGCCGCGGTGGGAAAGAGCTCGCCGTTGGGCGCGGCACGGCGCTGCAACTGGTCGCAGCACAAGCGCAGCGCCAGCGTCGGCGCCGGCAGCACCAGCCGCGCCAGCCGCTCGCGCAGCAGCTGCTGCAGGTGCTGCACATCGTTGCAGGCTTCGGCCAGCGCCAGCGCCAGCTCGGTGTGCGCGGGCGTGTCGGTGTCGCCGCGGTGGCGGCGCTCATGGCGCATGGCCAGCACGAAGCCGCCAATGCGCGCATGCTGCGCCTGCGCCCAGGCCACCAGCTGCGCCAGCAGCAGCTGCGCACCGTGCAGCAGCTGCTCGCTGTTATCGGCCCGCTCGAACAGCTCGACCCGGGCCTCGAAGCGCGGCTCGGGCACCAGCGCTTCGCGCGGGTCGGGCACATCGCCGCGGGCGCGATCCAGCTCGGTGAGCAGCGCCTCGCCGAAGCGCCGCGCCAGCCCGCTGCGCGGCAGCCGACGCAGCTCGCCCAGCGTGTGCAGGCCCATGCCCTGCAACGCGTCGCGATGCTCGCGGCCCGGGCCGAGCAGCCACAGCGGCGCGGCGTCGAGCCGCTGGCGCAACGCGCTCAGATCCTCGACATGCGCACCGAGCTCGAAACCGCTGCGCCAGCGCGCCAGCAGCGCCGCCCCCGCCGCAGTGGGCGCGCTGGCCAAGCAGATGCCGTGGCCCAGCGGCGCCAGGGCCGCGCGCAGCTGCTTCAGCAGCGACGGCAAGCCGCCGAAGCAGCGCAGGCTGGCGCGCACCTCGAGCAGCACACAGGGCGCCGCGCCGCCCTCGAGCACAACCATCGGCGTGAAGGCCAGCGCGGCATGGGCCACGGCGCGCAGCGCCTGCGCCTCGCGCGCGGCGTCGGCCTGGCCGAAACGCAGCTGCGGCGCCAGCGCCAGCGCGGTGGCCCGCTTCAAGCCGGGCTTGACGCCCAGCTGCAGCGCCACGCGGTTGACTGCCGCGATGCGCTGCCCCTGCAGCAGCGCCAGCGGCAAGGCATGCTGCAGCGTGCCCAGCGTGGCAGCGAAGGCTTCCAGCGACAACGCCGGCAGGTGCAGGGCGATCCACAGCATGGCGATGCCGACACTTTCGCGGCGGCCCGCATCAGCCGGCC
>JBEIHU010000271.1:0-4503 GCA_040381175.1 Burkholderiaceae bacterium
GCGCACGATCTGCTCGATGTTGTGGCGCGTGCGCGCCGGCGTGCATTCGCGCAGGAACTGCAGGCCCCAGAGCCACTGGCGCATGTCGGCGCGCAGGCGGAACAGCAGGGGCGCATCTTCCCGGCCCAGCCACCTCAGCACCTTCAGCGGTGCGCTGGGGTTGGCCCAGGGCTCGGCATGGCTGACCGAGATCTGGCCGCCGTTGGCAAAGCTGGTTTCCGCGGCCGGCGTGGCCTGGCGGTCAACGACCGTCACGTCGTGGCCCTGCTGGCGCAGGAAGTAGGCCGAGGTCACGCCGAGCAGGCCGGCGCCGAGAACGATGACTTTCATGGGGAGCACTCCAAGGACAGAGGGCGAGTCACGCCGTGTGGCTCGCTTGCCGCTCCCCCTGTCCTTGGTACCTGAGAGATTCAGCGCGGGCCGCCGGCCCGGGCCTTGCTCCTTCGGTGCGTCACGGGAGTGACGTCTCTCCAGACGGCGATGGTGTCGTGCAGTACGGAACCTGAGCGTGCATGGGAGTTTGTGCCTTCGGTGGCTCCGGCCGGGGCCGGAGCGCTCTCCTGCGGATTCGGGTCGACAAGGGCTGTGTGGTGGCTCCTGGTGGATGGCCGAGGGTCAATGCAGTTTACTGCGGCTGCAGGTGGATCTGCTTGGCAATGGCGCGGTAGCGCGCGGTCTCTGCGTCGAAGAACTTCGCCGATTCGGCCAGCGTCATCGGCGCTGCGGCCACCTGGGTCTGCGCGGCCAGTTGCGCTCGCACCGCCGGGTCCTGCAGCGTCTTGCCGATGGCCGTATGCAGGCGCACCACCACGTCCTCGGGCGTGCTCTTCGGCACCATGTAGCCGGTCCAGATCTTGTACGACAGATTCTTCAGCGCCTGCGTCTCGCTCATCGCCGGCACGTTCTTCAGCAGCTCGGAGCGCTGCGCGCCGAGCTGGCCGATCACCTTCAGCCGACCCTGCTCGGCCAGTGCGCCCATCGCGGCGCTGTATACCAGCACCGCAAAGTCGACCTGCCCGCCGGCGATGTCCTGCAGCAGCGGCGCGTTACCCTTGTAGGGCACGTGGTCCAGCCTGACGCCGGTGGTGGCCTGCACGTTCTCCAGGATCAGGTGGTACAGCGAGCCGATGCCCACGCTGCCGTAGCTAAGCGGCTTGTTGGCCGACTTGCGGGCCAGCGCGATCAGCTCGTCGACGCTGTTTACGGCCAAGTCCTTGCGCGTCACGAACACCATCACCGCATCGGCCACAGGCTGCACGAGGCGGAAGTCTTCGGTTTTCAGCTTGATCGCGGCATTGGCCAGCGGCGACAGGATCACCTCGTTGGGCGAGCCCTGGAACAGGTAGTAGCCGTCGGCCGGCGCGGCCAGCACCTTCTGCGCCGCCAGCGCACCGCTGACGCCGCCGAGGTTCTCGACCAGCACCTGCTGCCCCAGCTCCTTGCCGAGCGGGTTGAAGAAGATGCGCGCGATGGCATCCGACGGCCCGCCGGCAGGGTACGGCACCATCAGGTTCACTGGCTTGGCAGGCCAGCTCTGGGCCAGGGCCGCGCCGGCGCTGAGCAGCAGGCCGGCAAGCAAGGACATCGAGCGAGAGATCTTGGTCATGGCAACTCCGCAAAAAGGGCGCGAGGGCGGCGCGGGCTGAAAGGCGTTGCCAATGTAAGAAGGGCTGACTGTTTAGTCCAATGCATTGTTTTTCGCATTAGCATGAGTTTCACGTTCAATCTTTCGGGATGGCGACATGACCCTCGTGCAGCTGCGCCACTTGCTGTCGCTGGCGCAGACCGGCTCCTTCAGCCGCTCGGCCGATGCCTTGTTCCTGACGCAGCCGGCGTTGAGCCGCAGCATCCGCGCGCTCGAGGACGAGCTCGGGCAGCCGCTGTTCGACCGCGTCGGCCGGCACAGCGAGCTCACGCCCTTCGGGCGCGAGGCGGCGGCGCGGGCCCGGCTGCTGGTGGGCGCGGCCGATGACCTGCGCGACAGCGGCGCCCAGCTGGCCCGCGGCGAAGCCGGCACGCTGCGCATCGGCCTGGGCTCCGGCCCCGGCGCGCTGCTGATGACGCCGCTGCTGATGCACATGGCCAGGCACCATCCGCGGGTGCGGCTGGACATCGCGCGCGGCCGCACCGATCTGCTGGAACGCGGGCTGCGCGAGCGTACGATCGATGCGCTGGTGGTCGATGCACGCTCGCTGGCGCCCGCGCCGGACCTTCGCACCACGGACAGCTGCGAGCTGCGCGGCGCCTTCCTGTGCCGGCGCGGCCACCCGCTGCTGCGCCGGCGCGGCAGCCTGAGCTTCGACCAGCTGCGGGCCTACCCGATCGCGTCGACGCCGCTCAGCGACGAAGTGGCACGCGTGCTGGTCGAGCGCTACGGCCCCGACGCCCACCCCGAGCGCTGCGTCACGCTGCGCTGCGAGGAGGTGCCCAGCCTGGTCGAGCTGACGCGGCAAAGCGATGCGGTGCTGATCGCGGTGCGGGCGGTGGGCCCGGATCTGGCGGAGCTGCCGATGAAGCCGGCGATGCAGGCGACGGCAAGGTTCGCGATGGTCACGCTCGCCGGCCGCACCGAGGCGCCGGCGCTGTCGATCGTGCGCCGGCTGATGATGCAGCTGCCGCGCGACGCATGATGGAATGGCCTGCGCGGCGCCGGTGTCCGCCCCTACCCAAAGACGATGCGAAGCGCAAGCCTTCGCGACCGCTATGGGTTGGGGTGCTCCACGGCTGTGTCCTGGAGGCCGCGGCGAGCCTGGTGGTCCCCAGGCACGACATGGTCCTGCGAGACATCGAGGTTGACGCCCAGGTCGATGACTGCGCTCGCGGACAAGCCGAACATGCGCTTGAAGGAGCTGCTCAGGTGCGCAGAGCTGGAGAATCCGGCTTCCAGCGCAGCGGCGGTGAGGCTTCGGCCCTTGGCGATGGAGCGCATGACCTGTGCCATGCGCCTCCACATCCGATAGCGCCGGAATGGAAGGCCCACTTCGGCATCGAAGCGCGCCCTGAAGCGCGACGGCGACAGGCAGGCCAGATCAGCGGCCTGCTGAATCCGTGAAAAGGCCTCGGGGTGCTTCTCCACCTCCAGCACGACCTGTGCGATTCTTGTATCGTGTGGCAGCTTGGCCTGCAGTCCGAACCCGGCGAAGGCATCCTGGATGCCGATCCCCGGGCCCGCTTCCAGCAGCCTGCTGCGGCCGCCGTCCAACTGCTCTTGACTCAGCGGATGACGCCGATCGGTGAGGGGATCCAGGTACAGGAAGGCCATGGGTCCGCTGCTGTCGAGGTGGTGCAGCGTCTGCGGCGGGATCAGCGCCGACAAGTGCTGCTGCCAGCACGACCAGGCGCCCGATCGGGGGCAGGTCCTCAGCGCGAAAGGCTGTTCCAGCGCCACGGCGATGGTCGCTGCCGCATTCTGGTGGGGCGCAAGTCGCAGCCCGGGCCCGATGTACATGGCGCGAGCGGGAGCGACGCAGATCCGGGGCACGACAGGCGATTCCTGAAAGCGTGCGCGCCGGGAAGGCGCCAAGATGTCGTCATTGGATTCGCCCTGACCAACCCCCATGCGAGACCTTCCCGTCTGCCTTGCGATCGCCGCCCTTCTCGCGATGGGCATCGGCGCCATGATGAAACCACGCCTGTTGACGGCGCACTTCGGCATTTTCGAGCTGAGCGCCGCGGGACGCAATGAAGTGCGCGCAGTCATGGCGGCTTCGGCGTGATGATTGCCGCCGCATTCTCGCTGGCGCTGCAGCAGCCGGGCTTGCGGGCCGGCATTGCGGTGGCCGTCGCAGCGGCACTCGGCGGCATGACGGGCGCGGTGCTTTTCGGCATGCCGACGGCCATTGCCGTCACGGTATGCGCCTCTTGGCTGCTCGCCGACGTCAACCTGTCGGCAGCGCCCAGGCGGTTCGATGCAACGATGCCGGGCGTGAGCCTGCCCGGCCCCTTCAACGCCCACTTGATCCGCGCTGTCGGGCTGTTCCATGCCGTTGGCGGTCTGGTCGGCTTGCACGGCGCGCTCACGGCAAGCGCGTCGCCGCGCGTGGCCGCAGCGTCACGGCCATGCCTGCACGCCGTGTTCCGCCTGCAGGGCTGGTTTAGCAGGTGCCTGCCTTTCGAGGGCGTCTTCCTCGTCGACCGCGCCTTCGTGATCAGCCCGCCCCTTGTCGTCCTTGCCGCCGTGGGACCAGGCGGGCCGAGAACAGGCGACGCGCCATGAGCGCCGTCTCAAGCACCGAGCGGCCTGCGCAGCCGCGCATCGGAACAGCGGCATGGGGCCGGATCCGCGGCGGACGGCTTGCTCCAGGGGAGCGGCTGCGCTTCGTGCTCGGGACGGTCGCAGTGCAGTTCCTGCGGCTGTTGCGTGCCGCAGTGCCTGATGAAGGCGAGTTCCGCAGGCGTCGCGCCCGCGTCGACCTGGAGCGCATCGAGTTGCCCGACACGCGGGCCGTTGCGCAGGCGCTCGACCTCGTGCAGCGATCGACGCCGGACTGGCTGTGCCGGCAC
>JBEIHU010000272.1:0-4415 GCA_040381175.1 Burkholderiaceae bacterium
GCTCGGACACATTGACATGCTTGGTGACCGAGCGGCCGAGAAAGACCTCGCCCTCGTTTTCGGCATAGACCATCGGGCCCAGCTCGTCGGTCATGCCGTAGCGCGTGACCATGTCTCGGGCGATCTGCGTGGCGCGCTCGAAGTCATTGCTGGCACCGGTGGTCATCTGGTTCATGAACACTTCTTCGGCAATGCGCCCGCCGAAAAGCACGCTGATGGTGCTGAGCATGCGCTCCTTGTCCAGGCTGTAGCGGTCGCCCTCGGGCAGTTGCATCGTCACGCCCAGCGCACGGCCACGCGGGATGATGGTCACCTTGTGCACCGGGTCGGTCTTGGGAAGCACGCGCGCCACCAGGGCGTGGCCAGACTCGTGGTAAGCGGTGTTCTTCAGTTCCTCGGCGGGCATCGTCATCGACTTGCGCTCCGGGCCCATCATGATCTTGTCCTTGGCCTTCTCGAAGTCGCCCATCTCGACGACCCGGCCGTTGCGCCGCGCCGCAAACAGCGCCGCCTCGTTGACCAGGTTGGCCAGGTCGGCACCCGAGAAGCCAGGCGTGCCGCGCGCCAGGATGTCGGCACGGATATCCTGCCCCACCGGCACCTTGCGCATGTGCACGTTGAGGATGGCCTCGCGGCCACGCACGTCGGGCAGCGACACGAACACCTGCCGGTCGAAACGGCCAGGACGCAGCAGCGCCGGGTCCAGGATGTCGGGCCGGTTGGTGGCGGCCATCACGATGACGCCGAGGTTGGTCTCGAAGCCGTCCATCTCGACCAGCATCTGGTTCAGCGTCTGCTCGCGCTCGTCGTTGCCACCGCCCAAGCCCGCACCGCGATGGCGGCCCACCGCGTCGATCTCGTCGATGAAGATGATGCAAGGCGCGCTCTTCTTGGCCTGCTCGAACATGTCGCGCACGCGCGCCGCACCGACGCCGACGAACATCTCGACGAAGTCGGAGCCCGAAATGGTGAAGAACGGCACCTTGGCCTCGCCGGCAATGGCCTTGGCCAGCAGCGTCTTGCCGGTGCCCGGCGGGCCGACCAGCAGCACGCCGCGCGGGATGCGCCCGCCCAGTTTCTGGAATTTCTGCGGGTCCTTCAGGAAGTCGACCAGTTCCTTGACCTCCTCCTTGGCCTCCTCGCAGCCGGCCACGTCGGAGAAGGTGGTGGTGTTGTTGGCCTCGTCGAGCATGCGCGCCTTGCTCTTGCCGAAGCTGAAGGCCCCGCCCTTGCCGCCGCCTTGCATCTGGCGCATGAAATAGATCCACACGCCAATCAGCAACAGCATCGGGCCCCAGCTGACGAGGATGCTCATCAGCAGCGAGGGCTCTTCGCGCGGCTTGACGTCGAACTTGACGCCGCTGGCGATCAGGTCGCCGACCAGGCCGCGGTCCAGGTAGGTGGCGGTGCTGCGCAGGCGCTTGTCGTCATTGGTGATGGCCAGGATCTCGGTACCGCCATTGCCTTCCTGCAGGGTGACGGACTTGATGCGCTTGGCTCGCACTTCCTCCAGAAAGTCGGAGTAGCCGATCTGGTTACCCTGCAAGGCACCCCGATCGAACTGCTTGAAGACGGTGAACAGCACGAGTGCGATCACCAGCCAGACTGCGACTTTCGAGACCCATTGATTGTTCACCGCGGCTCCTATTCCACTTCAGCTTGCGCCGGCCAAGCACGCAAGCCTGCGCCGGGTTCCACGGCATGTGGGGGTGATTCTAGTGCAGACAAGGCACTTCGAGCCCCTTCGGGAGTTGACTGCCCCCAAGGCGAACGTGTGCAACTGTACGCAGGCTCAGGCCCGCCTGGGACCCAGGCCGACCAGAAAGGTTTCAGCCGACTTGTCGCGCGAGGCCTTGGGCTTGATCGGCTTGACCAACCGGAAGCTGTCCTTGAACAGCTTGACCAATTGGCTGTAGCCGCTGCCGTGGAATACCTTGCACACCAGCGCGCCCTCGCGCTGCAGGTGCTGCAGCGCAAACTCCACCGCCAGCTCGACCAGGTGAGTGATGCGCGCCGCATCGGCCGACTCGACGCCCGACAGGTTGGGCGCCATGTCCGACAGCACCACGTCGGCGCGCTGGCCGCCCATGTGTTCGACCAACTGCTGCAGCACCGCGTCGTCGCGAAAGTCGCCCTGGATGAAGTGCACGCCCTCGATCGGCTCGAAAGCCAGCAGGTCCAGGGCCACGATACGGCCGTGCAGCTCGCCACTGGCGGCGCCGCCGCTGCCGGCCACCTTGGGGGCGAAGCGGCGCCGCAGGTACTGGCTCCAGGCGCCCGGTGCGCTGCCCAGGTCGATGACCAGCTGCCCCGGCTTGATCAGACCCAGCGCCTCGTCAATCTCCTTGAGCTTGTAGGCTGCGCGCGCCCGGTAGCCTTCCCGCTGCGCCAGACGCACGTAGGGGTCGTTGATGTGGTCGTTGAGCCACGCCTTGTTGATCTTGCGGCTCTTGGTGTTGATCTTCATGGCGGACGGATAATAGTTCGATGCCTGCACTGACATTGACTCCGGCCGAGCGCAAGATACTGCGCGGACAGGCCCATCACCTGGACCCGGTCGTGACCGTCGGCACCGAAGGCCTGAGCGCCGCGGTACTGAAGGAAGCCGATGCGGCGCTTAAGGCGCATGGGCTGATCAAGGTGCGCATGTTCTCCGACGTCCGGGAACACCGTGCGCAGGCTTTGGCCACCCTTTCAGAGGCGCTGAACGCAGCCGCCGTGCAGCACATCGGCAAGCTGCTGGTGCTGTGGCGGCCGGTTCCCGTGCCCGCCAAGGCGCCCGTCGAATCGCGCATGCCGGGCCCGCGGGTGGTCAAGATCCTCAAGTTCTCGAAAAGCGGCAACCACCGGCCTCAGATCAAGAAGGTCAAGGTCTTCGGCAACCAGCGCGTGACGGCCGGCGGCGAGATCAAGCGCGCCAAGCCGCGCGTCACCAGCATCAAGAAGAAGGCCGTCGACTGAGCTCACCGGCCACCCGCCAGGCCAGCACCAGCACCAGCACGGTCTTCAGACCGTAGAACAGCGTGCTGATCAGGTGCAACTGCCCGAAGCTGAGCACACCCTGCCCCGCCCGCGCCGCCGGCATTAACGGCTGTATCGCGAAGTAGCCGAGCAACGTGCAGCCCACGGTGCCGCACAGCAGCACCAGGTTCGCCCGGCCCGGCGCGCCGCTCGAGCGCTCGAGCTCCAGCGACAGGGCCGCCAACAGCAGGCTCAACCACGCCTCGCGAACGAAGATGTGCCCGACCACACGCCCGGCATCGGCCGCCATCAGCGTGCCGAAGGCCGCCGGTGCGGCCAGCGCGGCGATGCAGATGAGCAGGCCCGCCCAGAGCGCCGGCAGGATGCAGCGCAGACGCACCAGCATCAGAGGTAGCGCACCTCGATGATCTCGTAGCTCTTCAGGCCGCCCGGGGCCTTGACCTCGGCCACGTCGCCGGCCGAGCGGCCGATCAGCGCCCGCGCGATCGGGCTGCTGATGGAGATCAGCCCCAGCTTCAGGTCAGCCTCGTCGTCGCCGACGATCTGATAGGTCACGCGCGTGCCGCTGGATTCGTCCTCCAGCTCGACGGTGGAGCCGAAGACCACGCGGCCGTCCGCATCCAGCGTCGCCGGGTCGATCACCTGCGCGGCGGCCAGCTTGCCTTCAATCTCCAGGATGCGGCCCTCGATGAAGCCTTGCTTGTCCTTGGCGGCTTCGTACTCTGCGTTCTCCGACAGGTCGCCTTGGGCACGCGCCTCGGCAATGGCCTGGATGACGGCATGTCGTTCGACCGTCTTCAGGCGCTGCAGCTCTTCCTTGAGCTTTTCGCTGCCGCGTCTTGTCAGGGGAATGGTGCTCATGATCGGCATCGCTCGCAAAAAGTGAAACCGCCGCGACGGCCTGGGTTTGCGCGGGCAAACGATCGGCTGGGGCGGCGGTGTCTGATAACCAGAGTTTAGTTCAGTTGGCGGTGCAGTTCCTGCAGCGACTGCACGCTCAGCTCATGCTGGTGGTTCATGGCCTCGGTGGCAGCCTCGCAGCCGGCCATCGTGGTGTAGTAGGTCACGCGCTGCGCCAGCGCCGCGGTGCGGATGTGGCGCGAATCGGCAATGGCCGTGCGCGTCTCGTCCACGGTGCTGAACACCAGCTGGATCTCGCCGGCCTTGACCATGTCGACGATATGGGGACGTCCGTCCTTGACCTTGTTGACCGTGCGCACCGGCAGGCCGGCTTCGGCGATGGCCGCGGCCGTGCCCTTGGTGGCCACCACCTGGAACCCGAGCCCGACCAGATCGCCTGCGACCTTGACCGCGCGCGCCTTGTCGGCGTTCTTCACGGTGATGACGGCCGTGCCCTTGTCAGGCAGCCGCGAGCCGGCGCCGAGCTGGCTCTTCAGCATGGCCTCGCCGAAGCTCGCGCCCACGCCCATGAC
>JBEIHU010000273.1:0-4346 GCA_040381175.1 Burkholderiaceae bacterium
GCGTCGCCGACCTCGACCGCCAGGTCGCCGCGCGCCACCATGATGCCGTCGCTGGCCTTCAGGATGGCTTCCAGCTGCGGGATGGCTTCGCTGCGCTCGATCTTGGCGATCAGCGCCGGCTTGTGCCGGAAAGGCTCGCCGGCGACGTTGGCCAGCTGCCGCGCCATCTCCATGTCGGTGGCGCTTTTCGGGAAGCTCACCGCCAGGTAGTCGGCCTGGAAGGCCATCGCCGTCTTGATGTCCTCCATGTCCTTGCCGGTGAGTGCCGGCGCTGTCAGGCCGCCGCCTTCCTTGTTGATACCCTTGTTGTTGGACAGCACGCCGCCTTGCTTGACCTTGCAGATCACCTGCTCACCGCGCACCGCAGCCACGGTCAGCACGATCAGCCCGTCGTTGAGCAGCAGGTTGTCGCCGGGTTTGACGTCGCGCGGCAGTTCCTTGTAGTCCAGCCCGACCGCACCGACATCGCCCGGTGCCTCGCGCGACGCGTCGAGCACGAACTCGGCACCGTTGACCAGTATGACGCTGCCTTCGTCAAACTTGCCGACGCGGATCTTCGGTCCCTGCAGGTCGGCCATCAGCGCCACAGGCTTGCCGACGCGCCGCGCGATGTCCAGCACCAGTCTGGCACGATCGATGTGGTCCTGTGCCGTGCCGTGGCTGAAGTTCAGCCGCACCACGTCGACACCGGCGCGCAGCAGCCGCTCGAGCACGGCGGGATCGCTGGACGCGGGTCCGAGAGTGGCAACGATCTTGGTGGCGCGGGACATGGGTGCGGCTTTCCGTGGTCAGTCGTCGAGGCGGATTATGGGCGCCGCGCCACGCCGGCGTGCGCTGCCGCATGGGCCTCGCCAGCGCGGCGACGTCGGCCGCGGCCAGGGCACTCATGTTGACGCTGCGCCGCAGCGTGGCGGGCGCGGTCAGGATGTGCGCCGGCAGCGCCGTGCCCAGCAGCGCAGGGCTGACCGTGACGCCATGGCGGCCGCCCTTGAAGCGAACCCGCACAGTTCCTCGGCGCCCGGCTCCTTGTCGACGAAGGGTTTGGCAATGAACAGCGTGTGTTGTTCCAGCAGCAACGCATCCATCGCCGCCAGCGTGCGCATGCCCAGCCTGCAGCCGATGACCGAGCGCACCTGTGCGAGGTGACCGTCGTGCTGCCCGACCCGGCCACTGGCCATGCCGTCGGCCTCGCCGTGGCGCAACATCGGCGCGGAGACCGGCATGTCGGCCATTCGCCCGGCCGCCAGCCATAGGCCAGCCGCAGCGCGACGCCGACGGTGCAGGCGCAGTACCTCTGGGCCAAGACGCCATGTGCCTCGCATGTGCACGGCCTGGTCATCGACTGCGGCACGAAGGACAGCCTGGTCAGCGACGCCGCCGGGCAGCCCAGTGGGTCATTGAGGAACCGCGCGGTGCTCTTCGCCAGTCAACGCGGCGGTGCATCGCGCAGGCTCCATTGCACCAGCGCATCCAGCGCCGGGCGCGCTGCATTGGCGTTGGGGTGGTTGATGATGGCGACCAGCACGTAGCGCCGGCCGCTGTCCGACAGCACGTAGCCGGCCACGCCGGCCACGTCGCGCAGCGAGCCGGTCTTCAGGTGGGCGCGGCCGGGCGTGGCGCGCGAGCGGCGCATCGTGCCGTCCAGGCCGTTGATCGGCAGTGAGCTCAGCAGCTCGGGCATGGCCGGGCTGCTCCAGGCCTGCTGCAGCAGCCGCACCAGCAGCGCAGCGCTCAGGCGGGTCTCGCGCGACAGGCCGGAGCCGTTGTCCAGTTGCATGCCCGCAGGCAGTTCGCCGGTGCGCGCCACCAGCCAGTCTCGCAGCACCGCGCGTGCCGCCTCGGCCGTGGCCGGCTGCCCAGGCTGGCGCTGCAGCGCCAGCGTCAGGAAAAGCTGCTGCGCCATGACGTTGTTGCTGAACTTGTTGATGTCGCGCACCACCTCGGCCAGGGCCGGCGACTTGAGCTCGAAACTGGGCTTCACACCGACCGGCGCGCTGCCGTCGACGATGCGGCCAATGAGCCTGCCGCCCATGTCGCGCCACAGCCCCTCGATCAGCCGCGCGTTGTAACTGGCCGGGTCAGCATCGGCCACCGGCCAGTTGAGTTCGCCGCACGCGGCAGGGTAGCTGCCGGCAAAGCGCACCCGCAGCGCGTCGGCGAAGCTGGCCTTCAGGCCAGTGCGCCAGTCGTCGCAAGGCCCGGCCGACAGGCGCACCGTGCGGTCGACCTGCGTGCCGGCCAGCGCCGGGTCCGCCGCCACCAGGGCCACGCCGCGGAGCACATCCGGCACGAAGCCGTAGGTCACCGACTTGAAGTTCAGCAGTAGCGCGTCCGGCTGCACGTTGTAGGGGCGGGTGGCGTCGCCGTCGAAATCGGCCGGATCGGCCTGGTTCGACGCGAAGGCGCTGCGATCGAGCACGATGTCGCCGCGGATCTCGCGCACCCCCCAACTGCTGAACGCGGCGCAGCAGCAGCCAAACCCGCTCGACCACCAGCTTCGGATCGCCGCTGCCCTTGATGACCAGCGAGCCGTCGAGCACCCCGTCGCTGACGCCGCCCTGCAGCCACACCGGCGTGGACCAGGTCCAGGCCGGCCCGAGATGGTCCAGCGCGGCCAGCGTGGTCAGCAGCTTGGCCAGCGAGGCCGGGTTGACAGGCGTGAGCGCCTGGTGCGCCAATAGCGTGCGTCCAGTCCCGGCTTCCTGCAGCAGCACCGCCACCGCGTCGTGCGGCACCCGAGCGCGCTGCAGCGCGGCGTCGACCTCGGGCGGCATGGCGCGCGCACCGAGCGCGCTCAGGCCCAGCAGGGCCAGGAGGGTGCACCATCGAAGCGGACTCGGCCTCATGGGCGGCGATGATCGCACGGCTAAACTGCCATGCGTGAGCGCACGAATTCTGGCCTTCGACACCGCCACCGAAGTGCTGTCGGTGGCGCTGCATTGCGATGCCGGCAGCTTTGCGTTCAACGGGCCCGGCGGCGCGGCCGCCTCGGCGCAGTTGCTGCCGCAGATCCGGCGGCTGCTGCAGCGCTGCGGCGTCGAGCTCGCGCAGCTGCAGGCCATTGCCTTCGGCCGCGGGCCCGGCGCCTTCACTGGGCTGCGCACTGCCTGCGCGGTGGCCCAGGGTCTGGCGCTTGGATCGGCGCTGCCGGTCCTGCCTTTGGACAGCCTGATGCTCGTCGCCGAGGGCGTGCGCGCGGAGCACCCGGACGCGCCCGCCGAGGTCGACGTGGTGATGGATGCCCGGATGGGCGAGGTCTACGCTGCCCGATACGCCTGGACAGGGGTGCGCTGGCAGGTCAGCGCCGCGCCGGCGCTGCATTCGCCTGAGGCGCTGCATGCCGCGTGGGCCCGACGGACGCCGCGCTGCGTGGTGGGCAGTGCGCTGCCGGCCCTTGGCGGGCGGCTGCAATGTGGCGCCGCACTGCGCATCGGCGCCGAGATCGACCGCGCCGCAGCCTTGCTGCGTCTGGCGCAGCAACGCTGGGGCGAAGAGGGCGGCGTCGATGCCGCTGCGGCGCTGCCGCTGTACCTGCGCGACAAGGTGGCGCTGACCGCGGCCGAGCGGGATGCGCTGCGCGGCGTGGAGTCTGGTGCATGAGCCCGCCCGGTCGCCCGAAGGGCGAATGCAGAAGGGCTCAGCCCGAAGGTACCCCGGTGCGCGCGATGGGCCGCTCCCAGGCGCTCATCCGGCAGCGCCGCGCAGGCAGGGTTCCCGGATGAGCGCGCTGCTGCAGCCCCAGGCGCAGCTACGGCCGATGGAGTACGTCGATCTGGAGGGCGTGCTTGCAGTCGAGCGCGCGGCCTACAGCTTTCCCTGGACCCGTGGCAACTTCATCGATTCGCTGGCGGCCGGCTACCTGGCCGAGATGTTGGTGGATGAGCGAGCCGGGCTGCTCGGCTACTACGTGGCCATGACCGTTGTCGGCGAGATGCATTTGCTGAACCTGACGGTGGCGCCTGCACACCAGCGGCGCGGCCATTCGCGTACTTTGCTCGATGAGCTCGAGCGCCGTTGTCGTAGCCAGGGGTTGGCCACGCTGTGGCTCGAGGTGCGTTGCAGCAATGAGCGCGCTCGGCAGGTCTATGCCCGGCGCGGCTTTGCCCAGGTGGGGCTGCGGCGCGGCTACTACCCGGCCGGAAATGGGACGCGGGAGGACGCGATCGTCATGAGCCTGGCGCTGGGCGAGGGCTGAGCGCATGGCCTGGACCCAACGCCAGAAGTTGATGCTGCAGGAGATGGGCATCCGCCTGTGGGCGCAGGTCGCCCCGGAGCCGGTCGCCGCCGCGCAGGCCGTGCCCACGGCCCAGCCCGCGGCGCTGCACGGCAATGCACCCCCGGCGCCC
>JBEIHU010000274.1:0-4334 GCA_040381175.1 Burkholderiaceae bacterium
ACCAACGACAGCTCCCGCCTTCCGCGAACTGCTGCTGCCGACCCCTATGCACATGCCTCAACTATGCACAGGTGACTTGGCGCTGATGGCGTCGGCCCCTGCAGCGACGAGCTTTTGGGGCCGGCGTGGTCTGCGCATAGTTACAGCGTCTGCAGGAACCGCAGCAGCGAGTCCGGCGCCTTGTAGCGGCCCATCTTGGTGTCTGGCGCCTCCAGCCGTGCGAGTGCCTTCTCCTTCATAGCCAGGTCAGCCTCTACATATCGATGGGTTGTTGTCGTGCTCTCGTGGCCCAACCACAGCGCGATCACGTTGAACGGCACGCCCGACTGCAGCAGGTGCATGGCGCTCGTATGCCTGAGCGTGTGCGGCGAGACGCGCTTGGTGGCCAGGCTGGGCTGGTCCGCCGTGGCGCGTGTCACCGCAAGGCTCAGACGCTGCGTGACGTTCGATCTGCACATGGCCCGACCATTGTGGTTTGGCAGCAAGGCTGCCTCGCCGCGCAACACCGGGTTTAAACGAAGCCAGGCGCGTATCTCAAGCACTGTGGACTTCCAGAGCGGAATCGATCGCAACTTGCGGCCCTTGCCGTGCAGGTGCACACAGGCGCCACCGTCCAGAACGACATCTACCACGCGCACGCCGATCATCTCGGAGACCCGCGCGCCGGTGTTGTAGAGCATGGCCAGCAGCAGGTGGTCTCGCTGCGAGGACCAAGTCTGGCCCGGTTGCCCGAGTACCGCCAGCATCTCTTGCCGTGTCAGGAAGCCCAGCATCGGCCGCTCGAAGCGCTTCATCGGAACCGCCAGCGCACGCTCGATGTCGTGCAACGCAGTGACATCACGCCGAGCGGCGAACTTCAGGAACGCGCGCAGCGCCGTGAGCCTCAAGTTGCGACTGCGAACCGTGTTCTTGCGGCTTTGCTCCAGATGGTCGAGGAACGCCAGGATCAGTTCGGGTCGTATGTCGGCAAGCTGCATCGCCGTCGGTGCCTTGCCCAGCTTGTGGCTGGCGAAGCCCAGGAACAATGACAGCGCGTCTCGGTAGCAGGCCACCGTGCGCGGACTGACCGCCCGCTGTGAGACCAGGTACTCGGTGAAGAACTGCTGGACCAGCGCCGGGAAGGACGGCGGCGGCGGAGTGGACGGCCTATTCATCGCCTACCTCCGCTTGTGACATGTACGCCTCGAACCGCCCTGCAGCCAGCGCCATCAGTTCCGGCACCGCCGAGAGGTACCAGTAGGTGTTCGTGACCATCGCATGCCCGATGTAGGTCGACAACGACAGCATGGCCTGGTCGATATCCACGCCCTGGGCGTGCCACTGCACGATGCGTCGAACGACGAAGGTGTGCCTCAGATCATGGATGCGCGCGGCATGGTGCGATCCGCGATTGGGCCAACCCAGCTGCCGTCGCAGTTCACCGAATACGCGATGCACCTGGCGGTCCCCCAGTGGCAGGCCATGCAGTCGGCCCCGGCTGCCGACGAAGAATGCGGTGTCGTCGCCGTAGGACTCGCCCGCCAGGTCGCGCCGCAGGCGATATCGACGCAGCGCTTCGAGGGTGCTGGGATGAACGGGCACCTGGCGCGACTTGCCGAACTTGGTCATGTGGATGCTCAGCATGCCGGTCTTGAGATCGACGTCGGCGTTCTTCAGCGACAGCGCCTCGCTGATCCGCAGGCCGGTCGAGGCGATCAACCCGAACAGCGTCTCGAAGATGACGCCACGAAGACTGGACGGCGGACCAAGCTGCCTGGCGCTGGCCAGCAAGTCGATGATCTCTTGCTCGCTGTAGATATGCGGCGCCTTGCGTTCGGGCATGCGCCCGAAGACCGTGTCATCGGGAACTTCGGTGTCGGGCTCGAACTGCTGCAGCCAACGCACGAATGTACGCAGCCTCTTCAGGCGTCGCGCCCATGTGACTGGGTCCGTGCTGGCATGGCTGTCGCGCCGGGCCCAGTCCGTCATCACCTCGATCGTCAGCGGCCCGCAGTGCCCTATCTCATGGAGATGGCGGGCAAAGCTGCGCAAGATGCAAGCCTCGCCGCGCGCGGAGAACCCCAGGCCATGGCGCTCGACCAAAAAGCGCTCCACGCGCGACTTGAAGGGCATCGAGGCGGCGCTCATGACGCACTCCCAGGCCAAGGCAAGGCCACCGCTGCAAGACTGCGGCTGTCCAGCTTGGCGTAGATCATCGTGGTGTTCAGCGACCGGTGGCGCAGCACATCGGCCACCTCCTTCAATGACGAACCGCTGGCGAGCAAACGGTTGGCCATCGTGTGCCGCAGCAGGTGCGAACGGGTGTACGGCAACCCGGCGCGCGCGTAGGCCTGACGGATAGTGATGCGGATCAGGTCCGCACCGATGGGGGCGTCGCGCGGGGCCACATTGCGTACGAATATGGCGCGATTGGTTGTCTTGGGGCGCTCCAGTTCCAAGTACCGTGCGATGGCCTCGCCGGTGGTCACGGGCAGCGGCAGAATGTCGACGCGGCGGCCCTTGGTGTGGCGCAGCGTGATCGTGCCGGCATGCCAGTCGATGTCGTCCAGGCTGAGCTGGGCGACTTCAATGCTGCGAAGCCCAAGATCGAGGGCGCAGCGCACGATGGCACACGCCCGCAACTTGGCACGGCAGGGGTTGTTGAGCGAGCCGACCAACTGGGCGACTTCTTCGTCGGTCAACTTCTTGGGCAATGAAGACAGGGCCCAGTTGGCCGGGTAGGACAGCGCGCCGACCAATCCGTGGACCAAATCTCCCAGCGAGGCGCGGTAGCGGAAGTACCCGCGCAGCGATGACACGACAGATCCCGCGCCAGCAGGCTTGGTGTGCAGCGCAGCCTGCTCGGCGAAGAAGCGCCGTACGTGCTCGGGCGTGATGGCCTTGATATCGACGGCGTTGCCATCGAAGCGCTCCGCCAGCAGCCGCCCAACGATCCGCAGCACCATGGTCCGGCTCTTCGGCGCGAGCCCACGAACATGGTTCATGTGATCGTCGTAGCGACGCAATTCCTCATCTACGGGCATGGTGCTGACTGGCGGCTGCGCAATGGCGCCTTGCGCGCGAAGCACAACGAGCAGGTGCCCAAGCGCCGCGCTGTGATCGGCCCGGTCGTGCCGCGTGTGTCCAGTGCAAGCGCAGCTCGGCAGATGGTCGTCAAGGAAGATGGAGACCGAGACTTCGTCGATCCTGGCCAACGGTAGCCGCCGGGTGCAGACCCAGCGCGCGAAGTGCGTTACTTCAGCGATGTAGCTGGAAACGGTGTGCGCGGCGTACCTGCGCTCGGTCAGGTGACGCTTGAAAGCGACGGCGTGAGGCCCGAAGGGACTGGCGGCGAGCCAATCGACCTCAATGACGCGCGAGTGCTGAGCGGAATCCATGGTGATCTCCAGAAGTGGGATCACCAGTGCGCGCCGAAGTCGAAACTATGTCCAGTTCGGCGAATGACCATACCGCCGTATGCCGCGCCGACGCTGCCTCCGCGCCATCGGCGCCAAGTCACCTGTGCATAGTCGAGGCATGTGCATAGGGGTCGCTATGCAGAGCTCTACATAGCGACCCTTAGCGGTCGGACAGGTTCGCGAACTGCCAGCCGTAGAGCTGACATCGCCAACCTCGTCGCCAGGCGCTTCGGCTCATCTACTCGTCGGTTCGTGCGCCTACAGGGAAGCAGGACGGGCATCGGCGGTGAGTCGGCGCTCGCAGCGGCGACCCGTCATCATCGGTGTCTGACCGCGCGCCGGACGCCAAGGTGACGATGTTTCGATGAAGGCCAGTGCGCTTCCGAGGCTGCTTCGCGGCCAATCCTGAGTTTCTTCATCTTCTGCAATGGCGTCTTGCGCATGCCGGTCAGTCCACGCGCTTGTAGAGCAGCTTGATGTAGATGAAGGCGAGCGTGGCCACGAGCAGCGCCAACAGGAAGGCCGAGGCCGCGCCCGCGCCGATGTCGAACGGCGGCGCGAAGCCTTTCTTGTAGCTGTACCAGCTTGCCACCCAGGTGGCATCGCCCGGCCCGCCCTGGGTGATGGCCAGGATCTCGTCGAACACCGCCACCGCGAACGAGGTGCGCAGCACCAGCAGCACCACCACCACGGGCATGATCAGCGGCAGGGTGATGTGCCGGAACCGGTGCCAGGCGCCGGCGCCATCCACCGAGGCCGCTTCGAAAAGTTCCTTGTTGATCCCCTGCAGCGCCGCATGCACCAGCAGGATGGCGAATGGCAGCGTGCGCCAGATATAGGGCACCGCCACGGCATACAGCGCGGTATCGGGGTTCGCCGTCCAGTCGATCGGGGTGTCGATGATGCCGACGGAATACAGCAGCCGGTTCAGGAACC
>JBEIHU010000275.1:0-4298 GCA_040381175.1 Burkholderiaceae bacterium
GCTGCTGGCCGCCCGACAGCAGCCCGGCATCCTGGGCCGAGCGCTCCTTCAGGATCGGGAAGTAGCTGTAGGCCATTTCCATGTCGCGCGCCACGGCGTCGCGGTCGTGGCGTGTGTAGGCCCCCATCAGCAGGTTGTCGCGCACCGACAGCAGCGGGAAGACCTCGCGCCCTTCAGGCACATGACTGATGCCCATGCGCACGATCAGCGACGGATCGAGTGCGGTGATGTTCTCGCCCTTGTAGGTGACCGAGCCGCGGCTCGGATCGATGATGCCGGAGATGGTCTTCAGGATCGTGCTCTTGCCGGCACCGTTGCTGCCCAGCACGGTGGCGATCTCGCCGCGGCGCACCTTCAGGCTGACGCCGCGGATGGCCTTGATCGGCCCATAGGCGCTCTCGACGTTGGCCAGGGCAAGGATGACCTCGCCGGCGCCAGAGCCCGCAACGCTCATGCCGTCTGCCTCCGCAGGCTGGACAGGTCGTCGCTGCTGCCCAGGTAGGCCTCGATCACGCCAGGGTGCGCCTGCACTTCTGCCGGAGAGCCCAGCGCAAGCACCTCGCCCTGGTTCATAGCCAGCACGCGGTCGGACACCTTCGACACGAGGCTCATGTCGTGCTCGACCATCAGCACGGTGATGCCCAGGTCGGACTGGATGTCCTCGATCCAGAACGCCATGTCCTCGGTCTCCTCGACGTTCAGTCCCGATGACGGCTCATCCAGCAGTAGCAGCTTGGGTTCGGCGCAAAGCGCTCGGGCCAGCTCGACCACCTTGCGCACACCGTAAGGCAGCCCGGCGACCATCGAATCGCGGTGCCGCTGCAACCCGAGGAAGTCGATCACCTCCTCGGCCTTGCGCCGCGAATGCAGCTCCGCCCTGCGCGCAGCGCCGGTGAACAGCATGTCCTGCCAAAGGTTGGTACGCCGGTGCGTGTGCGTGCCGATCAGCAGGTTTTGCAGCACGCTGGCGAACTCGAACAGCTCGATGTTCTGAAAGGTGCGCGCGATGCCCAGCGCCGCCACAGCATGCGGTGGTTGTGCGATCAGGTCCTCTCCTTCGAAGCGGATGCCGCCGGCAGTGGGCTGGTAGATCCGGCTGATCAGGTTGAACACCGTGGTCTTGCCAGCGCCGTTCGGACCGATCAGCGTGAACACCTCGCCGCGCTGCACGTCGAAGCTGACGTTGTTCACGGCGACGAGCCCGCCGAACCTCACTGTCAGGCCGCTGGCACTGAGCATGGCGCCAGCGCTCATCGGGCACCCCAACCCAAGGATCGGGCAGAACGAGCCAATGCCGCGGAACCGGCTTCACCGAGCGGCTGGAGTTGCCCCCTGGGGCAAGCGCCGCAGGCGCTGTGGGGGCGTCTCATTTCAAGCGGTCCGATTTCTGGAACGCCTTCTGGCGCTTGAACATGCCCGCTCGGTAGAAAGGGAAGATCTGCAAATAAGTGCGGATCTTCAGCCAGCGGCCGTACAGGCCGTGCGGCTCGAACATGACGAAAGCCACCAGCACTGCTCCGTAGACCACCAGCTGCAGGCCGGGCGACTGGCCGACCGACTCGGGCAGGTAGTCCTTGGCGGTGGCGATCAGCTGCGGCATCGTGATAAGGAAGATGGCGCCAAAGAACACGCCGTGCACTGAACCCAGGCCGCCGACCACCACCATCAGCAGCAGGTCGATCGACTGGATGATGCTGAACTGCTCGGGCGACAGGAACTTGATCTTGTGCGCATACAGCGCCCCGCCCAGGCCCGCCAGGCCGGCCGAAAGCGCGAAGGACATGGTCTTGTAGCGCGCCAGGTGGATGCCCATGCTCTGCGCCGAGATCTCGGAGTCGCGAATGGCGACGAATGCCCGTCCGGTGGGCGAGCGCAACAGGTTCAAAATGAGCAGCGTTGCCAGCACCGTCACCGCCAGGCACAGGAAATAGAACTCGATGTTCGAGTTCAGCGTCCAGCCGAAGAACGACGGGTCCTTGACATGCAGCCCGGCATTGCCGCCAGTCACCGACTCCCAGCGCGCCATGCCTTCTTCGACGATGAAGCCGAAGGCCAGCGTGGCGATGCCCAGGTAGATCCCCTTGACGCGCAGCGCCGGCAGCCCGACGACGATGCCCACGATGGCCGAGAGCGTGGCCGCGCAGGCCAGCGCCAACGGAAACGGCCAGCCGGCCGCCGCAAGCACGGCCTGGGTGTAGGCGCCGACACCGAGAAAGGCCGCGTGGCCGATCGAGAACTGCCCGGTGAAGCCGGCCAGCAGCATCAGGCCGAGTCCGACCACCGCGTAGATCAGCACGAAGATCAGCTGCGCCAGCAGGTATTCGGACAGCAGCCAGGGCGCCAGCAGCAGCGCCAGACCGAGCAGTCCGTACCAGAAAGCCTGGCCGCCATGCTTGACCAGCCGAATGTCCTGGTCGTAGTCGGTCTTGAAGATGAACCGCATCGTTCAGACCTTCTTCCTCAGCTTCTCGCCGAACAGCCCATTGGGCTTGATCCACAGCATCACCAGCACCACGATGTACGGCGCGATGTCCTTGAAGCCTTCGGGCAGGTAGAAGCCCGACAGGCTCTCGACAATGCCGATGATCAAGCCGCCGACAATGGCGCCGGGTAGGCTGCCGAAGCCGCCGACGACCGCGGCCGGGAAGGCCTTCAGGCCGATGAAGCCCATGCTGGCATGCACGAAGGTGATCGGCGCGAGCAGCAGCCCGGCGATGGCCGCCATCGCCGCCGCCAGCCCCCAGACCAAGCTGTTCAAGCGCCGCACGGGAATGCCCATGTAGTACGCCGCCAGCTGGTTCTGCGACGAGGCCTGCATCGCGATGCCGAGCTTGCTGTAGCGGAACATCGCGTACAGCCCCAGGCAGAGCACTGCAGTGGCGCCGATGACCACGAGGTGTTCATACGCCAGGACCAGCTCGCCCAGGCGCAGCGTCATGTCCTTGTAGGGCACCGCAAGCGTGTGTGTTTCGGTGCCGATGACCGGCAGCATCGTGACCAGGCCGCGCACGATGAAGGCGATGCCGAAGGTGAGCATCACGATCGAGAACTGCGGCTGGCCGAGAACCGGCCGGATCACCACGCGTTCGGCAAACATGCCGAACAGCGCCATCGCCGCGACCGAGGACATCACCGCGATCCAGAACGGCATGCCGACGATGGTCATCAGCACCAGCCCGCCAAAGGCGCCGACCATCATCAGGTCGCCTTGTGCGAAGGTGACCGTCTCGGTGGCCTTGTAGATCAGCACGAAGCCCAGCGCGATCAGGCCGTAGATGCAACCCTGTGCGGCACCGCTGATGATCAGTTGGACGAATTGCACTGAACAGGATCGATCGTCGAAGACTCCAAGTGATGCTAGCGGCGATGCAGCAGTCGGCGACCTAAGGAAAACGCTCAGGGCAAGGACCCAAACTGGAAACGATTTGACCTGGCGCACAGCGCTTCGCCAACACCCGCGGCATTTGACGACCAAGCAAGCGGCGCGGCGCCGCAGCCCTCAGCGCGGCGGCAACAGCCTGGCCGGATCGACGGGCTTGCCCTGGCGCCGGATCTCGAAATGCAGTTGCACGCGCTCGGCGTCGGTGGAACCCATCTCTGCGATCTTCTGCCCGCGGCGCACGACCTGGTCGTCCTTGACCAACAGCGCCTGGTTGTGGGCATAAGCGGTGAGGAAGACCTCGTTGTGCTTGACGATCACCAGGTTACCGTAGCCGCGCAGCGACGAACCCGCATAGACCACCCGCCCGTCGCCGGCCGCTAGCACCGGGTCGCCGGCCTTGCCGGCGATGGTCAGGCCCTTGTTGCGGCCCTCGTCGAAGCCAGCCAGCACGGCGCCCGCGGCAGGCCAGGCCCATACCAAGTCGTCGATACCGGCGCGCGCCGCGGCGGCACCCTCCGTGGCTGCCGCCGTTGCCGCCGTTGCCGCCGTTGCCGCCGTTGCCGCCGTTGCCGCCGGCGCAGGCGAGGCTGAAGGCGCCATCCCAGGTGCAGGCGCCGTTGAAGGGCCCGGCGCAGGCGTGGCCGCCAGCGGTGCAGCCGCCACTGCCGCGCCCGCCGGCACCGAGGCGGCCCTGGCGTCCAACGGGCGGCTTTCGACGCCGCCGGCAGGCGGCACGGCACGCGCGGTCGCAGCAGCAGGCTCCGCCGGCGGCGCCGACGGCCTGGCCTCCACCGTCCCGGGCGGCAACGGCGGCAACGGCGGGGCCGGCGGCACCCACCCAGGCACCGGCCGCGGCGGCAACGGCGGCAACGGCGGCAACGGCGGCAGCTACGGCAACGGCGGGGCCGGCGGGACC
>JBEIHU010000276.1:0-4213 GCA_040381175.1 Burkholderiaceae bacterium
CGGCGGGCGCGCGACCGGCACCGCCGCCGATCGCCGGGCTGCATGCGCTGTCGGTCAACAAGCCGGTGGTGCTGGGCAGTTCCACCGGCGGCACGCAGGCCATCGAATCGGTGCTGATGGAACTGCCGGGCGATTGCCCGGGCATCGCCATCGTGCAGCACATGCCGGAGAAGTTCACCGAGATGTACGCGCAGCGGCTGGACGGCAACTGCGCGATGCGCGTACGCGAGGCCCGCGACGGCGACCGCCTGGAGCGCGGCGTGGTGCTGATCGCGCCCGGCGGGCGCCACATGTCGATGCGCAAGGCCGGCGGGCAGTACTTCGTGGTCGTTGCCGACGGACCGCCAGTCAACCGCCACAAACCGTCGGTGGACGTGCTGTTCAAGTCCACCGCCGAATGCGCCGGCGCCGATGCGCTGGCCATCATCCTCACCGGCATGGGCGACGACGGCGCGCGCGGCATGAAGCTGCTGCACGACCGCGGCGCGCGCACCGTGGCGCAGGACGAGGCCAGCTGCGTGGTCTACGGCATGCCCAAGGAGGCGGTGCGCCTGGGCGCGGTGGACCGCCAGGTGCCGATCGGCCGGGTGGCGAGCGTGATCATGGAGTTCGACGCGCGCGGTTGACGCGTTATCCCGCGAGGCGGCTGCGGGCTCAGTTGGCCGTCGTCGCCTGGCGATGTCCAGCCTGCAGCCGCCGTGACAGCTCTGCACGCAGATTGGCGTATTCCTCGTCCTTCTCGTCGAAGTTCCACCCGATCAGGTTGGCGGCCTCGATGGTGCGCAAGCCCATCGGGATGTCCGCCTCCTCGTGAATGACGTCGGCGAACCTGCGCCCGGGAGGAATCTTCGGGTCCCACCAGACGGTCCAGGTCTTGCCGAGCAGCGCGGCCAGTTTCTGCGCCAGCGGCCGCCCCGGCTTGCTGCAGCTGATGAAGATGTCACTCATGGGCGATCGAAAGCGCGATGTGTGTGCGCCGTGCCGGCCGTGCTGGTAATGTGTGGGAATGGGAAAGTCAATGCCGCGCAGCGGCGGCATCGCCGCACCGAGGCTGGGGATCGACCCCGCCCGTGCGCGTCGGATGCCCGGGCGGCGCGTCACCGCCGTCGTCGGTGATCGCCTTCAGCGCAGCACCAGCTTGCGGCCGAAGGGCTCCGCGGCCCCGGCATGGCCTTCAGGCACGGCCCAGATCACCGGGCAGCCCGGCCGGCAGCGCGCCGGGCCGTCCACGTCGGTGAGCACGATCACGGTGTCGGGCGCATGGCGGGCGGCCTGTTCCAGCAGCGGCCTGAAGTCGGTGCCGCCACCGCCGCGGAACTCGATCTCGCGCAGGCCGGAGCGCCCGGGCTCGAACCGGGCGACCGCGCGCACCCGCTCGTCGCCGATCACCAGCAGCAAGCCGGCCCCGGTGCGCCTGGTGATGGCCTCGATCTCGCGGGCGAAGCGCTCCATCAGCTCGTCGGCGATCGAGCCCGACACGTCGACCACCAGCGCCAGCCGCGGCACGCGCCGGCTCGGGCTGAAGCCAGGCTCGAAAAGGCATGCGCCGGTGTGCGCGCTGGCGGCCCTGGTTGGCCAGGTAGGACCGCAAGGGCCGCGACGACGAGAGGCTGCGCTGCGGCCACAGCGCACGCGCCAGCTGCGTGCGCAGCACCTGTTCCCAGGGCGTACGGGGGCGCGGCAAGTCGGCCAGCAGCGTGCGCAGCAGCGAATGCTCGCCGTCGCCGGCGTGGGCGCGCTGCAGCCGCTCGCTCCATTCGCGCGTGGCCTCGGCTTCATCCTCGGGCCGCAGGCTGTCGCGCGGGCCGGACAGCAGGTCGTGCGGCCTCTGCGCCGTCGCCGCTTTCCGATCGGCCCTGGCCGCCCGCCGTGCTGCTGCGCCTTGCCGCTGCCGCGCGCGCCGCGTTGTCGACGGCGCGGTACAGCCGCTCCACGTCCCACTGCAGCAGCGCGCTTTCGGCCGGCGTGTTCAGCGCAAGTGCGCCGGACAGCAGCTCTTCCAGCCGCACCGAGCGCGGCGGCAGCTGCAGCCAGCCCAGGTGGCCGAGCGCGCTGTTGACGATGGCATCGGCGCAGATGTTGAACAGCTGCAGGTCCACGTCGCCCAGCAGATGCTGCGGCTCGAGGTAGCGCTGCGGATGGCGCAGCGCGATGTGCAGCACCTCGTGCGCCACCAGCGCGGCCTGCACCGGCAGCGGCTCGGCGTCGAAGGCGGTGCCGTAGCGGATGCAGCGGCCGTCGGCCTGCACCGCCGGCGCGCCCTCGTCCTGCATGTCGCGGTGCTCGGCCCACAGCGCCAGGCCGCCGGTGGACGGCGCGTATTCCACCAGCCGCTGGATCGCTGGCGTGCCGCGGTGGCTGTACAGCGCCAGGCCGGCTTCAGGCTTGGCGCTGTGCGGCATAGCGCTGGTAGGACGGGCTGTCGAGCACGGTGGTCTCCAGGCCCCGCTGCAGCGCGCGCTGCAGCCGCACCACCCAGGCCCGTGTCTGCGCCTCGCGGATCGGCAGCGGCACGTTGCCGCGTGTGTCGGGCAGCTGCTCGACGATCTGCAGCGCCCGCGCCATGCTCGGCGCGTCGCTGCTGGCCGCCAGCAGGCCGTACAGGCCGTCCAGCGTGGTCGGCAGCAGCGCGATGGTTTCGTTGCCGGCTCGCGGCCAGCAGCTGCAGCACGTCGGCGCCGGACTGCAGCTCGCGCAGCAGGCCGAAGACCTCGGCTGCATTGGCCGCGCCGATGCGCCCCTGCACGAAGACGCGCCGCGTGTTCTCGCTCAGCCCCGACTTCAGCACGTTGGAGATGTCCTCCCAGCCGCTCGGGCTGGCGCCCACCAGGTGGTCGGCGGCCAGCTACGCCTGCGTGTCGTCGAGCTTGTCGGGCCGCACCTTCAGGTAGGCCATGACCTCGGGCGCGAAAACCATGGCCAGCGCATGCTCGAGGAAGGCGTCGATCACCGTCTGCACGTCGAAATGGAACATGCGGTCGGCCAGCGCGGTGCCCATGTCATGGCTGACGGCGCCATGGAAGCTGGCGTTGCCCGCGGCCACCACCATCCAGCCTTCGGGCAGGCGGTAGTGGCCGACCTTGCGGTCGAGGATCAGCGAGTAGGCGCTGATCCGCAGCCGCTGGTCGGCCGCGGTCAGCTCGTCCAGGAACAGGATGCCGGCCGGCGAGTCGGGGCCGGGCAGGAACTCAGGCTGGAACCACACCGTCCTGGCCTGCGTGTCGTCGGCATAGATCGCGCCGCGGATGTCCACCGGCTCGATCGTCGTCAGCCGCTGGTCGACCAGCGGCACGCCGAAATGCTCGGCCACCTGGCGCACCACCGAGGACTTGCCCACGCCGCGCGGGCCCCACAGCATGGTGGCGCGGCGGCGCAGCACGGCTTCAGCGTACTGCGCGATCAGTGCCGCCTTGGCGGTGGCGATCGACACCGGCGGTATGTGCATCGGGTTGGCCAGCATGTCAGCTCGAAGCGGTGGCCGGGGTCGGGGCCGGCGCCTGCCAGCCGGGCAGGGCGGGGCGCCGCGGCAGCGGCGGGATCTCCAGGCGCGGCATCCCGCACATCGAGAACAGCCACACCAGCAGCAGCGGCGAGTTGAAGATCAGCATGCGGAGCACCGAATCGCTGCCCAGGTCCAGGCGCGGTACCGATGGCGCGGCGGCCACCAGGTCCAGCGTCACCGCCAGCGGCGTGGCCCGGCGCAGCGCCACGCCCCAGCGCCGGCGCAAGAAGGGCTGGTGGAACTGCGCCGGCGTGCCGGCCAGGGTGTGCGCCAGGTGCTCGACGCTGCGCACGAACTTGCGCTCGGCATCCGCGCCGCGCTCGTGCCCGTCGCCGCGCAGCACGATGCTGGCGCGCCATTCGCCGGCGGCGCGGTTGCGGCTCACGCGCGACCAGGGCAGGCCCGGCAAGGCCAGCGGGTCCTTGGGCAGCGCAAACTTCACGCTCGGCCGCGGGGCCAGCGTCAACTCGGCGGCGATGCCCTTGACGCGGGACACCTGCATGTGCAGCGCCAGGCCTTCCAGCCGCGCGTCGGCCACGGTCAGCACCAGCGCGCCGCCGGCCGGCGCCGGGCGGTGGCTGAAGGCCAGCCAATGGCCGACCACGCGCTGCAGCTGCCGCGCCGCCGGCACTGCCAGCACGGCGGCCAGCAGCGCGGCCGTATCGGCGCATTCGGCGGCCAGCGTGGCCTGCAGGCCGCCCGGCAGCGCCA
>JBEIHU010000277.1:0-4190 GCA_040381175.1 Burkholderiaceae bacterium
CGGTGCCGCGCGGCACGCCGAGGCTGTCGATCGGCCAGCTGAAGGTGGCCGGCGCCGAAGGCCGCATGGCGGTGGACGGGCTGAGCCTGAACGTGATGCCTGGCGAGATCGTCGGCGTGGCCGGTGTTTCCGGCAACGGCCAGCGCGAGCTGGTGGCCGCGCTGACAGGGGCAATGCCGATCGCCGGCGGCCAGGTGTGGGTGGACGGCCAGCCCTACAAGCCCACCCGGCGCATGATGCGCGAGCTGAACGTGCGCAGCCTGCCCGAGGAGCCGCTGCACAACGCCTGCGTCGGCAGGCTGGCGGTGGCCGACAACCTGGCGCTGCGCAGCTTCGACCAGGCGCCGCTGGCGCGCGGGCCCTGGCTTTCGCGCAGCGCCATCCGCGCCCAGGCGCTGCAGAAGATCGCCGCCTTCAACATCAAGACGCCCGGGCCGGATGCGCCGATCGAGACGCTGTCCGGCGGCAATGTGCAGCGTGCCGTGCTGGCGCGCGAGCTGCAAGGCTCGCCCCGGCTGCTGATCGTGGCCAACCCCTGCTTCGGGCTGGACTTCCAGGCCAGCGCCGAGATCCACGCCCGGCTGCGCGCCGCGCGCGATGCCGGCGCCGGCGTGCTGCTGGTCAGCGAAGACCTGGACGAGATCCTGGCGCTGGCCTCTCGCATGGTGGTGCTGTCGCACGGCCACGTCGGGCTGGAATGCGCCACCGCCGAGGCTGATATCTCGGCCATCGGCAAGGCGATGGCCGGTGAACACAAGGAGGCTGCATGAGAACGGTGGCTGCCCGCCCCTATCCGTACAGCTTCGACCCGGCGCACACCGCGGTGATGCTGATCGACATGCAGCGCGACTTCCTCGAGCCCGGCGGCTTCGGCGCGATGCTGGGCAACGACGTGCTGCCGCTGCAGCGCATCGTGCCGGCCTGCCAGCAGCTGCTGGCGCTGGCCCGCGAGCACGGCCTGCACATCATCCACACGCAGGAAGCGCACGACCCGCTGCTGGCCGACTGCCCGCCGTCGAAGAAGGCGCGCGGCGGCTTGAGCTGCGGCATCGGTGACACCGGCCCGCTCGGCCGGGTGCTGGTTATCGGCGAAGCCGGCGCCGACTTCGTGCCCGAACTCCGGCCCGCGCCCGACGACACCGTGCTGCGCAAGCCGGGCAAGGGCGCCTTCCATGCCACCGGGCTGGATGCGCTGCTGCATGCCCGGGGCATCACCCACCTGCTGATCGGCGGCGTCACCACCGAGGTCTGCGTGCAGACAACGATGCGCGAAGCAAACGACCGCGGCTACGAATGCCTGCTGGTGCAGGACTGCGCGGCCAGCTACTTCCCGCATTTCCACGACGCGGTGGTGGAGATGGTGGTGGCGCAGGGCGGCATCGTCGGCTGGGCGGCACCCCTCGCGGCCGTGCAGGCCGCGTTCGTTGAACAACCGGCCCGCAAGGCCGCAATGGAGGATTGAGGCGATGCACGGACTCGGCGGATTGAACAAGTCGCCCCAGGGCGTGGTGGTTGGCCTGGTGCAGCTGCAGCTGCCGGTGGTGGACACGCCCGCGCAGCTGCGCACGCAGGCCGAGCGCATCGCCTGGATGGTGGGCAAGGCGCGGCGCAACCTGGGCACGATGGACCTGGTGGTGTTCCCCGAATACGCGCTGCACGGCCTGAGCATGTCCACCGCGCCCGAGCTGATGGTGTCACTCGACGGGCCCGAGGTGGCGCTGTTCAGGGCCGCCTGCATCGAGCACCGCATCTGGGGCTGCTTCTCGATCATGGAGCGCAACCCGCAGGGCAATCCCTACAACACCGGCCTGATCATCGACGACCAGGGTGCGTTGCGGCTGTACTACCGCAAGCTGCACCCGTGGGTGCCGGTGGAGCCCTGGGAGCCGGGCAACATGGGCATTCCGGTGTGCGACGGGCCCCGCGGTAGCAAGCTCGCGCTGATCATCTGCCACGACGGCATGTTTCCCGAGATGGCGCGCGAGGCCGCCTACAAGGGCGCCGAGATCATCCTGCGCACCGCCGGCTACACCGCGCCGATCCGGCACGCCTGGAAGATCACCAACCAGGCCAATGCATTCCAGAACCTGGCGCAGACTGCCAGCGTGTGCCTGTGCGGCAGCGACGGCAGCTTCGACTCGATGGGCGAGGCCATGTTCTGCAACTTCGACGGTGAAGTCATCGTGCAGGGTGGCGCGCGGCCCGACGAGATCGTCACTGCCGAACTGCGCCCCGACCTGGTGCGCGAGGCGCGGGCCGTCTGGGGCGTGGAGAACAACCCCTACCAGCTGTACCACCGCGGCTACGTCGCGGTGAAGGGTGGCGCGATGGACTGCCCGTACACCTTCATGCAGGACATGGTGGCCGGGCGCTACAAGCTGCCCTGGGACGCGACGATCCAGGTGCGCGACGGCGGACCCTGCGGCTTCGCGCCGCCGCAACGCGGCTACGCGGGCGCCGAGCCCAACCTGCTGGACCGCAAGGCCTGACCGCGGCCCGCACCCGCCGCACGCTGCCATGCTGCGCCTGATCGCCACCCGGCTGTTGTCCGCGCTGCCCAACCTGGTGGGCGTGGTGGTCATCAGCTTCATCCTGACGCGCGCCCTGCCCGGCGACCCGGCGGCCTACTTCGCCGGCGGCGCCGCCACGCAGGAGGCCGTCGCCCAGGTGCGCAGCCAGCTCGGCCTGGACAAGCCGCTGCTGGAGCAGTTCTTCCTGTATGCCGGCGCCTTGGCGCGCGGCGACATGGGCTTGTCGCTGACCACCGGCCAGCCGGTGGCGCAGGAGCTGCTGGCGCGGCTGCCGGCCTCGCTGGAGCTGGTGCTGCTGGCGCTGCTGCTGGCCTGCGCCATCGCGCTGCCGCTGGGCGTGCTGGCCGCGACCCGGCCCGGCAGCTGGATCGACCAGCTGTGCCGGCTGGTCACCACCGCCGGCGTGTCGCTGCCTACCTTCTTCACCGGGCTGCTGCTGGCCTACGTGTTCTATTTCCTGCTCGGCTGGGCGCCGTCGCCAATGGGCCGGCTGGACCCGATGTTTTCGCCCCCGCCCACGGTGACCGGGCTGTACCTGGTGGATGCCGCGCTGGCCGGCGACGGCGCCATGTGGTGGGCCAGCTTCAGGCAGCTGATCCTGCCGGTGCTGACGATGGCCATCTTCGTGCTGGCGCCGATCGCGCGCATGACGCGCGCGTCGATGCTGTCGGTGCTGTCGGCCGACTTCATCCGCACCGCGCGCGCCAGCGGCCTGTCCTCCGGTGCCGTGCTGATCACCTATGCCTTGCGCAACGCGCTGCTGCCGGTGGTCACCACGCTGGGCATGGTGTTCGGCTTCATGCTCGGCAGCAGCGTCATCGTCGAGAAGGTCTTCGGTTGGCCCGGCGTGGGCAGCTACGCAATCGACGCGCTGACCGCCAGCGACTACGCGCCGGTGCAGGGCTTCGTGCTGGCGATGGGCGTGCTGTTCGTGCTGCTGAACCTGCTGGTGGACCTGCTGTACGGCCTCATTGACCCCCGCGTGAGCGTCACCTCATGAACGCGCAGACATGGAAGCACGTCCGCCATGTGCTGGGCGAGAACCCGGTCACGCTGGCGGCGGTGGCGCTGTTCGGCCTGTTCTTGCTGATGGCGCTTTTCGGGCCGGCGCTGGTGCCCCACGACCCGCTGGCCAGCAACAGCGCGATGGCGCTGCAGCCGCCCTCGGCCGCGCACTGGTTCGGCACCGACGCGCTGGGCCGCGACATCTTCTCGCGCACGGTGGTCGCCACGCGGCTGGACCTTGGCATCGCCGTGTCGGCGGTGGCCGCGTCCTTCATCATCGGCATGCCGCTGGGGCTGGCGGCGGGCTTCTTCGGCGGCTGGTGGGACCGCATCGTCACGCGGCTGTCCGACACCATCATGGCCTTCCCGCTGTTCGTGCTGGCGATGGGCATCGTCGCCGCACTCGGCAACACGGTGGGCAACATCGTGCTGGCCACGGCCATCATCAACCTGCCCTTCTACATCCGCGTCGCCCGGGCCGAGGCGAACGTGCGCCGCGGGGCCGGCTGGATCGAGGCGGCGCGGCTGTCGGGCAACGGCAATGCGCGCATCCTGGCGGTGCACCTGTTCCCGAATATCCTGCCGCCGGCCATGGTGCAGGTGAGCCTGAACCTGGGCTGGGCCATCCTGAACGCGGCGGGCTTGAGCTTCATC
>JBEIHU010000278.1:0-4179 GCA_040381175.1 Burkholderiaceae bacterium
CGGCCTGCCGGACGCCGCCGCGCCCTCGTTCGCGATCCAGCTCCCGCCACCCAACGTCACCGGCACCCTGCACATGGGCCATGCGTTCAACCAGCCGATCATGGACTCGCTGACGCGCTACCACCGCATGCGCGGCCACAACACGGCATGGAGTCCCGGCACCGACCATGCCGGCATCGCCACCCAGATCGTCGTCGAGCGCCAGTTGCAGGCCCAGGGCATCAGCCGCCACGCCATGGGCCCGACGCCTGCCGAAGCACGCAAGAACTTCGTCGCCAAGGTCTGGGAATGGAAGGAAAAAAGCGGCAACACCATCACCACGCAGATGCGCCGCATGGGCGACAGCGTCGATTGGAGCCGCGAGTACTTCACGATGGACCCGAAGCTGTCCACCGTGGTCACCGACACCTTCGTCAAGCTCTACCAGCAGGGCCTGATCTACCGCGGCAAGCGCCTGGTCAACTGGGACCCGGTGCTCCAGAGCGCGGTGAGCGACCTGGAAGTGGAAAGCACCGAGGCCGATGGCCAGATGCACTACATCTGTTATCCGTTTGCGAGCGGTCCGCAGATGGTCGATGGTGAACTGCGCAAGGGAATGACCATCGCCACTACCCGCCCCGAGACCATGATGGCCGACGGAGCGCTGGCGGTCCACCCCGAGGACCCGCGCTACACCCACCTGGTGGGCCAGCTGGTCGACCTGCCCCTGTGCAACCGGCGAATCCCGATCATTGCTGATGATTTCGTCGACCGCGCCTTTGGCTCCGGCTGCGTCAAGATCACCGGCGCACACGACTTCAACGATTACGCCTGTGCCCAGCGCCACCAGCTGCCGCTGATCACGATCTTCACGCTCGATGCCAAGGTCAACGGCAACGGCCCGGCGCCCTACCAGGGCATGGACCGTTTCGAGGCACGCAAGGCGGTGCTGCGGGATCTGAAGACAGAGGAACTGCTGATCGAAAGCAAGCCCCACAAGCTGATGCTGCCGATCTGCGCCCGCACCGGCCAGGTGGTCGAGCCGATGCTCACCGATCAGTGGTTCGTGGCCCTGAGCAAGGTGGGGACTGGCGATGCCACCGGCAAGTCGATTGCCCAGAAAGCCATCGACGCAGTGCATTCGGGCCAGGTGCGCTTCGTGCCCGAGAACTGGGTCAACACCTACAACCAGTGGATGAACAACATCCAGGACTGGTGCATCAGCCGCCAGCTCTGGTGGGGCCACCAGATCCCGGCCTGGTACGGCTCGGGCGACGAACTGTTTGTCGCGCACACCGAGGCCGATGCGCGCGCCCAGGCGACTGCCGCCGGCTACACCGGACCGCTGCGTCGCGATGAGGACGTGCTGGACACCTGGTACTCCTCGGCGCTGGTGCCCTTCTCCACCATGGGCTGGCCCGCTGCTGCTGCCGATACGGCACAGGCCGACGGCACGCGCGACTACGACCTCTACCTGCCTTCCAGCGTGCTGGTGACGGGCTACGACATCATCTTCTTCTGGGTCGCCCGCATGATCATGATGACGACCCACTTCACGGGCCGGGTGCCTTTCCGCGATGTGTACATCCACGGCCTGGTGCGCGATGCGCAGGGCCACAAGATGAGCAAGTCCGAGGGCAACGTGCTGGACCCGGTCGACCTGATCGACGGCATCACGCTGGAGCCGCTGCTGGCCAAGCGTGTCGAGGGCCTGCGCAAGCCCGAAACCGCGCCGCAGGTCCGCAAGAACACCCAAAAGGAATTCCCCGAAGGCATTCCGGCCTTCGGCGCGGACGCCTTGCGCTTCACCTTTGCGGCGCTGGCCTCGCTCGGGCGCAACATCAACTTCGATACCCGGCGTTGCGAGGGCTACCGAAACTTCTGCAACAAGCTGTGGAACGCGACGCGCTTCGTGCTGATGCAGGTGCAGGGCCTGGACGCGCACGAACGCGGCATCCAGCCCTGCAGCAACGACTGCGGGCCCGAAGGCTATATGCACTTCTCGCCGGCCGACCGCTGGATCGTCAGCGAGCTGCAGCGTGTGGAGGCCGAGGTGGCGCGCGGCTTTGCCGAATACCGGCTGGACACCGTGGCCAACGCGATCTATGCCTTCGTCTGGGACGAGTACTGCGACTGGTACCTCGAGATCGCCAAGGTGCAGCTGGCGCAGGGCACGGTGCAGCAGCAGCGCGCCGCGCGGCGCACGCTGCTGCGCGTGCTGGAAAGCGTGCTGCGGCTGCTGCACCCGATCGCGCCCTTCATCACTGCCGAGCTTTGGGAGCAGGTGGCCCCGCTGGCCGGCCGCAAGGCCGCGGGCGCGGCCGAAGGCATCGTCACCGCACCCTACCCGCAGGCCGAGCTGTCGCGGGTGGATGCCGAATCCGACGCCTGGATGGCCAAGCTCAAGGCAGTGGCCAGCGCCTGCCGCCAGCTGCGCTCGGAGATGAACCTGTCTCCGGCCGAGCGCGTGCCGCTGCTGGTGGCCGGCGAGGCGGCGTTCATCGCCTCGGCTGCGCCGGTGCTGAAGGCATTGGGCCGGCTGTCCGAGGTGCAGCTGCTGACCGAGGCCGGTTTCGACGCGCAGACGCGCAGCACGCCAGTGGCCGTGCAAGGCGCGGCACGCCTGGCGCTGCACGTGCAGGTGGACGTGGAAGCGGAGAGCGCGCGCCTGGCCAAGGAGATGGCGCGGCTGGAGGGCGAGATCGCCAAGGCCAGCGCCAAGCTGGGCAACGCCAGCTTCGTCGAGCGCGCGCCGGCGGCGGTGGTCAGTCAGGAGAAGCAGCGGCTCGAGGACTTTCAGCGGACTCTGGATCGTCTTCGAGATCAAGCGCATCGTCTTCGGTCGTCGGCCTGAATTCCGGCCGCGCGCCGGCCTGGCTCAGGATCTCGTCGATGCGCCGCACCACCGCCCAGGCGCCGCGGATGCGGGATTCGCGCGTGGTGCCGGCCACGCGCGGCGTGATCTGCAGGTTGCGCACCGCGCGCAGCGGCCGGCCGAAGTCGAGCATGCTCGGCTCCATGCTGTCGAACCAGGCCGCGGCCATGCGGCCGGATTCCAGGGCCTCGGCCAGCGCCGCCTCGTCGAACAGGCTCGAGTGCCCCAGGCTGACCAGCACCTGGTCGGCCTTGCCATGCGGCAGGAAGCGCTCGCCGAGCAGGCCCTTGTAGCGGGTGAAGTAGTTCAGCAGCACGCACAGCACGTCACTGCACTCGACCAGCTCGCGCAGCGCCAGCGGCGCGATCTTCCAGCGCTCCCACAGGCCGTCGGACTGGTGGATTGCCGGGTCGTAGCCCTTCACCTGGGCACCGAAGGCGCCCAGCAACTCGGCCAGCGGCCGCGCGCTGGGCGGAAGACCGACGATGCCCACCGTGGCGCCGGACAGCTCGCGCCCGACCAGCATGCCGTCATTGCTGCGCACCGGCACGCGGCGCAGCAGCTGCAGCATGGCGCCAATGGCAAACTCCGCCTCGGCCGCCGCGCTGGCCGAGCCGGGCCGCACGATCTCCACGCCGGCCCTGGCGAAGGCTTCGGCATCCAGGTTCTCGGCGCCGGCACTGAGCCGGCCCACGGCACGCAGCACCGGCGCGAAATGCAGCGCCTGCGCATCCAGCGCCACCGACGGCGGCGCGATCAGCGCGCGCACGTTGAACAGCGCCTGGCGCAGGGCGCGCGGATCGCGCTCGAGCTGCGGCGCGAAGCGCACCGGATGGCGTGCGTCGATCCACTGCAGGACCTCGGGTTCGAGCGGCTCGACGATCAGGACATCCATGTGACGTGTGCCTCGGCACCGAGCCCGCCGTGCAAACGCTGCGTGCCACAATGACCCAAGGTGATCGAGGAGATTGTAGAGATGGCGATGTCGGTGAAGAAAGCGATTTTTCCGGTGGCTGGCCTGGGCACCCGCTTCCTGCCGGCCACCAAGGCGCAGCCCAAGGAAATGCTGCCAGTGGTCGACAAGCCGCTGATCCAATACGCAGTGGAAGAAGCCTATGCCGCCGGCGTGCGCGAGATGATTTTCGTTACCGGCCGACACAAGCGGCCGATCGAAGACCACTTTGACATGACTTTCGAGCTGGAGGTAGCCCTCGAACAGGCTGGCAAGAAGGATCTGCTCGAGGTGGTGCGCAGCGTCAAGCCCGACGACATGGAATGCATCTATGTGCGCCAGGCGCAGGCGCTGGGCCTGGGGCATGCCGTGC
>JBEIHU010000279.1:0-4068 GCA_040381175.1 Burkholderiaceae bacterium
ATGCCAAGGCGGAAACCGTGGCCTCGCGCAAGGCCAGCCAGATCGCGCTGGAAGCCTTCACGAAGGCGCTGCCCGAAATGCTGGGCGGCTCGGCGGATCTTACGGGCGCGAACCTGACCAACACGTCATCGACGCCGGCACTGCGCTTCGGCGAGGACGGCGCGCCCAACGGCGGACGCCACATCAACTACGGCGTGCGCGAGTTCGGCATGGCCGCCATCATGAACGGCATCGCGCTGCATGGCGGCTTCATCCCCTATGGCGGCACCTTCCTGACCTTCAGCGACTACAGCCGCAATGCCATCCGCATGGCCGCGCTGATGAAGCGCCGGGTGATCCATGTCTTCACGCACGACAGCATCGGCCTGGGCGAGGACGGCCCCACGCACCAGAGCGTCGAGCATGCGGCGGCGCTGCGCCTGATCCCCGGCCTGGATGTCTGGCGGCCGGCCGACACGGCCGAAACCGCGGTGGCCTGGACGGTGGCGCTGAGCCATGCCGACCGGCCGAGCGCGCTGCTGCTGAGCCGGCAGAACCTGGCCTATGCGCCGAAGAGCGGCCTGGACGAGATCGCCAAGGGCGCCTATGTGCTGGCCGAGCCGTCCGAGGTGGGGCTGAAGAAGAAGGCGCAGGCGGTGATCATCGCCACCGGCAGCGAGGTGCAGCTGGCGCTGCATGTGCAGGCCGAGCTGGCCAAGCCACAAAACGGCGGCATCGCGGTGCGCGTGGTCAGCATGCCCAGCACCAGCGTCTTCGACCGCCAGGGTGTCGACTACAAGACCAGCGTGCTGCCGCCGAAGCTGCCGCGCATCGCCGTCGAGGCGGGTGTCACTGACGGCTGGTGGAAGTACGGCTGTGCCGCGGTGGTGGGCCTGGACCGCTATGGCGAGAGCGCGCCGGCGCCGGCGCTGTTCAAGCTGTTCCACTTCACGTCGCAGAACGTGGCCGACACGGTGCGCCAGGTGCTGGCCGGCTGAGCACTTCGTTCCTTCGGGATTTTTTCACTTCAACGGGAGATCGGATCATGAGCATCAAGGTGGGTATCAATGGCTTCGGGCGCATCGGGCGCATGGTGTTCCGCGCGGCGGTGCAGAACTTCCCCGAGATCGAGATCGTCGGCATCAACGACCTGCTCGAGCCCGACTACCTGGCCTACATGCTGCAGTACGACAGCGTGCACGGCCGCTTCAAGGGCGAGGTCTCGGTCGACGGCGATACGCTGGTGGTCAACGGCAAGCGCATCCGCCTGACCGCCGAGCGCGACCCGGCGGCGCTGAAGTGGAACGAGGTCGGCGCCGACGTCGTGGTCGAGGCCACCGGCCTGTTCCTGACCAAGGAGGCCGGCGAGAAGCACCTGGCCGCCGGCGCCAAGAAGGTGATTTTCAGCGCGCCGAGCAAGGACGACACGCCGATGTTCGTCTACGGCGTCAACCACAAGACCTACGCCGGCCAGGCGATCATCAGCAACGCCAGCTGCACCACCAACTGCCTGGCCCCGGTGGCCAAGGTGCTGAACGACACCTTCGGCATCAAGCGCGGCCTGATGACCACCGTGCATGCCGCCACCGCCACGCAGAAGACCGTGGATGGCCCGAGCAACAAGGACTGGCGCGGCGGCCGCGGCATCCTGGAGAACATCATCCCCAGCAGCACCGGCGCGGCCAAGGCGGTGGGCGTGGTCATCCCCGAGCTGAACAAGAAGCTTACCGGCATGGCCTTTCGCGTGCCGACCTCCGACGTGTCGGTGGTCGACCTGACCGTCGAGCTGCTCAAGGAAGCCAGCTACGAAGACATCTGCGCGGCCATGAAGGCGGCCAGCGAAGGCCCGATGAAGGGCGTGCTCGGCTACACCACCGACAAGGTGGTGGCCACCGACTTCCGCGGCGAGACCTGCACCAGCGTCTTCGACGCCGATGCCGGCATCGCGCTGGACAAGACCTTCGTCAAGGTCGTTGCCTGGTACGACAACGAGTGGGGCTACTCTTGCAAGGTACTGGAGATGGTGCGCGTCATTTCCAAGTGATGTGATCCAACCCACAGCGCCTTCGGTGCTTGGCCCCGTCAGCGCGGGCGAGCCCGCACCGAGCGCTCGCCCGCAGGACAGCGCGCGACTGTCGAGCTGGTTCCGCGGCGGCCGCTAGGTCGCGGCCGCCGCCTTGCTTTCCGCGCCGGCGGCTCAGGCCCAGTCCGCGCCGCCAGCGCGGGTGATCGTCACGCTCAAGGCCGATGCGCCGCTGCTGCGCGAGCAGGCCATGTCGGTGCGCCAGTCGCCTGCCGAAGTCGCCAGGGTGGCGCAGCGCCGGGCCGACCGGTTGGCGGCCCGTGCCGGAGTGCCGCTGGACACCGGCGTGGCGATCAGCGAGCGCTCGCAGGTGGTGATGGCCGCGAACATCGACGCGGCCACGCCGGCCAGGCGCCTGGCGGCCGACCCCGAGGTGCTGCATGCGGTGGTCGACCAGCGCCTCCGCGCGCTGCGCGTGCCCACCGACCCGCTGTTCGCCACGGGTCCGGCCAGCGGCCGCGGCCCTGCGGTCGGCCAGTGGTACCTGCGCGCACCGGCCGGCGAACTGCGCTCTGCGGTCAATGTCGAGGCCGCCTGGGACCGCATCACCGGCAGCGCTGGCGTGGTGGTGGCCGTGCTCGATACCGGCGTGCTGGCCGACCACCTGGACCTGTCAGGCCAGGTGCTCGCCGGCTACGACCTGGTGTCCGATGTGACCACCGCCAACGATGGGGGCGGCCGCGATGCCGACGCCAGCGACCCGGGCGACTGGATCACCGACGCCGAAAATGCGGCCCGCGGCGGCGCCTTCCGGAGTTGCGGCGCCGCCAACAGCTCCTGGCACGGCACCAAGATCGCCGGCATCGTCAGCGCCGCGGCAGACAACGGCCAGGGCATGGCCGGCACCGCCTCCGGCGTGAAGATCCTGCCGGTGCGCGTGCTCGGCAAATGCGGCGGCTTCGATTCCGACATCCAGGCCGGCATGCGCTGGGCCGCCGGGCTGCTGGTGCCCGGGCTGCCGCTGAACCCGAACCGGGCGCAGGTCATCAACCTCAGCCTGGGCGGCCGCGGCGCCTGCAGCGCGGCCAGCGGCTATCCGGCGGTGATCGCCGACGTGCTGGCCGCAGGCACGGTGGTCGTGGCCGCGGCCGGCAACAGCGCCGGCCATGCGGTGGAGCTGCCGGCCAACTGCCCGGGCGTGATCGCCGTGGCCGGGCTGCGCCATGCCGGCTCGAAGGTGGGTTTTTCCGACCTGGGCCCGGCCATCGCCATCAGTGCGCCGGCCGGCAACTGCATCAACCTCGGTGCCAACGAGCCCTGCCTGTACCCGATCCTGAGCAGCAGCAACAGCGGGACCCAGCGGCCCAACGCCGGCGGCTCGACCTGGACCGATTCCTACGATTTCAGCGTCGGCACCAGCTTCGCAGCGCCGATCGTGGCGGGCACCGCGGCGCTGATGTTGTCGCCTCAGCCTCAGCTGCAGCCGCAAGAAGTGCTCACATTGATGCAGGTCAGCGCGCGTGCCTTTCCGACCGGCGGCGCCGGCAGCGACGAAAACGGGCAACCGGTGCCGATGTGCCGCCCGCCCGACGGCATCGACCAGCTGCATTGCTACTGCAGCGTCGGCCTGTGCGGCGCGGGCATGCTCGATGCCGATGCGGCCGTGCTCGCCGCCACGGGCACCGTGGCGCGCATCGACGGTTCGCCGGCGGCGCCGGCGGTTGCGGCTCAGCGCCGCGGGCAGCCTGCCGGCCGCAGGGCGCAGCATCCTCGCCTATGAATGGTCGCTCGTTGCCAACCCCGGCGTGGTCGCGGGCTTCGCCGGCGCCACCAATGGCCCCGAGGCGGAACTGCGGCCCGTTGCGGCCGGCACGCTGACGCTCGGATTGGCGCTGATCGACGACGCCGGGCAGCGCGCCACCGTGCAGCGCAGCATCACCGTGGCCTCTCCGCGGCCTGCCCCCGCGCCGGCCAAAGCGGCCTCCGCGCCCGCGGGCGGCGGTGGCGGGGCAGCCTCGCTGCCCGGGGTGGGGCTGCTGGCGCGGGGGGTAGCGGGACTGCTGCAC
>JBEIHU010000280.1:0-4056 GCA_040381175.1 Burkholderiaceae bacterium
CCGCCGCGCCGCGGCCTGAGCCTGTCGCTGCTCATGACTCGGTCGGGCGCGCGCCACCTCCGGCAGGCGCACCCGCGGGTGCTGCGTGTGCTGCTGTCTCGGCCGCAGACGGCCGATGCGAAGACCTACATGGCGCATACGAAGCACGTGCTGTCGGTGATCGGCAGCCCGGCCTACCCGCCCGACCCGCAGCGCCTGCAGCAACGGCTGATGGCCTCGTTCTCGCGTGCTTACCGGCCGGCAGGCACCGCGCGCCAGCTGGTCGCGGTGGCGGCCGACGGCGACCGCTCGCCACTGTTGCACCGGATCGTGGCGCCCACGCGCGTGATCCACGGCGAGGCCGACCCACTGGTGCCGGTGCCGGCCGCGCACGACCTGGTGGGCAAGATTGCCGGCGCGGTGGCCGACATCGTGCCCGGCATGGGCCATGACCTGCCGCTGCCGCTGCTGCCGCGCATTGCCGAGGGCATCGTTCAGAACGCGGCCCGGGCGGGCAGCTGAGCCGCAAGCATGGCCCGGCAGCCCGGAATCCGTCCGGGGCGGCAGGAGGTAGACCCGGATCCCGAATCGCCCCCGCGGCGCGCGCAGTGCGCCACACGCCGACAATGCGGGCATGAAGACGCTCATGCGGCAAGCTCGCCGGATCTGCGCGGCGCTGGCCGCTGCTGCGGCAGTCACGTTCACGCCGGCCGCCTCGGCCGGGCCGCCGGTTCCGCCGGCCGTGCAAACGCTGGTGCATGCCCTCGACGGCCACCAGGTGACCCTGGACCTGTACCCGCATACCGGCACGCTTCGCGGGGCGGCCATCCTCTCGCACGGCTTCACGCGCAGCCGTCGAACGCTGGCCGGCCATGCGCAGGCGCTTGCCGATGCCGGCGTGCTGGCGATCACGCCGGATCTGCCCTGCACCTTCGATTTCCGCTGCAACGCCCGCGCCCTGGCCGCGCTCGTCGGCTCGCTTCGCGCCGGCGGGGCCTTCGGCCCTCCGGTGCAAGGCGTCATGCTCGTGGGCTTCTCGGCCGGCGGGCTGTCCAGCCTGCTGGCGGCGTCCACGCCCGGCGTGGTCGGCTTCGTCGGCTTGGACCCGTTCGACCGCACGATGCCTGGCGAGGCCGAACGGCTGGGATTGGCGGCAGCAGCGCGGCTGCGCACCGAGGCACTGCTGCTGCGCGCGCCGCCTTCGCGCTGCAACGCCGAGGCCGTGGCCGCGCCCTGGGGCAGCGCGCTGCCGGCACTGTGGCGCGACGAGCTGATCACGGGCGCTTCGCACTGCGACTTCGAGTCGCCCAGCGACTGGATGTGCCGCCTGGCGTGCGGCGACACCGATGCGGTGCGCCAGCAGCGGGTGCGGCAGGCGCTGCTGGACGCAGCGGCACGCTGGATGCGCTGAGCCGGGATCGCATTCTCGTCAGCGCGCACCGCAGCAGCGCTCGGTCGCGGATCTCGAGCGCGGTGGCCGCTCAGGCTGCCGACAGATAGACCAGCGCCACGTTGACCAGGTAGCTGCTCAGCAGCGCGATACTGATCCAGCTGGTCACGCGCAGCACGCGGCCCTGTGGCCGCATCACCAGGCCGATGATGACCAGCCCGCTCATCACCATCGCCGTCACTGCCGTGCCCGCGTGCACCGGGTCGGCGGCCGCCAGCAGCGGTCCGTGGGGGTAGAAGAGGTCATCGATGGCCAGGATCATCACATTGAACAGGCTGCTGCCGAGCAGGTTTCCGATGGCCAGGTCCAACGCCCCGAGGCGCAGCGCAGACAGCGTGACCGCCATCTCGGGTAGCGTGGTCACCAGCGCCATCAGGATCGTGCCGACAAAGCTGCGCGACAGCCCCAGTTCGCCCGCCAGGCGGTCGGCAGCCTCGGGCAGCCACAGTCCCGCCGCGACCACGACCGTGGCCGCCAGCCCGAAACGGCGCCATTCGCGCTGCACCTGGGCCGGCGTAGCTACCGGCGCATCCGCTGCCGGTGCGGCGGCGGCCAGTGCCTGCTGCTCGTGAGCGTGCACGCTGCGCAGCGCCAGCAGGTACAGACCCAGCAGCAGCGGGCTGTAGGCGCCGACCTGGAACAGCGAGGGCGCGCGCCGTCCCACCAGCAGGCTCAGCGCGACGAAACCCAGCATCACCACGCCAAAGGCGGCCGACAGCAGGTGGGTGCTGCTGGCGGCGCGGTAGATCGGCTGGTGGCGCTGCGCTGCATCGACGATCACCAGGAACACCAGGTTCACCACGCAGGCGCCGAGCGCGTTGCCCACCGCCAGGTTGGGCGCGCCGACCCAAGCCACCGCGCTGATGCCGCTGGCCAGTTCGGGCAGCGAGGTCACCGAGGCCAGCAGCGCCAGGCCCACCCAGCCGCGTCCCCAGCCATGCAGCTCGGCCAGCCGGTCGGCGCTGCCGCTGAGCACGTAGCCGGCGCGGGCGATGAGCAGCGCGCACAGCGCAAACTGCGCCAGCAGCCAGGCCAGGCTCATCGCCGGGTCAGCGCATGCGCTCGAAGGGAGCCTTGCCCGGGCTGCTGCAGGCCGGTCATGAGACCACCAGCACGTCCCGCCCGCTGTGGTGGATGGCATCGAGCGCGGTGCTGCCGAGCAGGCTGTCGGCCACCAGGCCCTGGCCATGACGGCCGACGACCACACAGTCGGCCGGCCAGGTGGCGGCATGCTGCACGATGCCCAGCGCCGGAATGGCCTCGACCACTGCCACGTCCAGCCTGGCGCCGGTGGCGACGGCAAGTTCGTCAGCCAATGCTTCGAGCCGCTGACGAGCCCGCCCATGCAGCGAAGCAATCAGTTCGCCCAGTGGCGCCGTGTCGTCCTGGCCGCGCTGAACCTCGCGTTCCCACTGCGGGTCGATGACATACAGCAGGCGATGCGTGGCCTTCGGCCACAGCGCCAGCGCCGTGGCCGCCGCCTGGCGCGAGACCTCGCGCAGGTCGACTGCCGTCAGCACGCGCCCGTCGTCGGCCGGCGCGCCGGCCCGCGTCACCAGCACAGGGCAGGGGGCGCTGCGCAGGATGCGCAGCAAGGTGCTGCTGACCCCCGGTGCGGCCGGCTCTGAGCGGCGGGCAATGACCAGCAAGCCGGCATTCATCGACCGGGCCCGCGCTTCGATCACCGCCGCCGGCGAGCCTACGCCGAAATGGCTTTCGACCGCCAGTCGCTCGCGCGCCGCCAGTGCGGCAGCGCGATCGGCCAGGCGCTCGCGCAGCTGGGCTTCGGGCGCGGTCCGGCCGCTCAGGCGGCCAAGGTCGAATACGGCGCGCAGCGCCTTCCAGGCGCTGGCATCGAAGGCCTGCACCAGGTCGACGCAGGCCCCATGGCTGCGCGCCAGGCGCACGCCACGCTCGATGGCAGCCTCCGAGCCGGTGGAGAAATCGGTGGCTACGAGCACGCGGCGAATGGGCTGCATCTGGCTTTCTCCTGGAAACTGCTGAACAAACAGCAAGGTTGCGATCGACCGGGCCGGCGAAGGCTCGGCTTCTCAGGCCTGCCGGGCGGTCGACACCAGCACGTCGGCGCTGCCCTCGGCCAGCACATGCTTGGTGACGCTGCCCAGCAGCAGCTCTTCGGTGACCGACTGGCCGTGCTTGCCCAGCACCACCAGGTCGCAGTCCAGCGCCTGCTCGGTCTCGACGATGCGCATCGAGGCGTCGCCTTCGGCCACCTGCGATTCCCACTCGCCGGCCTTCAGCCCGGCCTGCTGGGCCAGCGCGTGCAGTCGCCGCAGCGCCTCGGCCCGGACCCGGCGGCGATAGTGCTCGATGGTTGCGGCATCCACGCCGGCGAAGCGCAGCTTGTCCTCGAAAGGCACCTCGAACACGCTGAACAGCAGCAGCCTGGCGGCCGGCGCCAACCGACGCGCGGCGAGCAATGCCGCTGCCGACCAGGGCGAGAAGTCGATCGCCACCAGCGCGCGGCGATAGGTCTCGTGCGGCATCTGCCGCACCAGCAGCAGCGGCCGCGTGCTGCGCCGAAGCAGCCGCTCGGACGTGCTGCCCAGCACCAGGCGGCGCAGGAAGCCCATGCCGCGGGCGCCCAGCACCATCACGGCCGCGTC
>JBEIHU010000281.1:0-4024 GCA_040381175.1 Burkholderiaceae bacterium
CCTTGGGCCGCGCCATCAGCGCGCGGCCCATCGCCAGCATCTGCTGCTCGCCGCCGCTCATCGTGCCGGCGAGCTGCCCGCGCCGCTCCTTCAGGCGCGGGAAGATGGCGAAGACCTTGTCGATGTCAGCCACGATCTCGGCGGTGTCATCGCGCACATAGGCACCCATCTGCAGGTTCTCGGTGATGGTCATTCGCGTGAAGCACCCTCGGCCCTCGGGCACCATCACCAGCCCCTGCTTGACCAGGTCCCAGGCGCCCTGGCCCTTGATCGGCCGGCCCATGAACTCGATCTCGCCAGAGGCCACCGGCTGCAGGCCGGTGATGGCCTTCAGCGTGGTGGTCTTGCCCGCGCCGTTGGCACCGATCAGACTGACCAGCTCGCCCTGGCGCACATCGAAATCGACACCCTTGACGGCCTGGATGCCGCCATAGGCCACCTTCAGCGCGCTCACCTTCAACAGCACGGGTTGTGTCATCGGATCGCTCTCAGTGTGCCTTGTGGCCGGCGCCCAGATAGGCCTCGATCACCTTCTCGTTGCGCTGCACATCGTAGGGCGTGCCTTCGGCGATCTGCTTGCCGTAGTCGAGCACGGTGACGCGGTCGCACAGCCCCATCACCAGCTTGACGTCGTGCTCGATCAGCAAGATGGTGCGCCCGTCCTTGCGGATGCGGTCGATCAGCTCGCGCAGGACCACCTTCTCGGTGGCATTCATGCCTGCGGCCGGTTCGTCGAGCGCGATCAGCTTGGGCTCGGTGGCCAGCGCACGGGCGATCTCCAGCCGCCGCTGGTCGCCATAGCTCAACGTGCGCGACTTGTAGTCGGCGAAGCGGCCGATGCCGACATAGTCGAGCAGCTCCTGCGAGCGCGCGACGATGGCCGCTTCCTCGGCCTTGAACGACGCGGTACGGAACAGCGCGCCGACCAGGCCGGATTGCGTTCGCACATGGCGCCCGACCATCACGTTCTCCAGCGCAGTCATCTCGGGGAACAGTCGGATGTTCTGGAAGGTGCGGGCGATGCCCTGGCGCGCCACCTCGTGCACCGCGCTCGGCTTGTAGGGCTGGCCGCCCAGCTCGAAGCTGCCGGCATCGGGCGTGTACAGCCCGGTGATGACGTTGAAGAAGGTGGTCTTGCCGGCGCCGTTGGGGCCGATCAGGCCGTAGACCTCGCCGGCGCGGATCCTGATGCCCACGTCGGACAACGCCTGCAGGCCGCCGAAGCGCTTGCTCACCCCCTGCACGTTCAACACGATATCGCTCATCGCCGCCCCCGCCTCAGCTGGCGCTCGTCGTCGCGGGCGCGGCCTTGCCGTGCTCGGGTGGCGGCAGCAGGCCGCGCGGGCGCAGCAGCATGATGATGATCATCGCCAGCGCGATCAGCAGCTGGCGCAGGATCGACGCATCCAGCCGGCCGTCGGTCATCTGCTGCAGCGGCCCGGCCACGTAGCGCAGCACTTCGGGCAGCGCCGCCAGCAGCAGCGCACCGAGGATCACGCCGGGCAGGTAGCCCATGCCGCCGAGCACCACCATCGCCACGATCATGACGCTTTCCATCAGGCTGAAGGACTCGGGCGAGACAAAGGTCTGGAAGGCCGCGAACATCGAGCCGGCGACGCCGCCGAAGGTGGCGCCCATGCCGAAGGCCAGCAGCTTCATGTTGCGCGTGTTGATGCCCATGGCCTTGGCTGCGATCTCGTCCTCGCGGATGGCCATCCAGGCGCGGCCGATGCGGCTGAGCTCGAGGCGGTGGCACATGACCACGCTGCCCACCACCAGCGCCAGGAACAGCCAGTAGTACAGCGTCACCGGCGGGATGCTGAAGCCGCCGATGACCAGCGGCTTGCCCAGGCTGAAGCCGAACATCGACATCGGATCGATGCGGTCCAGGCCGCGCGGGCCGTTGGTGATGTTGACAGGGTGCTCCAGATTGTTCATCAGCACGCGGATGATCTCGCCGAAGCCCAGCGTCACGATCGCCAGGTAGTCGCCGCGCAGCTTGAGCACCGGGGTGCCGAGCAAGATGCCGGCGATCGCCGCCAGCCCTGCGGCCAGCGGCACCACCAGCCAGATCGGCGTGTGCAGCCCGTTGGGGAACATCTGCGCGATCCAGGGGAAGGTCTCGAACAGGTGCGGGCTGGCGAGCAGCGCATACATGTAGGCACCGACAGCATAGAAGGCGACATAGCCCAGGTCCAGCAGCCCGGCGTAGCCGACGATGATGTTCAGGCCCAGCGCCAGCAGCACATACAGCAGCGCGGTGGCCATGATGCGCACCCAGCCCTGGCCGAACTGCTGCACGAACAGCGGCAGCGCGAGCAGCGCCACGGCGCAGAGCAGGAAGATGACGAGCTTGTTTTTCATCGGCTTGCCCCGTGCAGGTTCAGGCGCGGTCGGCCACGCGCTCGCCCAGCAGGCCCTGCGGCCGCAGCGTGAGCACCAGGATCAGCGTCGCGAAGGCGAAGATGTCGGCATAGTGGCTACCGAAGACGCCGCCGGTGAGCTCGCCCAGGTAACCGGCGCCGAGCGCTTCGACCAGGCCGAGCAGCAGCGCACCGACCACCGCGCCGGCCAGGTTGCCGATACCGCCGAGCACTGCGGCAGTGAAAGCCTTCAGTCCCGGCAGGAAGCCCATGGTGTGCTGCACCGTGCCGTAGTTGGCCGCCCACATGATGCCCGCCACCGCCGCGAGCGCCGCACCGATGACGAAGGTGGCCGAGATGACGAAGTCCGGCTTGACACCCATCAGCCCGGCAACGCGCGGGTTTTCGGCTGTGGCCCGCATCGCGCGGCCCAGCTTGGTGCGGTTGACCAGCCACATCAGCGCCGCCAGGATCACCGCCGTCAGGCCGAGGATCAGGATCTGCGTGACCGTGATCACCGGGCCGCCCAGGTCGATGGGCTCTGCCGGCAGCAGGGACGGGAAGGGCTTCGGATTCGGCTTCCAGACGATCATCGCCAGCGTCTGCAGCAGCAGGCTCATGCCGATGGCGGTGATCAGCGGCGCCAGCCGCGGCGCGTTTCGCAAGGGTCGGTAGGCCACCTTCTCGATGCTGAAATTGAGCACGCAACACACCAGGATGGCCATCGGCACCGACAACAGCAGCATCAGCCAGCCGGGCATTCCGGCACCCGACATCGCGGTGACGAAAGTCCAGCTGACCAGCGCACCGACCATCAGCACGTCGCCATGGGCGAAGTTGATCAGGCCGATGATGCCGTAGACCATCGTGTAGCCCAGCGCCACCAGCGCGTACATGCTCCCCAGCACCAGCCCGTTGATGATCTGCTGGATGAAGGTCTCCATCGATGGCTCTCCTTAAGCTGTCGCTGTCATTTGCGGGCCCTGCAACGCCGACCCTTGCATGGACTGTGCCGCACCATCCTGGGGCAAATGCATTCTAGGCATCGCCCCCGTGCCGCCGAGCGCGGGCTTTCCCGCTTGGCAGGCGTGAGTCCGTGCCGGTGCTGCAGCGCTCAGTCTGGCTTGCTGGCGGCGGCGTTCAGCGCCCGCAGCTCAGCCAGGCGTTCTCCGATGCGCAGTTCCAGGCCGCGAGACACCGGCTCGTAGAAGCGCGCACGAGGCAGGCCCTGCGGCAGGTAGGTTTCACCGGCCGCGAAACCGCCGATCTCATCGTGCGCATAGCGATGGCCCGCGCCGTGGCCGAGCTGCTTCATCAGCCGCGTCGGCGCATTGCGCAGATGCTCGGGCACCGGCCGCGTGCCGTCGCTGCGCACCAGCTCACGCACGGCGTTCCAGGCGGTATACACGGCGTTCGACTTCGGTGCCATCGCGAGATACACGACGGCCTGCGCCAGGGCCAGTTCGCCTTCGGGCGACCCCAGGCGCTCGAAGACTTCGGCGGCATCGACAGCCAGATGCAGCGCGCGCGGATCGGCCAGCCCGATGTCCTCGCTGGCCATGCGCAGCAGCCGCCGCGCCACGTAGCGCGGGTCGACGCCGCCGTCGATCATGCGCGCCAGCCAGTACAGCGCGGCGTCGGGGTCTGAGCCGCGCACCGAC
>JBEIHU010000282.1:0-4023 GCA_040381175.1 Burkholderiaceae bacterium
CCGCTTCAAGCTGCCGGTGGTGCCGGCCAACATGAAGACCGTGGTCGACGAGCCGATCACCGAGTTCCTGGCGGCGAACGACTACTTCTACGTCATGCACCGCTTCGACATCGACAACGTCGCCTATGCCAGGCAGATGCGCAGCAAGGGCCTGTACCTGTCGATCAGCTCGGGCGTCAAGCAGGCCGACCGCGAGATGATCGACCGCCTGGCGGCCGAGGGCTTGGGCGCCGACTCCATCACCCTCGACATCGCCCACGGCCATGCGGACAGCGTGCAGCGCATGATCGACTACATCAAGGGCAGGCTGCCGCAGGCCTTCGTCATCGCCGGCAACGTGGCCACGCCCGAGGCGGTGATCGACCTGGAGAACTGGGGCGCAGACGCCACCAAGGTGGGCGTGGGCCCGGGCAAGGTGTGCATCACCAAGCTGAAGACCGGCTTCGGCACCGGCGGCTGGCAGCTCAGCGCGCTGAAGTGGTGCGCGCGCGTGGCCACCAAGCCGATCATTGCCGATGGCGGCATCCGCGACCATGGCGACATCGCCAAGAGCGTGCGCTTCGGCGCCAGCATGGTGATGATCGGCTCGCTGTTCGCCGGCCACGAGGAATCACCGGGCCGCACGGTCGAGGTCGACGGCAAGCTGTTCAAGGAGTACTACGGTAGCGCCAGCGACTTCAACAAGGGCGAATACAAGCATGTCGAGGGCAAGCGCATCCTCGAGCCGATCAAGGGCAGGCTGGCCGACACGCTGCGCGAGATGCGCGAGGACGTGCAGAGCTCGATCAGCTACGGCGGCGGCACGCAGCTGTTCGACATCCGCAAGGTCAACTACGTGATCCTCGGCGGCGACAACGCCGGCGAGCACCTGCTCATGTAGCGTCAGGCAGCCGGTCGCGGTACAGGCGCAGTGCGTACTGCAGCTCGGCGATCAGCGTTTCCTGGTAACGGTAGGACATCTCCTCGCCCATCGGCACCAGGATCGACAGCGACTTGCGCCGGCAGTGCTCGGCCAGAGCGTCCAGCCGCGCCAGCAGGCTGTCCAGCGCGGCGAGGGTCTCGACCGCGTCCGACCCGGGGCGGGGCTGCAGGTCGGCGATCTCGCCCAGCGTCACGCCGGGGTGGAACAGCGCCGGGATCTCGCGCTCGAGGCGCACACGCTGCGCGTCGATGCGCCACAGGTTGAAGCGGTGGGCCAGCGCCATGCCGCTGAACAGCACCGACAGCGCCACGCCGAGCTGGATCCAGGTCGGCAGCGGCAGTATGTCCACGGCCCAGGGCGCGTAGGTACCGAGCGCGTCCGCGCCTTCGTCGCGCAGGAAGTTGGCTGCGACGGGCGACAGCGGCAGCCCGGTCAGGTTGGGCTGGCCCTTGTTGTGCTGGACGAAGGTCGGGAAGACCCCCGCCACCGCCGACAGCAGGCCCACCGTGGCGCTGTTCTTCGCACAGCCGTTGCCGACGATCAGCGTGTCCATCTGCAGCACGTTCACGTCCTGGGGCGGCAACCGGTGCACGTAGTCAATCTGCCCGGCATCGATGACACCGGCCTTGGCGAAGGGCAGCCGGCGCGCCAGCGCCGCCGGGTCGGGCAGGTCGAGGATCTGCAGCTTGCGCACGACCACGGCCTCGCGCAGCAGCGCCGCACGCTCGTCGATCACCATGGCGCCGAGGTCCAGTTCGCCGCGCACCAGCATGTCCAGCTGCTCGTCGATGGTCGGCGTGGAGACCACGAGTTGCAGCTCGCTCAGCTGGCCGAGCAGGCGCCGCATCAATTGCTCGGAGCCGCTGCCGACCGGGCCGATGCCGATGCGAAGGCCGGCCAGATCGAGGGGCGTGCGCAGCCGCTGCACGTCGCGGCCCAGGATGACCAGCGATTCGGGCTGCGGCAGCCGACCCAGCAGCTCGAGCCCGGCGCCTTCCGGCAGCAGGCTGCCGTCCTGCACCAGCGCGACCTGCACGTCGCAACGTGTGCGCGCCGCGATCAGCCGCTGCAGGTTCTGCACCGATCCGGCCGTCGCCTGGTTGCTGATCCTGCCGTGGCCGCGCGCCACTTCGGCCGCCAGTTTGTCGACGGTGGCGTGGTAGTTGCCGGTGGCTCCGCCCGACAGCATCGTCAGGTTGACATGGCGCAGCGTGGGCCGTGGGTCCAGCCAGGCCAGCAACAGGGCCAGCAGCAACAGCGCGGCGAAGAACAGCAGCGTCTTCCGACCCGGCGAAAGGCGCTCGTCCTCGCCCCGGCGGCCGAGGACGCGCATCGGGCGCTGGCGGAGCATGAAGCGGCTCGGCTCTCGGGGCTTGGTGCTCATCGTGCGGCGGGCGGGCGTACATCGATTCTCGGCCATGCCCCGGGCCCTGCGCCGCAGGGCGGCCGCCTACAATCGAAGCCATCCCCGAACGTATGCCGTGCGACGCGTTGTTGCGTTGCCGCCGGGTCGACCCATGCCATGACCGAACTCGCCAAGTCCTTCGAACCTGCCGCCATCGAGGCGCGCTGGGGGCCGCTGTGGGAAGCCAGCGGCGCCTATGCGCCGACGCTGGACCCGGCCAGACCCTCGTTCAGCATCCAGCTGCCGCCGCCCAACGTCACCGGCACGCTGCACATGGGCCATGCGTTCAACCAGACGATCATGGACGCGCTCACGCGCTACCACCGCATGAAGGGCTGCAACACCCTGTGGGTGCCGGGCACCGACCATGCCGGCATCGCCACGCAGATCGTCGTCGAGCGGCAGCTGCAGGACCAGGGCATCAGCCGCCACGACCTGGGCCGCCACGATTTCGTCGCCCGCGTGTGGCAATGGAAGCAGCGCAGCGGCAGCACCATCACGCAGCAGATGCGCCGCATGGGCACCAGCGTGAGCTGGGCGCACGAGTACTTCACGATGGACGACAAGCTGTCTGCCGTGGTCACCGAGACCTTCGTAAGGCTGTACGAGGAAGGCCTGATCTACCGCGGCAAGCGGCTGGTCAACTGGGACCCGGTGCTGAAGTCGGCGGTGTCCGACCTGGAGGTCGAGAGCGAGGAGGAAGACGGCTCGCTCTGGCACATCCGCTACCCGCTGGCCGATGGCTCGGGCAGCCTGGTGGTGGCCACCACGCGGCCGGAAACCATGCTCGGCGACGTCGCGGTGATGGTGCACCCGCAGGACGAGCGCTACGCCGCGCTGGTGGGCCGGTCGGTGCGCCTGCCGCTGTGCGATCGCGACATCCCGGTCATCGCCGACGACTACGTGGACCGCGAGTTCGGCACTGGCGTGGTCAAGGTGACGCCGGCGCACGATGCGAACGACTATGCGGTGGGCCAACGCCATGGGCTGCCGCTGATCGGCGTGCTGGCGCTGGATGCCACCGTCAACGACCAGGCGCCAGTGGCCTACCGCGGGCTGGACCGCTTCGCCGCGCGCAAGAAGGTGGTGGCCGACCTCGAGGCGCAGGGCCTGCTGGTCGAGGTGAAGAAGCACAAGCTGATGGTGCCGCGCTGCGCGCGCACCGGGCAGATTGTCGAGCCGATGCTCACCGACCAGTGGTTCGTGGCGACGACCAAACCGGGGGCCCGCGGCAAGAGCATCGCGCAGCAGGCGATCGAGGCGGTGGACTCGGGCGCCGTGAAGTTCGTGCCCGAGCAGTGGGTCAACACCTACCACCAGTGGATGAACAACATCCAGGACTGGTGCATCAGCCGCCAGTTGTGGTGGGGCCACCAGATCCCGGCCTGGTACGGCAGCGGCGGCGAGATCGTCGTCGCGCGCAGCGAGGACGAGGCCCGCGTCCAAGCCGCGGCAGCGGGCTACGGCGGGGCGCTGATCCGCGACGAGGACGTGCTCGACACCTGGTACAGCTCGGCGCTGGTGCCCTTTTCCACGCTGGGCTGGCCGGCCAAAACGGTGGAGCAGGACCTTTTCCCGCCCAGCAGCGTGCTCGTCACCGGCTTCGACATCATCTTCTTCTGGGTCGCCCGGATGATCATGATGACGGTGCACTTCACCGGACAGGTGCCGTTCCGCCACGTCTACATCCACGGCC
>JBEIHU010000283.1:0-3991 GCA_040381175.1 Burkholderiaceae bacterium
AGACCGGCGACGAGGTAGGCAAGGTCATGATGAGCCAGCTGTCCAAGAAGAAGGTGCAGGACCGACACGGCAAGGAAGTCGACCAGGAGTCATTCAACTCCATCTACATGATGGCCGATTCCGGCGCCCGCGGCAGCGCCGCGCAGATCCGCCAGCTGGCGGGCATGCGCGGCCTGATGGCCAAGCCGGACGGCTCGATCATCGAGACGCCGATCACCGCCAACTTCCGCGAAGGCCTGAACGTGCTGCAGTACTTCATCTCCACCCACGGCGCCCGCAAGGGCCTGGCGGACACGGCGCTGAAGACCGCGAACTCCGGCTATCTGACGCGCCGCCTGGTCGACGTGACCCAGGACCTGGTGGTCATCGAGGACGACTGCAACACTCAGAACGGCATTGCGATGCGCGCGCTGATCGAAGGCGGCGAGGTCATCGAGTCGCTGCGCGACCGCATCCTTGGCCGCGTCACTGCGGTTGAGGTTCTCCACCCCGAGACGCAGGCGGCGCTGCTGCCGGCCGGCGAGATGCTGGACGAAGACGCACTCGATGCGCTGGAGGCTGCCGGCATCGACGAGGTGAAGGTGCGCACCCCGCTGACCTGCGACACGCGCTTCGGCCTGTGCGCCAAGTGCTACGGGCGCGACCTGGGCCGCGGCGGCCTGGTCAACACCGGTGAGGCGGTGGGCGTGATCGCCGCGCAGTCGATCGGCGAGCCGGGCACTCAGCTGACGATGCGCACCTTCCACATCGGCGGCGCCGCGTCGCGTGCGGCGGTGGCCAACAGCGTGGAGGCCAAGAGCGACGGCATCGTCGGCTTCAATGCCACGATGCGCTACGTGACCAACGGCAAGAAGGAGCTGGTGGTGATTTCGCGTTCCGGCGAGATCATCATCGCCGACCAGCATGGCCGCGAACGCGAGCGTCACAAGGTGCCTTACGGTGCGCTGCTGAACGTCAAGCCCGACCAGTCGCTGAAGGCCGGCACCGTGCTGGCCAACTGGGACCCGCTGACCCGCCCGATCATCACCGAGTTCGCCGGCAAGGCGAAGTTCGAGAACGTCGAGGAAGGCGTCACCGTGGCCCGCCAGCTGGACGAGGTGACGGGCCTGTCGACGCTGGTGGTGATCGACCCGAAGCGCCGCGGCGCCACCAAGGTGGTGCGTCCGCAGGTCAAGCTGCTGGACGTGGCCGGCAACGAGGTCAAGATCCCCGGCACCGACCACTCGGTGACCATCAGCTTCCCGGTGGGTGCGCTGATCCAGGTGCGCGACGGCCAGGACCTGATGCCCGGCGAGGTGCTGGCGCGCATCCCGATGGAAGGCCAGAAGACCCGCGACATCACCGGCGGCCTGCCGCGGGTGGCGGAGCTGTTCGAGGCGCGTTCGCCCAAGGACAAGGGCACGCTGGCCGAGATCACCGGCACCATCAGCTTCGGCAAGGAAACCAAGGGCAAGGTGCGGCTGCAGATCACCGACCCGGACGGCAAGGTGTACGAGGAGCTCGTGCCGAAGGAGAAGAACATCCTGGTTCACGAAGGCCAGGTGGTCAACAAGGGCGAGTCCATCGTCGACGGCCCGGCCGAACCGCAGGACATCCTGCGGCTGCTGGGCGTCGAGGAGCTGGCGCGCTACATCGTCGACGAGGTGCAGGACGTCTACCGTCTGCAGGGTGTGAAGATCAACGACAAGCACATCGAGGTGATCGTCCGCCAGATGCTGCGCCGCGTGCAGATCGTCAACCCGGGCGACAGCGGCTACATCGCCGGCGAGCAGGTGGAGCGTTCGGAGCTGTTCGGCACCAACGACGCGCTGCGTACCGAAGGCAAGCTGCCGGCCACCTATGCCGACGTGCTGCTGGGCATCACCAAGGCCTCGCTGTCCACCGACTCGTTCATTTCGGCGGCCTCCTTCCAGGAGACGACGCGGGTGCTCACCGAGGCGGCCATCATGGGCAAGCGCGACGAGCTGCGCGGCCTGAAGGAAAACGTCATCGTCGGCCGCCTGATCCCCGCGGGCACCGGCATGGCCTTCCACCAGGCGCGCAAGGCCAAGGAGGCGATGGACGAGACCGAGCGTCGCTCGATAGCGCTGCAGGAGGCCGAGGAACTGGCGGCCGTGCAGATGGCCAACGTCGACGCCGCCGTGGCGGCCCAGGCGGCTGCTGCCGGCGACGCGGCCGAGTAAGGCGCAATGCACTGCGAGGAAGGGCGGCCTCGGCCGCCCTTTTTTTCAGCCACCGACAGCCTGTTGCCAATGAGCCGGGGTGAGGATCCGGAGGCCGATTTCGCGCGCTGGTCCTGCCAGTTGCAGCAGGGCGCGGTCACGGCTGAGCAGCCAGGTCGCCTTGATGCGCACGGCGAGGTCGATGAACTTCTGGTCGTCCGGGTCGCGGGAGCGCAAGCGCCCGGTGCCTTGGGCCGCGCTGGGCGCTTCCGCGCAGAGCCGTGTCAGGCCATCGAATCTGGACAGTATGCGCTCGCAATCCGGGCTCCAGCGCTGCAACTCGCGCCGCTGGATCACGCTGGCCAGCTCGCTGCGCATCGATGGCGTGGCATGCCACAGCAGCTGCCCTTGCTGCAGCGACCCCGCCAGGCCGGCACAGCTGGCGTCGCGGAACAGCAGCCAGTCGAGCACCACGTTGGTGTCCAGCACCACTGCGCGGGGGGTGTCGGGCATGGGTGAAGACTACTCTTGCCGCGTCTGGAGCCAGCGAATATAATGGAAGGCTTTTCAGCCGAGAGCTGCCGCGTTCTTTGACGGGCCGGCTGTCGTCAACAGCCGGCTCGGTTGCCTGCGCAGTGCTCGGCCCTGCCGATCGCGGAGCAAAGAGCCAGGTCTTCAACGGGAACGGGTTTCGAAATGCCAACCATCAACCAGCTCGTGCGTCACGGCCGCCAGGTCGAGATCACGAAGTCCAAGTCGCCTGCGATGCAGAACAGCCCGCAGCGGCGCGGTGTTTGCACGCGCGTCTACACCACCACGCCGAAGAAGCCGAACTCGGCGTTGCGCAAGGTGGCCAAGGTGCGCCTGACCAACGGCTTCGAGATCATCTCGTACATCGGCGGTGAAGGGCACAACCTGCAAGAGCACAGCGTGGTGCTCGTGCGCGGCGGCCGCGTGAAGGACCTGCCGGGCGTGCGCTACCACATCGTGCGCGGCTCGCTGGACCTGCAAGGCGTCAAGGACCGCAAGCAATCGCGTTCGAAGTATGGCGCCAAGCGTCCAAAGAAGGCCTGATTTTCGCCCGTTGTCCAGTTTCCGGCCCCTGCGGGCCGGCCAAAGAAGGCACGCTGACGGCGGGCCGAGTAAGTGAAGGGTCCTGATGGCCCTTCGAGGTGCAGGTGAGTAGTCCTGCGCCAGCTGAAACCGAAAAGGAAGATTCTCATGCCGCGTCGCCGCGAAGTTCCCAAGAGAGAAGTGCTGCCCGATCCGAAGTTCGGCTCGGTCGATCTTTCGAAGTTCATGAACGTGATCATGGAAGGCGGCAAGAAGGCCGTGGCCGAGCGCATCATCTATGGTGCGCTGGACCAGATCGAAAAGAAAGCCGGCAAGGACCCGCTGGAGATCTTCGTCGTTGCGCTGAACAACATCAAGCCGATGGTCGAGGTGAAGAGCCGTCGCGTCGGCGGCGCAAACTACCAGGTGCCCGTGGAGGTGCGCCCGGTGCGCCGCCAGGCGCTGGCGATGCGCTGGCTGAAGGAATCGGCGCGCAAGCGCGGGGAGAAGTCGATGGCCGCGCGCCTGGCCAACGAGCTGCTCGAGGCCTCGGAAGGCCGCGGCGGCGCGATGAAGAAGCGCGATGAGGTCCACCGCATGGCCGAAGCCAACAAGGCCTTCTCGCACTTCCGCTTCTGAGCCGCCGCCGACCGTACCCTGCTTCTGGCCGCTCTTACGGGTTAACACCAACCCGAGGGCGGCCCCTGTATTTGGAGTGACATCATGGCCCGCAAGACCCCCATCGAGCGCTACCGCAACATCGGTATCTCCGCGCA
>JBEIHU010000284.1:0-3965 GCA_040381175.1 Burkholderiaceae bacterium
CACGCTGCAGCGCTACAAGGAGCTGCGCGACATCATCGCGATCCTGGGCATGGATGAACTGGCTCCCGAGGACAAGCTGGCCGTGGCCCGAGCCCGCAAGATTCAGCGCTTCCTGAGCCAGCCCTTCCACGTGGCCGAGGTGTTCACCGGCACGGCCGGCAAGTACGTGCCGCTGAAGGAAACCATCCGCGGCTTCAAGATGATCGTCAACGGCGAGTGCGACGCGCTGCCCGAGCAGGCCTTCTACATGGTCGGCAGCATCGACGAGGCCATCGCCAAGGCCAAGACCGTCCAGTAAGGAGCAGCCCATGCCCACGCTGAAGGTCGATGTGGTGTCCGCCGAGGAGAGCATCTTCTCGGGCGACGCGAAGTTCGTCGCGCTGCCCGGAGAGATGGGCGAGCTCGGCATCTATCCGCGCCACACGCCGCTGATCACGCGCATCAAGCCGGGCGCGGTGCGCATCATCCGCGCCGACAACGACGAGGAGGAGTTCGTCTTCGTCGCCGGCGGCATCCTCGAGGTGCAGCCCGGCACGGTCACCGTGCTGGCCGACACGGCGATCCGCGGCCACGACCTGGACGAGGCCAAGGCGGTGGAGGCGCGCAAGCAGGCCGAGGAATCGATGAAGAACGCCAAGAGCGACATCGACTTCGCCAAGGCGCAGGGCGAGTTCGCGGCGATGGCCGCGCAGATCGCCGCGCTGCGCAAGTTCCGCAAGAAGTAAGCCCGGCACTTGCCGCAGTCAGGCCCGCGCCAGGTGCAGACCGCGCGGGCCTGTTGTCTTCAAGGTCACGGCCGGGGACACTGTGGCCCCCGACTCTGCTGCAGGCGCCGACGATGTCCGAAACGAAGCCCGCCAAGCCCGATGGCGACAACAACAAGCTCGGCCGTGCCGACTACGAGGCGCGGCTCGAGCAGTTGCAGGTCGAACTGAACCAGATGGCGCGCTGGCTGCAGCACACCGGCAAGCGGGCGCTGGTGCTGATCGAAGGGCGCGACACCGCGGGCAAGGGCGGGGTGATCGCGGCCATCGCCGACGCGTTGCCGCCGCGCGTGTGCAAGACCGTGGCGCTGCCCAAGCCGAACGAGCGCGAGAGCACGCAGTGGTACTTCCAGCGCTACGTGCCCTACTTGCCGGCTGCCGGTGAACTGGTTCTGTTCGACCGCAGTTGGTACAACCGCGCCGGCGTCGAGACGGTCATGGGCTACTGCAGCGAGCAGCAGACGAAGAGCTTCCTGCGCCAGGCGCCGGTGTTCGAGAAGCTGCTGGTCGACGACGGACTGCTGCTTTTCAAGTACTGGCTCACTGTCGACCAGGCGCTGCAGGAAGAGCGCTTCACCGAGCGGCTTACCGACCCGCTGAAGCGCTGGAAGCTGTCGCCGGTGGACCTGCAGGCCCGCCACAAGTACGAGGCCTACGGGCTGGCGCGCGACCGCATGCTGCAGGCCACGCACAAGCGGCATGCGCCATGGACCCTGGTCGACTTCAACAACCAGCGGCGCGGGCGGTTGACGCTGATCCGCCACCTGCTCGACCAGTTGCCCGACACTGCCTTGCCCGAGCCGCAGCTCGACTTCCCGCTGCTGCCCCAGCCGTTGCAGCGCGAGCGCTTCAGCGGGCCGCTCAAGCCGATCAAGAGCGAGTAGTCAGCCCAGGAACGGGCGGTCAGGCAGCTCGTTCGGGTTGTGCGCGCCCGGGCCCAGCGGGAAGTGCCGCTGCAGCAGCGTGTCGACTGCATCGATGGCCTCGCCCAGGCCGTCCTCGAAGCGACCGGCCTTGAAGGCCGCCGCCATGCTGGCGGTCAGCCGAAACCATTCCTCGGGCCGCACATGTTGGTTCAGCCCCCGGTCGGCGACGATCTCGATCGCATGTTCGGACAGCAGCAGGTAAATCAGCACGCCATTGTTCTGCTCGGTGTCCCACACGCCCAGCTTGCCGAACATCGACAGCGCGCGCTCGCGCGGCGTGGCGTCGCGCCACAGGTAGGACAGCGGCAGCCCGGCTTCGATGCAAAGGCGGATTTCGCCGCTGTGTCGCGCCTCGCTGGCCCGCACGCGCGACTGCAGCCGCTCCAGCGCGGCGTCGGCGAGCAGGCGCCTGGCGTCGCCGTCGTCGAGCCAGCGGTGCTTCAGGATGCGCAGCAAGCGATTCATCTACCACCGGCCAGAAGCGCCGCCACCACCGAAGTTGCCGCCGCCGCCGGAACCAAAGCCGCCGCCACCGCCAAAGCCACCACCGGAGCCGAAGCCGCCGCCGCCCCAGCCACCCGGCCCGCCGCGGCCGCCGCGCCCGTTGCCGCGCGCCATGCCGCTCAGTGCGCCGACGCCAAGCACGCCCACGACCAGCAGCGCGACGAAGGCCGCGATGCCGGCGACCCACAGGCTGGCGCTGAAGAGCCAGGCGACGAAGCCCGTGCCGCCTGCGGTGACCAGCGAGCCCAGCTTGCGACCCAGCATCTTGCTGAGCACGCCGCCGACGACCGGCACGGCGACGAACAGGAACATCAGCAGCTGCTCCCAGCTACCTGGCTCGCGGCCCGGCGTCGCGCGCGCATCGGGCAGCGGCAGGCTATCGCCCTTGATGCGCCCGATCAGCCCGTCCACCCCGGCGCTCAGCCCGCCGGCATAGTCGCCGGCGCGGAAGGCGGGCGCGATGGCCCGGTCGATGATCTGCCGCGCCGCCAGGTCGGGCACCGCGCCCTCCAGCGCCTTGGCCACCTCGATGCGCAGTTGCCGGTCGTTCTTGGCCACCACGATGAGCAGCCCGTCGCCGACCTCGCGCCGGCCGATCTTCCAGCTGTCGGCCACGCGGAACGCATAGGCGGCAATGTCCTCGGGCTGCGTCGTCGGCACCATCAACACCACGATCTGCGAGCCCGCGGCCTGCTCGAAGGCGGCCAGCTTGCTTTCCAGCGCCGCACGCTGCGGCTCGCTGAGGGTGCCGGTCTGGTCGATGACGCGGGCCGTCAGCGCCGGCACCGGCAGCACGTCCTGCGCCCCGGCCGACGCCAGCGTGGCCCACAGCCAGGCGGCCAGCAGCAGCCGCAGCGCGTGCATCGAAGGCCCGGTCTCGTTCAGCTGCGCATCACTTAGAAGCCGCGGCGGCTGGCGCCGTTGGCTTGTCGAAGCTGACGGCCGGAGGCGCGCTGATCGCGGCTTCGTTCTGCACCGTGAAGCCGGGCTTGACGGCGTAGCTGAAAACCATCGCCGTCAGATTGGTTGGAAAGCTGCGCGCCAGCACGTTGTACTCGTTCACCGCCTTGATGTAGCGGTTGCGTGCCACGGTGATGCGGTTCTCGGTGCCCTCCAGCTGCACGCGCAGATCCTGGAAGCCCTGGTTGGCCTTCAGGTCGGGGTAACGCTCTACCGTCACCATCAGGCGACTCAAGGCGCTGCCCAGCTCGCCCTGCGCGGCCTGGAACTTCTGGAAGGCCTCGGGGTTGTTGATCAGCTCCGGTGTGGCCTGGATGCTGGTGGCCTTGGCGCGTGCCTCGATCACCTGGGTCAGCGTCTCCTGCTCGAAGCTGGCCTCGCCCTTGACCGTGGCCACGATGTTGGGAATCAGGTCGGCGCGCCGCTGGTACTGGTTGAGCACCTCCGACCAGGCCGCCTTGGTCTGCTCGTCCAGGGTCTGGAATTGGTTGTAGCCGCAGCCTGTCAGCAGCACCGTGGCGGCCAGCAGCAGGGGGGCGAGGAGACGGCGGATCATGGTGAGGTCCTTTCTGGGGTCAGGCGGCGCGATGGCGCGGGCGGCAGGTAGATGGGGCCGGATGCCCCAGTTCAAGCGTGTGTCCAGCCTGCAACGGGCTCACGCCACCCCCAGGCACACGCCCAGGCCGCGAGCCGCGTCCAGCAAGGGATGGTCGGTGGGCACCAGGCGCACGCGCCCGGCCACCTCGGCCAGCGGCACGCTGACGCAGGCATCGGCCTGCAGCGCGACCATCTCGCCGTGGCGGTGCTGCAC
>JBEIHU010000285.1:0-3912 GCA_040381175.1 Burkholderiaceae bacterium
CGCCTGGCATCAACGGCCATCGGCTCGGCCGGGCGCTGCAGCGCGCGCTTCGTCGAAGCCCAGTGCCCGCTGAACTGGTCCGAGGTCTGGGTCGAGTAAGAGCGCAGTCGCATCGGCAAGGGACGCGTGGCGCGCGCGGGCGCATGACGGCGGCGACGTGACGAACGATGCCGGCAGCGACAGCGGCGACCCGCTGCTGCATCACGTGCGGTTCCCCGACGACAGCGACGCACAGGAGACACGCGAATGGTTGGATGCGTTGGCGTCGCTGGTTGCGCACAGCGGGGCGCAGCGTGCCCGCTACCTGCTGCACGCGCTGCAAGACGAAGCCCGCCGACACGCACTGGCGTGGAAGCCGCAGATCAACACGCCCTACCTCAACACCATCGGGCTGCAGGCCCAGGCTCCGTTCCCGGGCCACCTTGAGATCGAGCAGCGGCTGGCCGCGATGATGCGCTGGAACGCGTTGGCCATGGTGGTGCGCGCCAACGCACGTCACGGCGAACTCGGTGGCCACATTTCCAGTTACGCCTCGGCGGCGGATCTTTTCGAGGTGGGTTTCAACCATTTCTTCCGAGCCCGGCACGCCGGGCATGGCGGCGATCTGGTGTTCTTTCAGCCGCATTCCGCACCGGGTGTCTACGCCCGCGCGTTCCTCGAAGGCCGGCTCACCGAAGACGACCTCACGCACTATCGGCAGGAAGTGGCCGCCGCAACAGCACGGAGCAATGGCGCTTCGGTGCGCGGCCTGTGCTCCTACCCTCATCCGTGGCTGATGCCCGACTTCTGGCAGTTCCCCACCGGCTCGATGGGCATCGGGCCGCTGTCGGCGGTGTACCAGGCGCGTTTCATGCGCTACCTGGAACACCGCAGCCTGATCGACGCTGGCGATCGGCGCGTCTGGGGCTTCTTCGGCGATGGCGAGATGGACGAGCCCGAGTCGTTGGCCGGCCTGAGCCTGGCTGCGCGCGAAAACCTCGACAACCTCGTCTTCGTCATCAACTGCAATCTGCAGCGCCTTGACGGACCGGTGCGCGGCAATGGCCGCATCGTCGACGAACTCGAAACCATGTTCGCGGGCGCCGGCTGGCATGTCATCAAGCTGTTGTGGGGCTCGGACTGGGACGCGATGTTCGCCCGCGACAGCACGCATGCGCTGGCGCGCGCCTTTGCCCGCACGGTGGACGGCCAGTTCCAGACATTCTCAGCCAACGACGGCGCGTACAACCGCGAGCGCTTCTTCGGCCAAGACCCGGAGCTGGCAGCGCTGGTGGCGGCGATGACCGACGAGGAGATCGACCGCCTGCACCGCGGTGGCCATGATCTGGTGAAGATCCACGCCGCCTACACAGCCGCGTTGGCGCAGCGCGGCACGCCGGTGGTGATCCTGGCCAAGACAATGAAAGGCTACGGCATGGGTTCGGCCGGCCAGGGCCGCATGACCACGCATTCGCAAAAGCAGTATGGCGGCGACGATCTCAAGGCCTTCGTCCGGCGCTTTCACCTGCCGATGAGCGATGAAGATGCCCAGGCGCAGCGATTCTTCCGCCCGGCCGACGACAGCCCGGAGATGCAATACCTGCGCCAGCGTCGCGCCGCACTCGGGGGGCCGATGCCAGTGCGCCACACGCAAGCCGACACCGTGCCCGTGCCCGCGGCCGCCGCCTTCGCGGCCTTCGCGCTGCAAGCCGACGGCAAGGAGATGTCCACTACGATGGCCTTCGTGCGCATGCTGAGCAACCTGTTCAAGGCGCCGCAGCTTGGGCCGCGCGTCGTGCCCATCGTTGCCGACGAGGCGCGCACCTTCGGCATGGCCAGCCTGTTCCGGCAGGTGGGCATCTACTCTCCGCACGGTCAGCGCTATGAGCCTGAAGATGCCTCCAGCCTGCTGGCTTACCGTGAAGCGCGCGACGGACAGATGCTGGAAGAGGGCATCACCGAAGCCGGGGCGATCGCCTCGTGGACTGCTGCGGCCACCAGCTACAGCACACACGGGCTGGCCATGCTTCCGTTCTACATCTACTACTCAATGTTCGGTTTCCAGCGCGTGGGGGACCTGATCTGGGCCGCGGCCGACCAGCGCTCACGCGGCTTCCTCATCGGCGCGACGGCCGGTCGCACCACGCTGGGCGGCGAGGGCCTGCAACACCAGGATGGCCACAGCCTGCTCATCGCCACAACGGTGCCCAACTGCGTCTCCTACGACCCGGCCTTTGCCTACGAGCTGGCTGCGATCATCGAACACGGCATGCGGCGTATGCTGCAGCAGCAGGACGATGTGTTCTTCTACGTCACGGTGACGAACGAGAACCTGCCGCAACCGGCCATTCCTGACGGTGTGAACGATGGCATCGTGCGCGGCGCGTACTGGCTGGCAGGACCACCGCCACCAGCGACGCCGCTAGCACGGTGCAGCCTGCTCGGCAGCGGCGCGATCCTGTACGAAGTGATCGCCGCGGCCGCGCTGCTGGCAACAGACTGGCAGGTGCACGCGCAGGTTGCCAGCGTCACGAGCTATTGCGAGCTGCAGCGGCAAGCCCAGGCCTGCGAGCATCGAGCGTTTTGGGGTGGGCAACGCGATTCGCCCTACGTCACCGAGCTGCTCGCGGTCGCTGAAGGGCCGATCGTCGCGGCCACGGACTACGTGCGCGCCGTACCCGAGCAGATCCGCGCCTGGCTGCCCGATGGGCGACGCTTCGCCACGCTGGGAGCCGATGGATTCGGCCGCAGCGACAGCCGCCATCAACTTCGCACGCACTTCGGTCTCACCCGCCATCACATCGCGGCAGTGGCGTTGCACCAGCTGGTGCTGGACGCCAAGCTCGATGCGGGAGTGATGGCGGCGGCGCGTCATCGCTATGGCTTGCACGAGGGCGTGAACCCCGCGCAGGGTTAGCCGGTCCGTCCGCCACCGCATGTACCGATGTACCATCCTTTGCGCGTTCCGATCCGTGCCTTGACCGAGGAGACAGCGATGCCCGTCACCGAGCTCAATCACTATTTCGTCCGGGCCAACAACCTGGAAAGATCCAAGGACTTCTACTGCAAAGTGCTCGGCTTTGAGGTGATGCCGCGGCCCGATCTGCCATTCCCGGGCTACTGGCTCGGCGTCGGAGGGAAGATACAAGTGCACATGGGGCCGCACGGCATTGCGAACTCCGAGCTCTACTATCTGGGCTCGCATGCGGACTCCGCAACCGGCAACTCCGGTGTGGTCGACCACATCGCCTTTCTTGCCAGCGACCCGCAGTCCCTCGGCGATCGGCTCGAAGCGCTGGGCGTCACTGCGCGCAAGCGCTATTTGCCGACAGCCAGCCTGTTCCAGATCTTCGTCCAGGATCCGGACGGCCTCACGATCGAGCTCAACTTCCACGGCATCCAGGGGAGCCCCACTTGGACGGCCGGCAGCGAAAACTACGCAGACATGCCGCGCGCCGCGGGCAACCATGATTGAGTCCGCCGTGTCGGCGACGACGGATCCAAGCGCTCTGCGTCAACATGGGCATGTCAGCCTGCACCTGGCTGTTCGGTAATGCGCTCACGCCCGCCGGGAGTTGGAATTGCCTGGCCGCTGACTCACCCGCCGCGCTGGCCGAGCGAACGCGTGCATCGCAAGTCCGTTGACCGGGCGGCGCCTTAGTGGAAGAGGAATGCTTGTTCCTACGGCATCACGCTCTTCTCGATGTCGCCGCTTCAATCGTTGCATCGGACGGCCGAGTGTGCGACGCGCCGGCCAACCCTGAACCGGTTTGCGCTTCGCCCTCGAGGACGACTGCATTGCGGCGACCAGCTCATGCAAGTCAATGTCGATGATGGGCCGATCGCCGGCCTACGCGAACAGCCGCTGACCGGCTCCCCGATTCGTGAAACTGGCCCGCCCGAAAGCCGGCATTCGTCAGCGACTCCGCTGCA
>JBEIHU010000286.1:0-3863 GCA_040381175.1 Burkholderiaceae bacterium
CTGCCGCGGCTGCACCGGCGCCGGAGCGCGTGGCCGACCCGGCGGGCGCCGCCGGCGGCACCCCGTCGACCACGCCGGTGGCGGCTTCTGCCAGCCCGTCGACCGGCGGCTTCATCCAGGCCGACCCGGCAACCAACTCGCTGATCATTACCGCGCCCGAGCCGCTTTACCGCCAGCTGCGCAACGTCATCGATCGCCTCGATTCCCGGCGGGCGCAGATCTACATCGAGACGCTGATCGTCAAGGTCGATGCCGACAAGGCGGCCGAGATCGGCATCCAGTGGCAGGCCATCTCGGGCGACCAGAACAGCTCGACCAACTACGCGGGCGGCACCAACTTCACCGGCCCGGGCAACATCGTCAACCTGACCACGGCAATCAACCAGGGCCGCACCGGGCTGGCTGCGCTGGCCGTGCCGGCGGGCCTGAACTTCGGCATCCTGCAGAAGGTGGGCGACCTTTGGAACATTGGCGCGCTGGCGCGCTTCCTGGAGTCCAAGGTCGACGCCAACATCCTGGCCACGCCAAACATGGTGTCGCTGGACAACGAAGAGGCGAAGATCGTCGTCGGCCAGAACGTGCCCTTCATCACCGGCTCGTTCACCACCAACACCTCGGGGTCGAACAACCCGTTCCAGACGATCGAGCGCAAGGACGTGGGCCTGACACTGCGCATCAAGCCGCAGATCGGCGAAGGCGGCACGATCCGGCTGATCATCTACCAGGAAGACTCGCGCGTGGTGCCGTCCAGCCGCACTTCGCCGCAGGGCCTGACCACCGACAAGAGCGCGATCGAGACCACGGTGGTCGTCGACGACGGCCAGATCATGGTGCTGGGCGGCCTGCTCAAGGACGAGTTCGGCGGCAACGTGCAGCAGGTGCCCTTCCTCGGCGATCTGCCGGTGCTGGGCCCGCTGTTCCGCACCGACAGCCGCACCCGAACCAAGAGTAACCTGATGGTCTTCCTGCGGCCCCTGATCATCCGCAGCCAGGACCAGCTGAACGCACTGTCGATGGACCGCTACGACCTGATCCGCGCCGCGCAGCAGGGCGTGGGCCAGCCGCGGCAGAGCGTGGTGCAGACGATCAACGACGCGCCGGTGGCGCCTGCCGCACCTTTCACCGGCACGACGCTGCGAAGCGGCAACGTGCCGCCGCCGCTGTCCTGGCCCGAGCCGCTGCCCCCGCGTGGCCCGGCCACCCCGTTGCCGGCCGCGCCCGCCGCGCCGCCCCCGGCGGCTGCGCCAGCGAACCCGGCACCGGGCACCGAGCCCGCTCCGACCAAGTCGCCCTAGGCCGCATGGGCACGCGCCACCCCCTGCCCTACGCGTTTGCCAAGGCGAACACGCTGCTGCTCGAGGACGACGGCACGCAGCTCGTGCTGTGGGCGGCCGAGACCACGCCGAGCAACGCCCTGTCCGAGGTGAACCGGCTTTTCGACATCGACGGCTTCGAGCGCGAGCCGGCCTCGACGCTGGCCAACCGCATCGCGGTGGCCTATGCCGGCGCCGAATCCAGCGCCGCCACCGTGGTCGGCGAGGTGGAAAGCGCGGTCGACCTGAGCCGGCTGATGCAGGACCTGCCGGCGGTCGAAGACCTGCTGGAGGCCAGCAACGACGCGCCGATCATCCGCATGCTGAACGCGCTGCTGACGCAGGCGGTGAAGGACGGTGCCAGCGACATCCACATCGAACCCTATGAGCGCAGCAGCGCGGTGCGCTTCCGCGTCGATGGCACGCTGCGCGAGGTGGTGCAGCCCAACCGCGCGCTGCATGCGGCGCTGATCAGCCGGCTGAAGATCATGGCCGAGCTCGACATCTCGGAGAAGCGCCTGCCGCAGGACGGCCGCATCTCGCTGCGCGTCGGCGGCCGGGCCATCGACGTGCGGGTGTCGACGCTGGCCAGCGCGCATGGCGAGCGCGCCGTGCTGCGACTGCTGGACAAGAGCGAGTCGCGCTTCACGCTCGAGGGCCTGGGCATGAGCGGCGACGTGCTCAAGTCCTTCGACCGGCTGGTCCGCCAGCCGCACGGCATCGTGCTGGTCACCGGGCCCACCGGCTCGGGCAAGACCACCACGCTGTATGCCTCGCTGGGGCGCATCGACACCAGCACCACCAACCTGCTGACGGTGGAGGACCCGATCGAATACGAGCTGCCCGGCATCGGCCAGACGCAGGTCAACGCCAAGATCGACCTGACTTTCGCCAAGGCGCTTCGCGCGATCCTGCGACAGGACCCGGACGTGATCATGATCGGCGAGATCCGCGACTACGAGACCGCGTCGATCGCCATCCAGGCCTCGCTCACCGGCCACCTGGTGCTGGCGACGCTGCATACCAACGATGCGCCCAGCGCGGTGACGCGCCTGACCGACATGGGCGTCGAGCCCTTCCTGCTGAGCTCGTCGCTGCTGGGCGTGCTGGCGCAGCGGCTGGTGCGCAAGCTGTGCGTGCACTGCCGCCGCCAGGACGAGCGCGGCCGATGGCACCCGGTGGGCTGCGAGCATTGCATGCACACCGGCTACAAGGGCCGAACCGGCGTCTACGAGCTGATGGTGGCCGACGACAAAGTGCGCGCGCTGATCCACAACCGCGCTGCCGAGAGCCAGCTGTTCGTCGCCGCCGAGGCCGCCGGCCTGCGCAGCATGCGCGAGGACGGCCAGCGCCTGATCGACGAAGGCATCACCTCGCCCGAAGAGGTGATGAGCGTCACCCGCGACTAGATGGCCCCCCCCCGAAGCGCCTTGGGCGCTCCCCCCCGGGTGGGGCGAGCCGGACGGGAAACAGTCCCTGCGGACTGTTTCTCGCCTGCGAGCGCCCGCAGCGTCCTCACTGCGGGCGACGCCAGCGGCCCGGCCAAGCCGGTTCCGCGGCGTCCGCTCGAACGAGCGATGGCACGCCACCTGGGTGGTCTCCCGGGCTGCGGTACGCGCTGATGCCTGCCTTCAAATTCGAAGCGCTGGACGCCGCCGGCAAGGCCAGCAACGGGCTGCTGGAGGCCGAGAGCGCCAAGGCCGCACGCTCGCAGCTGCGGGCGCAGGCGCTGGTGCCGCTGTCCGTCACGCCGGTGCAGGGTGGCAGCGACGGGCACAACGCGACCAGCCGCCTCTCGCGCCGCGTCTTCGACGCCACCGCGCTGGCGGTGTGGACGCGGCAGATGGCCGGTCTGGTCGGTGCCGGGCTGCCGCTGGAACGCGCGCTGACTGCCCTGGCCGACGAATCCGAGAACCCGCGCCAGCGCGAGCTGATCGCCCACCTGCGCAGCGAGGTGAATGCGGGCTCGCCCTTCGCCCGGGCGCTGGCCAGCGCCCCGCGCGAGTTCGACGATGTCTACTGCGCGGTGGTTGCCGCCGGCGAGCAAAGCGGCGCACTCGGCAAGGTGCTGGAGAAGCTGGCCGACGACCTGGAAGAACGCCAGGCCTTGCGCGCCAAGCTGCTGGGCGCGATGCTCTATCCGGCCATCGTCTCGCTGATCGCCATCGTCATCGTGATCTTCCTGGTCACCTACGTGGTGCCGCAGGTGGCTTCGGTGTTCACCAGTTCGAAGCGCGCGCTGCCCGGATTGACCATCGCCATGCTCGCCATCAGCGCCTTCGTGCGCAGCTATGGCTGGCTGATGCTGGGGCTGATCGCCGCCGGCGGCGGCGCCTTCGCCATGCTGCGCCGCAATGCCGGCTTTCGCGAGCGCAGCGACGCCGCCCTGCTGAACCTGCCGCTGGCAGGACGGCTGGCGCGCGGCTACAACGCGGCGCGCTTTTCCAGCACGCTGGCCATGCTGGCCGGCGCCGGCGTACCGATCCTGAAGGCGCTGCAGGCGGCCGCCGAAACGCTGGGCAACCGCGCCATGCGCGCCGACGCCATGGA
>JBEIHU010000287.1:0-3760 GCA_040381175.1 Burkholderiaceae bacterium
CTTACAACCCGCATGCCGGCGACGGCTACGTGGCGCTGCTCGGCACCGAAGGCCCGATGGGTCGCACCGTGCGCGACGTGGCCCGGCTGCTGTCGGTGCAGGCCGGCTACGACGCGCGCCAGCCGCTGTCCCTCGCCCAGCACGGCAGCGCCTTCGCCCAGCCGCTGCAGCCCTCGACACGCGGCCTGCGCATCGGCTGGCTGTCGGACCTGGGCGGCCACCTGCCCTTCGAGCCCGGCATCCTGCCGCTGTGCGAGGCCGCGCTGCAGCGCTTCGAGGCATTGGGCGCGGTGGTCGAGCCGATCCGCCTGGGCTATTCCTGCGACGAGGTCTGGCAGACCTGGCTGACCTGGCGGCGCTTCCTGGTCGCCGGCACGCTGGGCCCGCTGGGCGCCGACCCGAAGAAACATGCACTGCTCAAGCCCGAGGCGCAGTGGGAGTACGACCAGGGCCAGGGCTTGAGCGGCCCGCAGGTCTATGCCGCCAGCAGCAACCGTACGCGCTTCTACCGCCACATGGTCAACCTGTTCGAGCGCTTCGACCTGCTGGTGCTGCCCAGCGCGCAGGCCTGGCCCTTCCCGGCCGAATGGACCTGGCCGCGCGAAGTGGCCGGCCGCACCATGGACACCTACCACCGCTGGATGGAGGTGGTGATCTACGCCACGCTGGCCGGGCTGCCGGCGATGAGCGTGCCGGTGGGCTTCGGCGAGCGCGGCCTGCCGATGGGCATGCAGCTGATCGGCCCACCGCTCGGCGAGCTGGCGGTGCTGAACGCTGCCGCGGCCTACGAGACCGCGATCGGCGACTGGCTGGCACGTCGCCCGGCCCTCGTTTGAGCACGCCAGCAGCCGCCCCGACCCCGGCGCGGGTGCTGCCGGTGCTGGTGCTGGCGCAGCTGGCCGGCGTGTCGCCATGGTTCGCGGTCAACGCGGTGATGCCGGCGCTGCAGCGCGACTACGGCTGGAATGCCACCGACGTGGGCACGCTCACCTCGGCGGTGCAGCTCGGCTTCATCGCCGGCACGCTGCTGTTCGCGCTGCTGGCGGTGGCCGACCGCTTCAGCCCGCGCCGCGTGTTCCTGCTGTGCTCGCTGGCCGGTGCGGCCTGCACGCTGGCCGGCGTGTGGAGCGCCGGCTCGTTCCAGCAACTGCTGCTGTGGCGCGCGGCCACCGGTTTCTTCCTGGCCGGCATCTACCCGGTGGGCATGAAGATCGCGTCACAGTGGTTCCCGCAAGGGCTGGGCGGCGCCCTGGGCTGGCTGATCGGCGCGCTGGTGCTGGGCAGCGCCAGCGCGCATGCGGTGCGTGCCGTCGGCGCGGCGCTGCCGTGGACGATGGTCTTTCACACCGTGGCCGCCGCGGCGGCGCTGGGCGGCCTGCTGCTGTACCTGGCGCTGCCAGAGCGGCCGCGTCCCGCCGGCCAGGGCCCGGGGCTGCGCTGGCAGGCGCTGGGCAGCATCTGGACCGACCGCAAGGTGCGCGCCTCGGTCTTCGGCTACTTCGGCCACATGTGGGAGCTGTACACGATGTGGGTGCTGGTGCCGGCGATCCTGGCCACGCGGCTGGCCGGCGCCTCGCTGTCGTGGGCGGCCTTCGCGGTGCTGGGCGTGGGCGCCATCGGCTGCATCGCCGGCGGCCGCTGGGCGCGGCGCATCGGCAGCGCGCGCGTCGCCGCCTGGCAGTTGGCCGCCAGCGGCCTGTGCTGCGTGCTCGCGCCCTGGCTGCTTCAGGCGGGCGATGCGCTCTTCGCGGCCTGGCTGCTGCTGTGGGGCATCACCGTGGCCGGCGATTCGCCGCAGTTCAGCGCGCTGACCGCGCAGAACGCGCCGCCGCAGGCGGTGGGCAGCGTGCTGACGCTGGTCAACAGCATCGGCTTCGGCATCTCGATCCTCAGCATCCAGCTGTTCGCGACGCTGGCCGAGCGCCACGACCTGGCCGTGCTGCTGCCCTGGCTGGGCCTGGGGCCGCTGCTCGGCGTGTGGGCGCTGCGGCCGCTGTGGCGGGCGCGCTGATGCATCGCATTCAGGTGCGCCAGGGCAGGTCCAGCGGCTGACCGTCAGGCAGGTGGGTGGCCACCGGCGTGGCAGCGAAGGCGGCGATCAACTCCATCGGCATCGCGCCGGTGTTGAAGATCTGGTGGTCGATGCCGGCCGGCAGCGCAACCGTGGTGTCGGCGCCGAAGCGGCGCACCTGGCCTTCGCTGTGCACCTCGCCGTGGCCCTGCAGGCACAGCACCACTTCGTCGCAGTCGTGGCGGTGCGGCGGCGAGGCGGCGCCGGGCGCCAGCGTCTGGCGCCACACCGACAACTGGCTCAGGCCGTCGGCGGCGCCGGCCCAGGTGGCGTGCGCCACGCCCAGGATCGGGGTGGCTTGCGGGCGGGCTTGTTCGAGGATGTTCATGGTGCAGTCCTTGCGTTGAATCGGGTGGGTGACTGGGGTCTGACGGTCCGGGGCGCCTCGGATGGACGGCAGTGTCGCGAACGTCGGCTCGTTTCGGAAGAGCCTTCAAAGCCTCAACATTGCCGATAAAATGTCGTCAATCGTCACGCCATCGCGATGAACGGCCTGCAGCAGTTCCTGGCCTTCGCGCAGACCGCGCGCTGCGGCAGCTTTGCCGCCGCGGCGCGCGACCTGGGCCAGGCGCCGTCCACGCTGGCCAAGAGCGTGGCCCGGCTCGAGACGCAGCTGGGCGTGAAGCTGTTCCATCGCACCACGCGGCAGGTGAGCCTGACGCCGGACTGCGAGCGCCTGTACCGCCGCTGCGAGCGCGTGCTGGCCGAGGTTGACGACCTGCAGGCCGAAGCCGCAGGCACGCGCGCCGCGCCCAGCGGCATCATCCGCATCGACGCGCCCATTGCCTATGGCCGGCGCATTCTGGTGCCGCTGATCGCCCGGCTGCTGCGGCAGCAACCGCAGCTGCACCTTGACCTGCGGCTGCAGGACGCCTATGCCGACCTGGTGCGCGACGGCCTGGACATGGCGATCCGCATCGGTGGGCTGCAGGACTCCCGGCTGGTGGCGCGGCGCTTCGACTGGCAGCAGCTGATCTTCGTCGCCAGCCCGGCCTACCTCGACGCGCACGGCACGCCCGCGCGCATCGAGGATCTGGCCGGCCACGCGACGATCGTCTTCCGCCTGCCCAGCAGCGGACGCGTGCGCCCCTGGCAGCTGCGCGAGGGCCGTCGGGTGATCGAGCTGCATCCGGCGCACCGGGTGCAGGTGAACGACGGCGACGGCATGGTCGCTGCGGCGCGCGAGGGGCTGGGCCTGATCCAGATTCCCGACTACATGGCCGCCGACGAGCTGGCAGCCGGCCAGCTGGCGGAAGTGCTGGCCGACAGGCGGCCGCCGCCGATGCCCATCAGCGCGGTGCTGCCGTCCTCGCGCCTGGTGCCGCCGCGGGTGCGGTTGTTGCTGGACGCGCTGCAGGGATTGCGCGAGCCGCGCGGCGGCTGAACGCGCCGCCTCGCGACGCTGCGCCTGCGTCTACTGGAACGCCACCTCGGCAAAGCTGCGCAGCTTGCGGCTGTGCAGCTGGCCTGGACGCTCCTGACGCAGCAGTTCGATGGCGCGGATGCCGATACGCAGGTGCTGGTCGACGCGCTCGCGGTAGAAGGTGTTGGCCATGCCCGGCAGCTTGATCTCCCCGTGCAGCGGCTTGTCGCTGACGCACAGCAGCGTGCCGTAGGGCACACGGAAACGGAAGCCGTTGGCGGCGATGGTGGCGCTCTCCATGTCCAGCGCCACCGCGCGGCTCTGGC
>JBEIHU010000288.1:0-3720 GCA_040381175.1 Burkholderiaceae bacterium
GGCAGGACCACTTCCACGCGCCGCGCACGCTGGACGCACTGGCCACGCTGCGGGCGCAGCAGCCCAAGGCGCGGCTGCTGGCCGGCTGCACCGACATCGGGCTGTGGGTGAACAAGCAGTTCCGCGACCTGGGCGACATCCTCTACGTCGGCGAGGTCGACGAGCTGAAGCGCATCGCGGTAGCCGACGGCCAGCTGCACATCGGTGCCGGCGCGTCGCTGGAAGACGCCTTCTGCGCGCTGGCCGCGCACTGGCCCGCGCTGGCCGAGGCCTGGCGGCGCTTTGCCGGCCCGCCAGTGCGCCATGCCGGCACCATGGGCGGCAACGTGGCCAACGGCTCGCCGATCGGCGACAGCGCGCCGGTGCTCATCGCGCTGGGCACGCGCATCGTGCTGCGCCAGGGCGCGGCCGAGCGCGAGATGCCGCTCGAGGACTTCTACCTCGATTACATGAGGAACCGGCTGGCTGAAGGCGAGCTGCTGGTGGCGATGCGCGTGCCGCTGGCCACGCCACGGCAGCGCTTGCGCGCCTACAAGATCAGCAAGCGCTTCGACTGCGACATCTCGGCGCTGTTCGCCGGGCTGGCGATCGAGCTCGACGGCGAGACGGTGGCCGGCGCGCGCTTCGCCTTCGGCGGCATGGCGGCCATCGTCAAGCGCGCCCGAGGTGCAGAAGCCGCCGTGACGGGCCGGCCGTGGACCGAGGCCACCGTGCAGGCGGCGATGGCGGCGCTGGACCAGGACTTCACGCCGCTGACCGACCTGCGCGCCAGCGCAGACTACCGTCGGCAGGTGGCGCGCGGGTTGCTCATGCGGCTGTGGCTCGAGACCCGTCCGGTCCGGCCACTGGCCGAGGTCAGCGTGTGGGCGGCCACGGCCACGGCCTGAAGGGGGCACCAGGTATGAACCAGATCACCGACGCACCTTTCGCCGCCGCGGCGCTGCCATCCACGGCCGTGGTCGGCCGCGACCATGCGCACGAATCGGCGCACCTGCATGTGTCGGGCACCGCCAGCTACGTGGACGACCTGCCCGAGCTGGTCGGCACGTTGCATGCCGCGCTCGGACTGTCGCCAGTGGCGCATGGCCGGCTTCAACGCATCCGCCTCGACGCGCTGCGCGCGCTGCCCGGCGTGGTGGACGTGATCGCCGCCGAACACATCCCCGGCGAGAACCAGTGCGGCCCGATCGTGCACGACGACCCGATCCTGGCCGACGGCATCGTGCAGTACCTGGGCCAGCCGGTGTTCGCGGTGATCGCCACCACCCGCGATGCGGCGCGCCGTGCCGCGGCGCGGGCGAAGGAGTTCCTCGACATCGAGCCGCTGCCGGCCGTGCTGTCCGTGCGCGAGGCGCATGCCGCCCAGTCCTACGTGGTGCCGCCGATGCACCTGACGCGGGAATCGAGCCCCGGCGCACTGCAGCGCGCGATGCAGGCCGCGCCCCATCATTTGGAAGGCAGCTTCGTGCAGGGCGGGCAGGAGCAGTTCTACCTGGAAGGCCAGATCAGCTACGCAGTGCCGTTGGAGGACGGCGGCATGCGCGTGCACTGCTCCACCCAGCACCCCACCGAGATGCAGCACGTGGTCTGTCATGCGCTGGGCGCCAGCGCGCATGCGGTGCTGGTGGAATGCCGGCGCATGGGCGGCGGCTTCGGCGGCAAGGAATCACAGTCCGCGCTGTTCGCCTGCGTGGCCGCGGTGGCGGCGCGGCGCTTAAGCCGGCCGGTGAAGCTGCGCCCCGACCGCGACGACGACATGATGATCACCGGCCGGCGCCACGGCTTCGAGTTCGACTACCGGATCGGCCATGACGCTGAAGGCCGCATCCTGGCGGCCGAGGTCACGATGATCTGCAACGCCGGATTCAGCACCGACCTGAGCCCGCCGGTGCTGACGCGCGCCATCTGCCACTTCGACAATGCCTACTGGCTGCCCGAGGTGGCGATCCACGGCTTCTGCGCGAAGACGAACACGCAGAGCAACACCGCCTTCCGCGGCTTCGGCGGGCCGCAGGGAGCGCTGGTGATGGAGCTGATCATCGAGCGCATTGCCGCGCGGCTGCAACGCGACCCGCTGGAGGTGCGGCGCGCCAACTTCTACGGCAAGACGGCGAACAACGTCACCCCGTACCGCCAGGCCGTCACCGACAACGTCATCCACGAACTGGTGGCCGAGCTGGCGGCCAGTGCCGGCTACGCGGCGCGGCGCGAGGCGGTGGCGCGCTTCAATGCCAGCAGCCCGCTCCTCAAGCGCGGCATCGCACTGACGCCGGTCAAGTTCGGCATCTCCTTCAACGTCAACCACTACAACCAGGCCGGTGCGCTGGTGCATGTGTACACCGACGGCTCGGTGCTGGTGAACCACGGTGGCACCGAGATGGGCCAGGGCCTGAACACCAAGGTGGCGCAGGTGGTGGCGCACGAACTGGGGCTTCCGCTGGCCCGCGTGCGCTGCAGCGCCACCGACACCAGCAAGATCGCCAACACCTCGGCCACCGCGGCCAGCACCGGCAGCGACCTGAACGGTAAGGCCGCCCAGGACGCGGCGCGGCAGATCCGCCAGCGCCTGGCCGCGCTGGTGGCCCAGGCGCACGGCGTCGATGCCGCCACGGTGCGCTTCGAGGGCGGGCGGGTGCGCGCCGCTGGCGTGGACCTGGACTTCGTCGAGCTGGTGGGCCGAGCCTACGTGGCGCGCGTGCAGCTGTGGAGCGACGGCTTCTATGCCACGCCGGGTCTGCACTGGGACCGCGCCACACTGACCGGCCACCCGTTTTACTACTTCGCCTATGGCGCCGCGATCAGCGAGGTGATCATCGACACTCTGACTGGCGAATGGAAGTTGCTGCGCGCCGACCTGCTGCACGACGCAGGCCAGTCGCTGAACCCGGCCCTGGACATCGGCCAGGTGGAAGGCGCCTTCATCCAGGGCATGGGCTGGCTGACCACCGAAGATCTGGTCTGGCACCCGAAGACCGGCGCGCTGCTGACGCACGCGCCCAGCACCTACAAGATCCCCACCGCCAACGACGCGCCGGCGCACTTCGTGACCCGGCTGTTCGAAAACCGCAATGCCCAGGACAGCATCCACCGCAGCAAGGCGGTGGGAGAGCCGCCGCTGCTGCTGCCCTTCAGCGTGTTCTTCGCCATCCGCCAGGCGGTGGCGGCCGCCGGCAGCGCGGACAAAGAGCCGGTGCTGTCGGCGCCGGCCACGCCGGAGTCGATCCTGCGGGCGTTCAATTCGGTGCGCTGAGGTCTGGGTCGGCGGTTCATGCGGTTCGCAACCACAGACCGAGAAGCAGGAGACGGCTGTTGGCGCAAATCGCTTCCATGCGATCGAAGGCGAATCCGCATGGGGGCGGTACGGCCAGCTGCGAGCCGGACACAGGGCCCGCGGGGCCCAGGCTGATCACCGCCGCTGTTGGGCGGCGCCACTTACCGGGCGCGGACTTCGAAGGTCCTGCGGACCATGCGGTACCGGCTGATCTGCGGGAGCAAGGCGGTCGAACTGCAGACACGAATCGATTGGCCGGAGTTCGACCGATACCTGGCCAACAACCAGCGCCTCATGTCACGCATCGACCAACTGCTGGCAAGAGCCAAGGACATTGCCTGGCCACCCGCTTGAACCGAGCGCCCGGGCACCTTGAGGCGCACCCGCGATGGTCACGACCGGCTGTCGAACGCCCAGCCGCGCCCAAGCACATAGGTCGCGACCGCGAC
>JBEIHU010000289.1:0-3718 GCA_040381175.1 Burkholderiaceae bacterium
AGAATGCCCCCCGCCACAAAAATCAACTCTTCTCCGGCCTCGGTTTTGATCCGCACGGTACCGGGGCGGATCTTGGAGATGAGTGGCGTGTGGCCGGGCAGAATGCCGAGTTCGCCCTGCTCACCGGGTAGCACCACAAACTCGGCGATGCCGGAGAACACGTTCTCTTGCGCGCTCACCACGTCGACTTGGATAGTCTTGGCCATAGAAAGCCCTTTATGTAGAGGTGGCGTTACTGGAGGGACTTGGCCTTCTCGAAGGCCTCCTCGATACCGCCCACCATATAGAAGGCCAGCTCGGGCAGCGCATCGCACTCGCCGTCGACGATCATCTTGAAGCCGCGCAGCGTCTCGTTCAGCGGCACGAACTTGCCCGGCGAGCCGGTGAACACCTCGGCGACGTGGAACGGCTGCGACAGGAAACGCTGGATCTTGCGGGCACGGGCCACGGCCAGCTTGTCGTCGGGCGACAGCTCGTCCATGCCCAGGATCGCGATGATGTCGCGCAGTTCCTTGTAGCGCTGCAGGGTGGCCTGCACGCGGCGGGTGATCGTGTAGTGCTCTTCGCCGATGATGTACGGGTCGACCTGGCGCGAGGTCGAGTCCAGCGGGTCGACGGCCGGGTAGATGCCCAGCGCGGCGATGTCCCGCGACAGCACGACGGTGGCGTCCAGGTGGGCGAAGGTGGTCGCCGGCGACGGGTCGGTCAGGTCGTCCGCAGGCACGTACACCGCCTGGATCGAGGTGATCGAGCCCTTCTTGGTCGAGGTGATCCGCTCCTGCAGGCGGCCCATCTCCTCGGCCAGCGTCGGCTGGTAGCCCACGGCCGAAGGCATGCGGCCCAGCAGCGCGGACACTTCCGTGCCGGCCAGCGTGTAGCGATAGATGTTGTCGACGAAGAACAGCACGTCGCGGCCCTCGTCACGGAACGACTCGGCGATCGTCAGGCCGGTCAGCGCGACGCGCAGGCGGTTGCCCGGCGGCTCGTTCATCTGGCCGTAGACCATGGCCACTTTCGATTCAGCCAGGTTGTCGCTGTTGACCACGCCCGACTCCATCATCTCGTGATAGAAGTCGTTGCCCTCGCGGGTGCGCTCGCCCACGCCGGCAAACACCGACAGGCCCGAGTGCGCCTTGGCGATGTTGTTGATCAGCTCCATCATGTTCACGGTCTTGCCGACGCCGGCGCCGCCGAACAGGCCCACCTTGCCGCCCTTGGCGAACGGGCAGACCAGGTCGATCACCTTGATGCCGGTTTCCAGCAGGTCCTGCGACGGGCTCAGCTCGTCGTAGGCCGGCGGGCGACGGTGGATCGAGGCGGTCAGCTCCTGGCCCACTGGGCCGCGCTCGTCGATCGGGCTGCCCAACACGTCCATGATGCGGCCGAGCGTCGCACGACCCACCGGCACGGTGATCGCCTTGCCGGTGTTGCTGACCACCAAACCGCGGCGCAGGCCGTCGGACGAACCCAGCGCGATGGTGCGCACGATGCCGTCGCCCAGCTGCTGCTGCACTTCCAGCGTCAGCGCGGTGCCTTCGAGCTTGAGCGCGTCGTACACCTTGGGCATGGCGTTGCGCGGGAACTCCACGTCGACCACCGCGCCGATGCACTGGACGATCTTTCCGGCCGCTTGAACTTCAGACATTTTCGCTTCCTTCGATGCGTGATTCTTCGATCTTCAGACCGCCGCCGCGCCGGCGACGATCTCTGACAATTCCTTGGTGATCGCCGCCTGGCGCGTCTTGTTGTAGACGAGCTTCAGCTCGGAGATCACGTTGCCGGCGTTGTCGGTGGCCGACTTCATCGCCACCATGCGCGCCGACTGCTCGGACGCCAGGTTCTCGGCGGTGGCCTGGTAGACCAGCGCCTCGATGTAGCGCAGCAGCAATTCATCGATGACGGCCGGCGCGCTGGGCTCGTAGATGTAGTCCCAGCTGCGCGACGGGGCGGCGCCGGCGTCCAGGCTTTCAGCCGACAGCGGCAGCAACTGCTCGATCACCGGCTCCTGCTTCATCGTGTTGATGAAGCGCGTGTAGCAGAGATACACCGTGTTCAGCCGCCCGGCCGCGTAGGCATCGAGCAGCACCTTGACCGGCCCGACCAGCTTGTCCAGGTGGGGCTTGTCGCCCAGCTGCACCGCGTGCGAGACGATCTTCGCGCCGATGCGGTTGAGGAAGCCGAAGCCCTTGTTGCCGATGGCCACGGCTTCGGCCTTGACGCCCTGCGCCTCGAGCTCCCTGAGCTTGACCGTCACCATGCGCAGCAGGTTGGTATTGAGGCCGCCGCACAAGCCCTTGTCCGTGGTCACGACGATGAAGCCGGCGAGCTTGGACTCGTCGTGCGCGACCATGAACGGATGCTTGTACTCGGGCGTGGCCCGGGACAGGTTGGCCGTCAGGCTGCGCACCTTCTCGGCATAGGGACGGGCCGCGCGCATGCGATCCTGCGCCTTGCGCATCTTGCTGGCGGCGACCATTTCCATGGCCTTGGTGATCTTCTTGGTGTTCTCGACACTCTTGATCTTGCCGCGTATTTCCTTGCCTGCTGCCATGACCGGCGCTCCTCGTCAGGCGAACGATTTCTTGAAGGCTTCGATGGCCGCGGTGAGCTCGGCCTCGGACTCCTTGTCGAGCTGCTTGCTGTCGTCCAGCTTCTTCAGCAGCGCGGCATGGCTGGTCTTCAGGTGGGTGTGCAGGCCGTGCTCGAAGTCGAGCACCTTCTTCACGTCGATGTCGTCGAGGAAGCCCTTGTTCACCGCGAAGATCGACGAACCCATCAGGCTGATCGGCTGCGGCGAGTACTGCGGCTGCTTGAGCAGCTCGGTCACCCGCGCACCGCGGTCCAGCTGCTTCTTGGTGGCGGCGTCAAGGTCCGAGGCGAACTGCGCGAAGGCCGCCAGCTCGCGATACTGCGCCAGGTCGGTACGGATGCCGCCGGACAGGCCCTTGATCAGCTTGGTCTGCGCGGCCGATCCGACGCGCGACACCGAGATGCCGGCGTTGATGGCGGGGCGGATGCCGCTGTTGAACAGGCTGGTCTCCAGGAAGATCTGGCCGTCGGTGATCGAGATCACGTTGGTCGGCACGAAAGCCGAGACGTCGCCGGCCTGCGTCTCGATGATCGGCAGCGCGGTGAGGGACCCGGTCTTGCCCTTGACCTCGCCCTTGGTGAAGGCCTCGACATAGTCGGCATTGACGCGCGCCGCACGCTCGAGCAGGCGCGAGTGCAGATAGAAGACGTCGCCGGGGTAGGCTTCACGGCCCGGCGGGCGGCGCAGCAGCAGCGACACCTGGCGGTAGGCGACAGCCTGCTTGGACAGGTCGTCGTAGATGATCAGCGCGTCCTGGCCGCGGTCGCGGAAGTATTCGCCCATGGTGCAGCCCGAATAGGCCGACACGTACTGCATCGCCGCGCTTTCCGCAGCGGATGCCGCGACGACGATGGTGTATTCCATCGCGCCGTTGGCCTCGAGGGCGCGCACCACGTTCTTGATCGACGACGCCTTCTGGCCGATGGCGACGTAGACGCAGGTCATGTCCTGACCCTTCTGATTGATGATCGTGTCGATCGCCACCGCGGTCTTGCCGGTCTGGCGGTCGCCGATGATCAGCTCGCGCTGGCCGCGGCCGATCGGCACCATCGAGTCGATCGACTTCAGACCGGTTTGCACCGGCTGGCTCACCGACTGGCGCGCGATCACACCCGGCGCGACCTTCTC
>JBEIHU010000290.1:0-3703 GCA_040381175.1 Burkholderiaceae bacterium
ATTGGTAGGCGCGATTGGACTCGAACCAACGACCCCCACCATGTCAAGGTGGTGCTCTAACCAGCTGAGCTACGCGCCTGAGTCAGGCCAGATTCTAGCAGCGCGGCCACCGCCTCATTTGCGCCGGGCGCGGCGCACCCCGGCGATCCGGGCCACCAGGGCCAGCACCTGCGCCAGCCGCGTGGTGTCGCCAACCTCGACTGTGAAGGTCATCCAAGCGGTGCTGCCGCGCGAGTCCTTCACCGACTGCGTGTGCACACCGACGACGTTCATCTTCTCCTTGGCCAGCAGTTCGCTGATGTCGCGCAGCAGGCCCTGCCGATCCTCGGCCTCGATCAGCAGGTCCACCGCGTAGGCCGCAGGCGCGTCGGCGAGGCGCGCACCCCAGGCCACGGGAATCAGCCGCTCGGGCGCGCCGCGCACCATGTTGCGCAGGTTGGCGCAATCCTCGCGGTGGATGGCCACGCCCTTGCCGCGGGTCACGAAGCCGCCGATGGCATCCGGCGGCGCAGGGCGGCAGCAGCGCGCCAGCGTGGTCAGCAGCGATTCGACACCCACCACCAGCACGCCGCCCTTGTCGCCGTCGGGCGTGGCGCGCGACTTGCGCAGCGCGACGGCATCGTCGGCCTGCGGCGCAGGCGCAGGCGGGCGCAGCAGGTTCTCGATCTGGTGCAGCGAGTACTCGTCCTTGCCCACCGCCTCGAACAAGGCCTCGGCCTGCTTGAAGCCCAGCTGCTCGGCCAGGTGTTCCAGCTTCAGCGCGGTGCGGCCTTCGCGCTGGAGCAGCTTTTCGACCAGCTCACGGCCTCGCGCGACGGTGGCCGCCTGTTGCTGCGCGTTGAACCAGGCTCGCACCTTGGCGCGGGCGCGCGGGCTCTTCAGGTAGCCGGGCTCGGCATTCAACCAGTCGCGCGAGGGTCCGCCGTCCTTGGCAGCGATGATCTCCACCGTCTGGCCGTTGCGCAGCGGCGTGTGCAGCGGCACCAGCGCGCCGTCGACGCGCGCGCCGCGGCAGCGGTGGCCGACGTTGGTGTGCAGGCTGTAGGCGAAGTCCACCGGCGTCGCGCCAGCCGGCAACTCGATCACCGCGGCCTGCGGCGTGAAGACGTAGATCCTGTCGTCGAAGATGCCGCCTTCTGCCTGCGCTGCATCGCGCTCGGAGACCTCGCGCTCCCAGGCCAGCAGCTGGCGCAGCACGGCGCGCCTGGCCTCGGCTACGCGCTCCTCGAAATCGCCGGCTGCGCTGACGCCGGCGTAGCCGCGCGCACCGGCCTCCTTATAGGCCCAGTGGGCAGCCACCCCGTGTTCGGCGTGCTCGTGCATGGCGCGCGTGCGGATCTGCACCTCCAGTGCCGCGCCGTCGCGCCCGCGAACCACGGTATGCAGCGACTGGTAGCCGTTGGGCTTGGGCTTGGCGATGTAGTCGTCGAACTCGCCTGGCACTGGCACGTACAGGTCGTGCACCCGGGCCAGCGCGGCGTAGCAGGCGGGCACGTCGTCGACGATGACGCGCAGTGCGCGCAGGTCGAAGACATGCGCGAAGTCGATGCCCTTGCCCTGCATCTTCTTCCATACGCTGTACAGATGCTTGGGCCGGCCCTGCACCTCGCACTGCAGCCCGGTTGCCGCCAACTCGGCCGCCAGTTGCCGGCGCGCCCGCTCCACCGCAGCCTCGCGCTGCTGCCGCTTGCCGTCCATCAGCGCGGCCACGCGGTGGTATTCATCGCCCTGCAGGAAGCGGAAGGCCAGGTCCTCCAGCTCCCACTTGATCTGCCAGATGCCCAGCCGGTTGGCCAGCGGCGCGAACACGTCCAGGGATTCCTGCGCCAGCGCCTTGGGGCAGCTGCGCCGGCTGGCGGCATGGTGGCGAAGCGTCTGCAGCCGCGAGGCCAGTCGCAGCAGCACCACGCGCAGGTCGCTGGCAAAAGCCAGCAGCATCTTGCGCACGCGCTCGGTCTGCAGCGCCCGGCGCTGCGTCCCCACCCGGGCGTCACGCGCCGAGCGCTGGATCTGCACCAGGGCTCGCGTGTGACTGACCAGCCCCGCGTAGGACTCGCCGAAGGCCTTGCTCACCACCTCCTCGGGCCGCTGCAGGTAGTCGCCGGCATACACCAGGTAGGCGGCGGCTCGCATTGGCGGCGCCGCGCCGATGCCCTGGAGGATGGCGGCCACGCCGTCGGCATGGGCGAGCGCGCCTTCGCCGGTGTCGAGCAGTTGGCCAGCGAGCAGCGGCTCGGCGAAGGCGCGCGCGCGGCGCGGCGCGTCGGCATCGCCGCCGGCCTCGGCCAGGCGCACGATTGGCGAGGCCCGGGAATCGGGCCGCACCGGCTCTCCGCCGGACAGGACCTTCATGGCGACATCAGGAAGCGGCGCAGCACCTCGATCTGCTCGGGCTGCACCAGCGTGGGCGCATGGCCGACACCGGCAAACTCATGCAGCCGTGCGCGCGGTCCGCGCTGTGTCATGGCCTGTGCCGTGGCCGGCGAAAGCAGGTCGGACTCGGCCCCGCGCAACAGCAGCGTCGGGCATTGCAGCCGGTCGTAGCTCTGCCACAGCAGCGCTTCGCCGGCCTTGGCCAGCTCAGGGGTCACGGAGCGAAAGGGCACCGCAATGGCCGGGTCACAGCGCGCGACGAAGCCCTCGCGCCCGCCCTGGGTGGCAGGCTTGAGCTGCGGCTCGGTCAGCGCCAGCCACTGCTCGCGGCTGTGCGGGCCGAAGCCCTGCGACAGCGCCCACGACGCGTCGGCGGCTTCGTCGAGCGAGGCCCAGAAGCTGCTCTGTCCGACATAGCCGCCGATGCGCTGCAGCGCGGCCGGCTCGATTACCGGCCCGACATCGTTGAGCACCAGTTTGCCCACGGGCGAGCCGGCGAGGCTGGCCACGCCCAGGCCGATCAACCCGCCCATCGAGGTGCCCACCCAGTCGAGCACCTGCGCATCCAGACGCGCCAGCAGGCTCACCATGTCGGCCACGTAGCCGGGCAGCGAATAGCCCATCGGGTCGGCGAGCCAGTCGGAGCGGCCGCGGCCGACCACGTCGGGGCAGACCACGCGGTATTCGCCGGCCATGGCGCGGGCCAGCGTGTCGAAGTCGCGGCCTTGGCGCGTCAGGCCATGCACACACACCAGCACCTTCGGGTTGGCCGCGTCGCCCCATTGCCAGTAGGCCATGCGATGCAGTCCACGGCTGTCGAGGCACTGGACGCTGCGCAACACCGGCTCGGTCATGATGGCTTCTCCTGGGCTTGGGCAACCATCCTAACAACGCGCCGGCTCGGCGCGGGACACTACTTCATCTGCACCGAGCCGCTGACGGTGGCGCTGACGCTGGACTTGCCGGCCTCGACCGGCAGCGGCGGCACCGCGGAGGCCATGTCGGCGGAGGCCGTGCGAAGACGCGGCACCGGCGGGGCGAAGGCTTCGCCGGTGCTGACCTCGACCGCGCGCAGCGTCACGCCGCCGAAGCCGAAGGCTTTGGCATAGGCCTCGGCCTGGCTGCGAAAGCGCGCGATCGCCTGGGCGCTGACCTCGCCATGGACCTTGTCTCGGGCCTCGCGAGACAGCCTGTAGCCCACGCTGGCCACGCTCAGGCTCTGGATGCGGCCGACCAACCGCGTCAGCGCGTCGAAGTCCCGGCCCTCGGCGCGCAGTTCGGCCGCGCCCTGCCACCTCGTCGGCTCGCCCTTCGGCGCGTAGCGCGGCTG
>JBEIHU010000291.1:0-3680 GCA_040381175.1 Burkholderiaceae bacterium
CGAGACCGGCGGCGTGGGCGTCGAGTTCTCGAAGCTGCCCTTCGACCACCTGCTGTTCACCGGCTCGGGCCACACCGGGCGCGCGGTGATGGCTGCCGCGGCGCGCAACCTGTGCCCGGTGACGCTGGAGCTGGGCGGCAAGTCGCCGGCCATCGTCTTCGACGACCACCCGCTGCGCGTGGCGACCGAGCGCATCCTGTTCGCCAAGCTGATGAACGCCGGGCAGATCTGCACCACGGTGGACCATGCCTTCGTGCCGCAGCGCAGCGTCGACGAGTTCGTCCGCCTGGCGCGCGAGATCGTGCCGCAGCGCTACCCGCGGCTGGATTCGCCCGACTACACCTCGGTCATCGACGAGCGCTCCTTCGACCGGCTGCTGCATGCGCTGAACGAGGCGCAGGAACGCGGTGCCACGCTGGTGCCGCTGCTGCCGGGCCCGTTGCACGACCGGGCGCTGCGCAAGATCACGCCGCACATCGTGCTGAACGCGCCCGACGATTGCCTGCTGATGCAGCGCGAGATCTTCGGCCCGATCCTGCCGGTGATGGGCTACGACGACGTGAACGCCGTCATCGCGCGCATCAATGCCGGGCCGCGGCCGCTGGCGGTATACCCCTTCAGCCTGCAGCCGGCGCGCGTGCAGACGGTGCTTGACCGGGTGATGTCCGGCGGCGTGTCGGTGAATGACGCGGTCATGCACGTGGGGCAGCATGACCTGCCCTTCGGCGGCGTGGGTGCCTCGGGCATGGGCCACTACCACGGCCGCGAAGGCTTCGAGACCTTCAGCAAGCTGCGCCCGGTGTTCTACCAGGCGCGCTTTTCCAGCCTGAAGCTGCTGATGCCGCCCTACGGCAAGTTTGCCGACCGCATGCTGGGCTTCCTCACCAAGTAGCGGCCGGCGCCGGCGCGCTTCAGCGCAGGTGCTTGTTCCAGAAGTTCAGCGAGCGTTCCCAGGCGGTGGCCGCCGCCTCGGGCTTGTACTCGGTGATCGGCAGCCTGTTGGCGCCCACCGCCGTCTCGTTGGCGAAGGCATGCATCGCCTGGTAGCGATGGAACTCGTAGTTCACGCCGGCGGCGGTGAGCATCTTCTGCAGCTCGTCCACCTTGGCGATGGGGAAGGGCGCATCGTCCACCGCCCAGTGGGCCATCAGCGGCATCTTGATCTTGCCGGCGTCGATGTACTCCAGCGGCGGGTAGCCGTAGAACACCACGCCGGCATCGGCCTCGGGCACGTGCACGGCGGCCAGCAGCGTGAGCGCGCCGCCCATGCAGTAGCCGCTGACGCCGACCTTGGTGCCGCGTGCCTTGAGGTATTGCACCGCGCCGCGCACGTCCTGCCCGGCGGCATCGCCGAAGTTCAGGTTGGTCATCAGGTGCTCGGCCTCGGCCGCCTCGACCGTGCTCTTGCCGCGGTACAGGTCGGGCACCAGCGCCACGAAGCCGGCGGCGGCATAGCGGTCGGCCACGCCCTTGATCTGCGCGTTCATGCCCCACCATTCCTGGATCACCACCACGCCCGGCGCGCCCGCGGCGTTGGCTGGCTCGGCCAGGTAGCCCTGCACGCTCTGCCCGTCGGGGCGCTTGAATTCGATCATCTTGCCCATGCGTCGTCTCCTGCGGTTGGAAGGCGATCGAGAATAGCGCACTGACCTTCGCACCAGCCAGCCCATGCCCACCCTGTACCAGCGCTACCTCTTGCCGCGGCTGGTGCAGTGCGCCTGCGGCAGCCCGGTCGTGGACCGCCAGCGCCAGAAGGTGGTGCCGCAGGCGCAGGGCGAGGTGCTGGAGATCGGCTTCGGCTCAGGGCTGAATCTGCCGCACTACCGGCGCGAGCGGGTCAGCAAACTGTGGGCGCTGGAGCCGTCGCCCGAGATGCGCGCGCTGGCCGCTGGGCGCGTGGCCGCATCGGGGCTGGACCTGCACTGGCTGGACCTGCCCGGCGAAGCCGTGCCGCTACCCGACCGCAGCGTCGACTGCGTGGTGATGACCTACACGCTGTGCACCATCCCCGACGCGGCGGCGGCGCTGGCGCAACTGAGGCGCGTGCTGCGCCCGGGCGGGCGGCTGCTGTTCTGCGAGCACGGTGCCGCGCCCGATGCCGCGGTGCGCCGCTGGCAGGACCGGCTGGATGGGCTGTGGGGCCGGTTGGCCGGCGGCTGCCACCTCAACCGCGAGATCGAGCCGCTGATCGGGTCGGCCGGCTTCCGCTTCGACGAACTGCATCGGGCGTACCTGCCGAAGACGCCGCGCTTCGCGGGCTACAACACCTGGGGATGTGCGCGGGTGGGGTGAGGGCGGGTTGCCCGACTTCGGCTTGGTCGCGACGCCCGGTGCGACGGGGTGCTGTCGCGAGCACCTGCAACGCAGCGTGAGGAGCCGGTGGCAAGCACCCGCTTTCTGGCGATCCGGTTTCACGAACAAGGGAGCCGGTCAGCGGCTTTTCACGCAGGCCGGCGATCGAGCCGTTGGAGTCACTCGACTTGCGACTCCATGGTTGCGCCCGTGGCGATGACCGATGGGCCGCCTCAGATGCCGAATCAAGGGGCAATGACATCGAGCGTCGGGAAGTAGGTCTTGAAGCGGCTGGCGTCTCGGGTCAGCAATGGCCAACCCTCGACGGCGGCGTGGGCTCCGATGAAGAAGTCGGGCAGCACCTGCCCCTTGCTGCCGCCGCGCCGGCGGTACAGCGCGTAGGCCCTTGCTGCCAGGAAGAGGGCTGGCCGAGGAATCTCGCGCAATTCCAGCGCCATAGTGAGCACCACGTCGTCGAGGGCTTCAAGCGTCGAGAACGACAGCGACATCTCGGCGTAGACGACCGCGTTGATAGCCAAGGCATGCAGCTTCGACTGGGCGCGCAACTGCGCGATGGACCAGTCGGCCCATTGCGGATCGTTCTGCAACACGTCCACCAGGACGCTGGTATCGACGAACAACATCAATCGTCGGCGCGCAGCAACTTCATCAATGCATCAGTCCGCCAGGGCAAGTCAGCCCGACCGCGAACCGCATCGAAACGGTCTCGGGTCGGGTTGCGCGCCCGTCCGGCGGGTCGTGCTGGGTGGAGAACCACTTCTCCGGCCGCGTTCACCGAGAACTCCACAGGTGCGCCTGGCACCAACTGCATCGCATCGCGGATACGCTTGGGAATCGTGACCTGTCCCTTGCTGGTCAGCGTCGTCGCCATGCATGCTCTCCTTGAGTGTTACCGATAGACTGCATGGTAATACATTCAAGACCGGGCAGGGCTTCCACCGAACTGCCGAACGGCTGCTGTCTCTTTGACCGAGTGGCTCCTGATGGCCGAGTGCGGTTCTACGATGAAGGCACCGGAACCTGACCTTGGCAGAACGCCTGGAATCACATGGGGATCAGCTTCCTGAAACGGCCGCGAACGGGCAGTCCCGGACACTGAAGGTCGGCAGCTTGTCGTGGCCGCACTCGCCGCAGCGCAGCCCGAGGAAGCCGTGGGCCAGGAAGCGGTGACTGCGTGCAGCTTGCCATGAGTGGATCGGCTTGTTGGCTGGGTGACCCCAGCCCCGGAAGGCGTAGACCTTGGCGAGTGATTCGATCCAGGCAAAAAGGTCGTCCTCGAGCTCAGCGACGTCGCGACCGGTACGCAGCAACCCCGCACGCCAGACCCAGCAACCACAGCGCATGAGTCGAAGGTTCAGGCACGGCGC
>JBEIHU010000292.1:0-3626 GCA_040381175.1 Burkholderiaceae bacterium
CAGCGCGTCGGTGTGCAGATGGGTGCGAATGCGCTTCAGCATGGCCGGCAGGCCACCGGCATAGAAGAAGTCCTCCATCAGGTGGGCGTCGCCGCTGGGCCGGATGTTGGCGATCACCGGCACCTTGCGGCTGGCGGCGTCGAAGTCGTCGAGCGTCACCGCATGCCCGGCGCGGCGCGACATCGCGATCACATGGATGATGGCGTTGGTGCTGCAGCCCATGGCCATGGCGCAGGCGATGGCGTTGTCGAAGCTGGCGCGGCTCAGCAGCCGCGCCGGAGCCAGGTCCTCCCACACCATGTCGACGATGCGCCGGCCGCAGTCGGCGCTCATGCGCACATGGCCGGCATCGGCCGCGGGGAGGCTCGACGCGCCTGGCAGCGTCAACCCCAGCGCCTCTGCGATGCCGGTCATCGTGGCGGCGGTGCCCATGGTCATGCAGGTACCGTGGCTGCGCGCGATGCCCGATTCCATCTCGGCCCAGGCCTGGTCGGACAGCCGGCCGGCGCGGCGCTCGTCCCAGTACTTGAAGGCATCCGAGCCGGAACCCAGCACCTGGCCGCGCCAGTGGCCGCGCAGCATCGGCCCGGCGGGCAGGAAGACGAAAGGCAGGCCGGCGCTGAGCGCGCCCATCACCAGCCCCGGCGTGGTCTTGTCGCAGCCGCCCATCAGCACCGCGCCGTCGATGGGGTGGCTGCGCAACAGCTCTTCGGTCTCCATCGCCAGCAGGTTGCGGTAGAGCATGGTCGTCGGCTTGACCATCGGTTCGGACAGGCTCATCGCCGGCAGCTCCAGCGGCAACCCGCCGGCCTGCAGCACGCCGCGCTTGACGTCGTCGACGCGCTGCTTGAAGTGCGCATGGCACTGATTGATGTCGCTCCAGGTGTTGACGATCGCGATCACCGGCTTACCCGCCCAGTCGGCCGGCGCGTAACCCATCTGCCGCATGCGCGAGCGATGGCCGAAGGAACGGAAGTCGTCGGGCGCGAACCAGCGCGCGCTGCGCAAGGTGGAGGCGGTCCTGCGGGTCATCGGCATGCGTCCTGGGGCATCGGCAGCCTTGCACTGTACGCGCCGCAGCCGTGGGCTAGAGTCAAGCCCGCCATGCAAGCCCAGCAATCCATTCCCAAGGCCGCGCTGTGGATGTCCGGCTGGCTGACGCTGATGCTGGTCATCGCCGTGGCCGGGCGCGAAGCCACGCGCGAGCTGGCCGTGTTCCAGGTGATGGAAATGCGCTCGATCATCGGGCTGTTCCTGCTGTGGCCGCTGGTGCGCGGCTCGGGCGGCCTGGCGGCGCTGCGCACCCAGCGGCTGCGCGAACACGGGGCGCGCAACCTGGTGCACTACGCAGCCCAGTACGCCTGGTTCGCGGCGCTGGCGATGATCCCGCTGGCCCAGGTGGTGGCCATCGAATTCACCATGCCGATCTGGATCATCCTGCTGGCCGCCGCCTTCCTGGGCGAACGCATCACGCGCTGGAAAGTGCTGGCGGTGGCTCTCGGCCTGCTGGGCGTGGGCCTGATCGTTCGGCCCAGCGCGGCGGGCCTGAGCCCGGGACAGCTGGTGGCGCTGGCCGCAGCCGTGGGTTTTGCGGTATCGGTGACGATGGTCAAGTCGCTGACGCGCACCGACAGCGCGGTGGCCATCATCTTCTGGATGCTGGTCGTGCAATCGTTGCTGGGGCTGCTGCCGGCGCTGTGGGTGTGGCGCTGGCCGTCGCCCCAGGCCTGGGCCTGGGTGCTGCTGGTGGCCTTCTGCGGCACCTTCTCGCACTACTGCATGGCCCGCGCCATGCGCCATGCCGAGGCCACCGTCGTGATGCCGATGGACTACCTGCGCGTGCCGCTCACCGCACTGGCCGGCTGGCTGATCTATGCCGAACGCCTTGACCTGTACACCGTGGCGGGCACGGTGCTGATCCTGGGCGGCAACCTGCTCAACATGCGCCGCGCCCGCGTCGCCACGGCTTAGGAGCGTGGGCGGCCCGCATGCTAGATTCAGCCTGAAGATGCCGCCGATCGCCTGGTCCTCGCGTGTCCGTCTCGGCAAGCTGCTTTGCGCGGCCGCGGCCTCGTCCTGCCTGGCCGCCTGCGGCGGCGGCGAGATCGGCGGCACCGTGAGTGGCCTGGGCGCGGGGCTGCGCGTCACGCTGCTCAACAATGGCGGTGATGCGCTCACCGTCAGCAGCAACGGCAGCTTCACCTTCGCCAGCCAGCTGAACGACAACGCCAGCTATTCGGTGACGGTGGGCGCCCAACCGGTGGGCCAGTCCTGCAGCGTAGCCAACGGCAGCGGAACGCTCGATGCCGAAGGCACGTCGATCGACTCGGTGCGCGTGAACTGCAGCTATTTGGCCAGCCTGCGCGGCACGGTCACCGGCCTGCAGCCCGGCGTGGCCGTGACGCTGGCCAACGGCAGCGCCCGGCTGGCGCTGGCGTCCGACGGCCCCTTCGCCTTTGCCGAAGTGCTGACCGAGGGCACGGCCTACAGCGTGCGCGTGCTGATCCAGCCCGCGGGCCAGTCCTGCAGCGTGCGCCACGGCAGCGGCAACTTCGCGGCCGCCAGTTTCGTGGGGCTGGTCGTCACCTGCAACTGACCAGCCGGCGGTACACCTTGGCCAGCTGCTCCGGCAAGGCGCCGACCTCGTCGATCACCAGGTAGCGCCACGGCGGGCACAGCCGGCGCAGGTAGTCGTGCGCCGCGTGGTCCACCGACACGCAGAACACGGCGATGCCGGCCCGCTCGGCCTCCAGCATCGCCTGCGCCGTGTCGCGCAGCCCGTACTCGGTATCCTGCGGGTCGGGACCGTAATCGCTGTCCTGCGGGTAGCCGTCGGTCACCACGATCAGCAGTCGCATGCGCTCCGGCTGGCGGGCCAGTTGCCGCGCCGCATGGCGGATGGCCGCGCCAGTGCGGGTCGAGCCCTTCGGCTCCAGAGCTGCCAGCGCCGCGGCGCTGGCTGCCGACCAGGCCTCGTCGAAATGCTTGGCGACGTAGACGTCGACCTGGTGCCGGCCCTCGCCGGAGAAGCCCCAGACCGCATGCCGGTCACCGAGCCGGTCGAGCGCGTCGCACATCAGGCCGATCGCGTCCTTGGCCACGTCGATGACACGCCGCCTTGGCGACGCCGGCTGCAGGGCGCGCCGCGGGCTGGCATAGAAGTACGGCTCGTCGTCGCCAGCCACGGCGTCGGCCGCGGCGTCCGGGCCGCTGTCCGGCAGCGCGAAACCGGTGGAACCGCTGATGTCCAGCAAGAAGGTGGCACAGACCTCGCGCCGCAGCGGCTGCAGCGCGCTGTAGACGCGGGCGTCGCCGCGATGCCCGGCGCGGCGCTCGATGCGGTCGGCGATGGCGGCATCGATATCGATGTCGTCGCCATCGCGGACTCGGCGCAGGCGCTCGCGCCCCTGGGGCCGCGCCTTGCCGATGCGCCGGCGGATGCTCGCGGCCAGGCCGGCATGACGCTGGCGCAACTGCGCCAGGAACTGCTGGTCCTGGCCGCGCGGCCGGTGTTCGTGCACCTGCGTCCAGGCCTTGCGATAGCGCTGTTCCAGACAGTCCCATTCGTCATGGCGATACACGTCGGCGGCGCTGCCTGGCCGTGCCGGCGCATCGGCCGGCAGCCG
>JBEIHU010000293.1:0-3582 GCA_040381175.1 Burkholderiaceae bacterium
CGGCGGGTGGGCTCGGTGGCGCGAGTCCACCTGCAGGTGCTGCGCGCCTGGCCGCAGTGGCTGCAGGCAGACGAGGCCGGCGTGGCACTGTGGGCCGACCCTGCGCAGCTGAGCGCGGTGTTGGCGCAGCTGAACGCCGCGCTGCGCGAGATGGGGCTGATCCGCGCCTGGCGAGATGAAGCCTTCGCCCTGTTCGATCCTGCCGACGGCGCACGGCTGGCAAGCATGGAGCGGGCGGCGGCGCGCTTCTGGGGTACGCTGACGCAAGGCGCGCATGCCAACGGCTATGTCGCCGACGGCGGCGGCCGGCCCACCCACCTGTGGATCGCGCTGCGCTCGCCGAACAAGGCCACCGACCCCGGCATGTTCGACAACCTGGTCGGCGGTGGCGTGCCTGACGGCCAGACGCCGCTGCAGGCTCTCGTGCGCGAAGGCTGGGAGGAGGCCGGCCTGCAGCCCGGGCAGATGGTTGCAGCGCGCGCCGGCAGCGTGCTGTGCCTGCAGCGCGACATCGGCGAAGGGCTGCAGCATGAATGGCTGCATGTCTACGACCTGCAACTGCCCGCCGGCTTGGAGCCGCACAACCAGGACGGCGAGGTCGCAGGCTTCCGCTGCCTGCCGCTGGCGCAGGCGCTGGCACTGGCGGCGGGCACGCAGATGACGGCAGATGCGGCACTGGTCACGCTGGACTTCGCACTGCGACACGCGCTGCTGCCGGAGCACGAGTCGCGGCAGCTTGCGGCCGGCCTGCAGGCGCGGCGCGTCGACAATACCGGCACATTTCGGTTTTTCTGAAGAGCCGCGACAAGCCGCCTCAACCCGGACGGCACGCCCCGACCGGACACTTCGGAGCACTCGATGCCCACTCCAACACCGAACTCCATGCCTGCCGCGCCGGCGCGCTACGACAACATCGCCATTGGCTTTCACTGGCTGCTGGCGCTGCTGATCGTCGGTGCCTTCGGCATGGGGCTGTACATGACCGGGCTACCGTTCTCGGTGCAGCGGGTCAAGCTTTACAACTGGCACAAATGGGCCGGCATGACCATCCTGACGCTGTCGGCGCTGCGGCTGCTGTGGCGCCTGTGGCACCCACCGCCGGCCGAAATGCCGGGCCCGCACTGGCAGCAGTTGGCCGCCAGGCTCGCGCACCGCGCGATGTACGTGCTGTTCTTCGCCATCCCGCTGGTCGGCTGGGCCTACAGCTCGGCTTCGGGCTTCCAGATCGTCGTCTACGGCGTGCTGCCGATGCCCAACCTGCTGCCGACCGACAAGGCCTTGGCCGAACTCATCAAGCCCTGGCATGCCTGGCTGGCCTATGCGCTGGCCGCGCTGGTCGTGATGCACGTGGCGGCCGGGCTCAAGCACCACTTCATCGACCACGACGGCCTGCTCCGCCGGATGCGGCCCGGGCGTGCCTGACCCTTCCCCCTGTCCCTTGTCTAAAGAACCCGCATGAAGAAGCTGCTCGTCACCACCGCCCTCAGCCTGTCCCTCGCCGTCCCGGCCCTGGCCGCCACCTACGCGATCGATCCAACCCACACCTTCGTGTTCTACGAAATCGGCCACTTCGGCACCTCCACCAACCGCGGCCGCTTCGACCGCAAGGAAGGCACGGTGCAATTCGACCGCGCCGCCAGGACCGGCAGGGTGGAGATCAACTTCGACCTGAGCGCGATCAGCACTGGCGTGGCAGCGCTGGACAGGCACCTGCAGGGCGCCGATTTCTTCGACACGGCCAAGCATCCGGGCGCGAAGTTCGTCGGCGACAGGTTCGTCTTCAACGGCAACCAGGTGGCCGAAGTCAGCGGCTCGCTGACGATGCTGGGCAAGACCTTGCCGGTGACGCTGAAGGCCACGCAGTTCAACTGCTACATCAATCCGTTGCTGAAGCGCGAGGTCTGCGGCGGCGACTTCGAGACCACGCTGAAGCGCAGCCTGTGGGGCATGGGCTGGGGCCTGAACATTGGCGTGCCCGACGACGTGCGGCTGCTGATCCAGGTCGAGGCAGTCAAGCAGTAGGGGTGCGGCTGGCCCGGCAAGCGCGGCCGCGCCGCTTGTGCCACGCTGCCGGCATGAAACAACTGGCCTGCCTGCTGGTGCTATGCGCATCGGGCTTCGCGAATGCCGAGCCGGCGGTCTACGTGATCGACGCCGATCACAGCTTCGTGACCTTCGAAGTGCTGCATTTCGGCACCTCGACGATCCGCGGCCGCTTTGGCGTGCGCGAGGGCCATGTCGAGCTGGACCGTGCGTCCGGCCGTGGCATGGTGTCGCTGCACATCGACACCGCCGCCGTCGACACCGGGCTGCCAGCCTTCGACGCCCGGCTGCGCCAGGGCGACCTGCTGGCCGCCGAGGCGCACCCGCGCGCCTACTTCGTCGCCTCGAACTTCAGCTTCGACGGGCCGAAGGTGAGCGCGGTGCGCGGCGAGCTGACGTTGCGCGGCATCAGCCAGGGGTTGGAGCTGCGCGCACTGCGCTTCGGCTGCCACACGCATCCGCTGCTGCGGCGCGAGGTCTGCGGCGGCGATTTTGAAGGCGAGCTCAGGCGCGGCGATTTCGGCGCCAGCTTCGGCATGCCCTTCGTCGCCAACCGCGTGCGCCTGCTGGTGCAGGTGGAGGGCATCCGGCAGTGACGGCGCCGGACCCGGCCGCCCGGCCGCCCCGCGTACGCTGGCGGCACTACCGGTACAGCACCTGCGGCAGCCACATTCCGATGGCCGGGAACTGGTACAGCAGCACGATGGCCACCACCTGGATGCCCATGAAGGGCAGCATGCCCGCGAAGATCTGGTTCAGCGTCACGTGGGGCGGGCTCACGCCCTTCAGGTAGAACGCGGCCATCGCCACTGGCGGGCTGAGGAACGCGGTCTGCAGGTTCAGCGCCACCAGCAGGCCGAAGAACAGCGGGTCCACGCCGAAGTTGTCGAGCAGCGGGATGAAGATCGGCATGAAGATGACGATGATCTCCGTCCACTCCAGCGGCCAGCCGAGAATGAAGATGATGATCTGGCTAAGGATCAGGAACTGCGTCTTCGTCAGGTCCAGCGACATCACCCAGTTCTCGACCAGCTCCTGCCCGCCCAGCAGCGCGAAGGCCGCCGAGAAGATGGCCGAGCCGACGAACAGCCAGCAGACCATGGCACTGGTCTTGGCTGTGAGGAACACCGATTCCTTAAGCACCCGCATGTTGAACTGCCGGTAGGCCACCGCCAGCAGGAAGCCGCCGAAGGCGCCGACCGCCGCCGCCTCGGTGGGCGTGGCCAGGCCAAAGACGATGGAGCCCAGCACGGCCAGGATCAGCACGAGCAGCGGGAAGAAGCTACCGAGCAGCATCTTGAAGACCTCGAAACGCTGGAAGCTCAGCACTGCGTAAAAGGCCACCAGCGCCAACGCGCCGACGGCCACGCCGATCCAGTAGCTGGTGGTCGGTGCCCTGCGTTCGGCCGGCGCGGCCGCAGCCCTGGCCGGCGCACCGCCGGGGCCTGCCGCGGCACCGGGTTCGCGCAGCCCACCGCTGGCGCCGGGCGGTTCGGCCAGGCCACCGGCCGATGCACCGGGCGGCTCGGCGAGCCCGCC
>JBEIHU010000294.1:0-3578 GCA_040381175.1 Burkholderiaceae bacterium
CAGCTGCTGATCCAGTTCCTGTCGCATGCATCGCTCGAAGCCGGCGACAACCAGGCCAACGCCGGGGACGATGCGCTGCAGCTGATGACGGTCCATGCCTCCAAGGGCCTCGAGTTCCACAGCGTCTTCGCGAGCGGCCTCGAAGAGGGCCTGTTCCCGCACGAGAACAGCCTGAACGATGCCGGCGGCGTCGAGGAGGAGCGTCGGCTGATGTACGTCGCGGTCACGCGTGCACGGCGGCGGCTCTACCTGACCTTCGCCCAGAGCAGGATGCTCCACGGCCAGACCCGCTACAACGTCGCCTCGCGCTTCCTGCGCGAGATCCCGGTAAAACTGCTCAAGCGGCTTTCGCCGACCTATGAACGCGGCGGTGGCTCGACCAGCTTCGACCGGCCGCGCACGCCGGCCAGCTACGCGCCGGTACAGGTACAGCAGGCGCCGAAGATCGAGGCTGCGGGCATGCCGTTCCGGATCGGCCAGAACGTGCGCCACGCGAAGTTCGGTGGCGGCGTGATCATCGACGCGGAGGGCCGCGGATCGGACGCCCGCGTGCAGGTCAACTTCGGCCGCGAAGGCGTGAAGTGGCTTGCGCTGGCCTACGCGAAGCTCGACCCGGCCTGAGCATCCAGGCGCCGGAGCGACCTCACTGCGCCTCGGGCTCCTCGGCGGGCGCAGCTTCATCGCGCGGCTCGAACACGTCGACGTATGACGTGTAGAACGCGATGAACCCGACCGGCACGATCACGGACACCACCATCCCCAGGAAAGCCATCGCCAGTATCGGGCCGATGCCGGGGATCAGCGCCAGCACGCTGACCACCAGGCGCACCAGGAGCATCCCCAGCAGCAGGGTCGCGAAGCACATCATGAAGGCACGCCAGTTGCGCAAGGCTGCACCCAGGCTTGCCAGCAGTGACGGGATGGGCTTCTGGCCGTGGAAATACACGAGCAGCGGTGCGAACCACGTCGCCAGCAGCAGCGGCACCAGCAGCAACAGCCCGACCAGGCCGGCGAGGGCCATCGCCCCGCTCACCACGACCGGTGCGCCCGGCGTCGAAGCCTGCCCCGCCCCGGGCGCAACACCGGCCGCCATGTCCTGCGCGACCCCAGCGCCGCCGATCGCCATCATCACGCCGACGATCATCAACTGGCCGACCAGATAGATGCCACCGATCGCCACCAGGTCGCCGGTCGACGACCGGAAGCCGCCGAAGAAATGCGCCGGCACGACCGGCTCGCCGCGATCGGTCGCCTGCGCGGCCAGCGCGATGCCGACGCTGAACACCGGGAACACCAGGCCGAACACCAGCGGACCGACCACCTTCAGCAGGCTGGTGAGCACCATCGCGGCCAGCAGCGCCAGCAGGAAAAGCACCCAGGCGCCGGGATTGCGGCGGAACAGCGCGTAGGCGTTCACCAGCCATTGCGCGCCCCTGAGTGCGCGCAGCACGCGCGGCTCGGGCATCGGTGCAGCCGCACCCCGGTCGTTGGCATCCATCGGCGGCTCAGGCGCCCGGAAGCGCGATGCGCCCCGGCGACGCGACATGCCAGGCCAGCAGGTCGCGGAAATGACCCGGATCATGCGCATGCACCAGTTCACCCGGCCGCGGCAGGTGGAAATCGAACAGCCGCGACACCCAGAAACGCAGTGCACCGGCACGGAGCATGGCCGGCCAGGCGAGCACTTCGGTATCACCGAAAGGACGCACGCCTGCATAGCCGCGCAGCAGCGCAGCGGCTGCTTGCGCGTCGATGCCAGCGGATGGATCGGCGTAGTCGGCCCGGCACCAGTCGTTCACCGAGACCGCGACATCGAACAACAGCACATCGGTGCAGGCAAAGTAGAAATCGATGATGCCGCCCACCTCGGCGGTATCGTCGTCGAACAGCACGTTGTCGCGGAACAGGTCGGCATGGATCGGCCCGCGCGGCAGGCGGTCGAGCCGGTGGCTCGCCTGCAAGGCGATCTCGTGCTCGAGCATGCGCCATTGGTCAGGCGGGAGGAAGCCGGCCAGCCTCGGGGCGGTGGCGCTCCACCAGCGCGGCCCGCGCGGATTGGGCATCGTGGCGGGGTAATCGGCGCCGGCCACGTGCATCATGCCGAGCATCCGCCCGAGCGCATGGCACTGTTGCAACGACGGCGCGGCGACCGAGCGCCCCGACAGCCGGGCCACGATGGCCGCCGGCTTGCCGTTGAGTTCGCCGAGCCACTGGCCATCGACATCGGGCATCGGCCGCGGCGTCGGTACGCCGCGGTCTGCCAGGTGGGCCATCAGCCCCAGGTAGAACGGCAGTTCGGCCGCCGTGAGCTTCTCGAACAGCGTGAGCACGTAACGCCCCCTGCTGGCGCCCGCGTCACGGCCGGTACCGTCGGTGGTCAGGAAGTAGTTGGTGTTCTCGATGCCGCTCTGGATGCCCTCGAGCGCCACCAGCGTGCCGAGCGAATAGCGGCGCAGCCAGGCTGCAGCCTGGTCGGGCGTGACGGTGGTGAATACGGCCATGGTACCGGGCCCCTCATGCGTCCCGGGCTACCAGCTGTGAATGACCCACATCGGCACCCGGACGCCACTGTCGAAGCTCGCGGTACGCGCGAAGTTGCCGTCGCCGAAGTAGTCGACGAGGTAGTACGGCGTGCCGCCGCCCGCCGGGGTGATCCGCAGCATGTAGAGCTGCCCCGCGACGCGGAACTCTTCTACCGTCTCTTTCGCGCGACGGACGATCCGCACCTCGGGCTCGACGCCCGGCGCCAGTTGCAGGGTGGCCGGCGGGGGCGGCGGGATGTCTGGCAACGGCTCGAGGTTGGGCGGGCGCTGCTGGGCCGCTGCCGGGAACGCCAGCAGCAGGGCACCGCACGCCGCCAGCAGCAGGGCTGCCAGGCTGGTGCGCGCGGACGAAGGTACGGGCGAAAGGACGGGCGAGCGCAGCCGCGAAGTGGTGGGACGTGGGTCGTTCGAATGGCTTGGCATGGCACGCCTGTGGATTCTGCAAAGCATCATTCTAGGGAACCTCGGGCCGCGCCGCCATCGGAATGCGTTGCGCGCTTGCCGCACCGCACCGTCGTCTCCTAGGCAAAAAGCTCGGAAAAACCCTATTCTTCCTGCGTAGCATGGTTACACTTGCGCACAGCCCTCTGTAGCGACGGTACCGGTCGCCCTGCGGAAGGCCCACACCAACTCCATGGAGATACCCTGAATGGCTGCCAAGAAGCCCGCCAAGAAAGCCGCTAAGAAGGTTGCAAAGAAGGCCGTCAAGAAAGTCGTCGCGAAGAAAGCCGTCAAGAAAGTCGTCGCGAAGAAGGCCGCCAAGAAAGCCGCACCGAAGAAGGCCGCGAAGAAGGGTGCGCGCAAGCCCAACGCCGCATTCATGGTCGCACTCAAGCCGAGCGCGCTGCTCGCGGCGATCGTCGGCGACAAGCCGCTGTCGCGCCCGGACGTCACGAAGAAGATCTGGGCCTACATCAAGAAGAACGGCCTGCAGGACAGCGTCAACCGCCGCAACATCAACGCCGACGCCAAGCTCGGCCCGATCTTCGGCGGCAAGAAGCAGGTATCGATGTTCGACCTGACCAAGCTGGTCTC
>JBEIHU010000295.1:0-3524 GCA_040381175.1 Burkholderiaceae bacterium
CATGTCGAGCAGGCGCACCGCCGGCAGCGCGCCGCCGCCGATGCGCTGTGTCAGCCGCAGGCGGCGGTAGCGGCCCTGCTCGGCATGCGACCAGCTTTCCAGCGACGGCGTGGCCGACCCCAGCAGCACCGGCAGCGCCTCGACGCGGCCGCGGTACACGGCCAGGTCGCGTGCCGAATAGCGTGCGCCTTCCTGCTGCTTGAATGACGGGTCGTGCTCCTCGTCGACAACGATCAGCCCCAGCCTCGGCATCGAGGCAAACACCGCCAGCCGCGTGCCGAGCACCAGATCGGCCAGGCCCAGGTGGGCCAGCAACCAGTGGCGCAAGCGCTGCGCCGGCGTCAGCGCGCTGTGCAGCGACACCAGCCGCCGGCCGGCGAAACGCTGGACGAAGCGCGCCTCGAGCTGCGGCGTGAGGTTGATCTCCGGCACCAGCACCAGCACTTGCCGACCCTGCTGCAGCGTGCGTGCCGCGCTGCGCAGGTAGACCTCGGTCTTGCCGCTGCCGGTGACGCCCTGCAGCAGGACCGGGCGGGTGTCACCCGGCGGCAACGCCGCCAGCTGCTCGACGGCAGCCGCCTGTTCGGCAGTCAGCTCAGGCAGCGCCGCCGCGGGCGCGGCGTCCGCCGCCACCGGGGCGCGCTTCAGCCGCTCGAGGCGGCGGGCGATCTGCGGGTCGTCCAGCTTGCGCAGTTCGGGCGGCAGCACCGACAGCGCGACCTCGCCCACGCTGCGCTGATAGTAGCCGGCGCAGAACTCGACCAATTGCATCCAGGCCGGGCCCAGCGGCGCCAGGCTGCGCATGCCGGCCTCGACCGAGCGCAACTGCGGCGCATCGGCCGGCTCGCCCAGGCGTCGGTGCCAGACGACAGCCGGCACGCTGCGCCGGCCCAGCGGCACCCGTACCAGGCTGCCGGCAGGCAGCGGCACATCGCAGCGGTAGTCCAGCGTGGCACTCAGGCCAGCGTGTTGCGGCGCATCCACGACCACCGGCAGCACCGTCGAGTCACTCATCGTATCGACCGCTCAAGTTGCGCCGGAAATCTCGGATCGACCTGAGAGAAAGCACCTAAGTCGATGATTGCAAAACGATTTTTCCGCTGTCCACAAATTGTGTGGATAACTTTGTGAGCAAGCTGGGGCAGGTGCCGCCAAGTTCTTGATTTTCCGAGGGCTGCGGCTGACCTGCCCGATTTCTCGGCAACCAGCCGTCGCGAGCAAAATCAAGGACTTAGCGGCCATCGGGGCAAATCCGGATGGCCTCAACGGCGTGGCTTCAGCAATCGCGCTGCAGCATGATTTCTGGGGATAAGTCAATTCCTGAGCGCTCACTTACCGGCCCGCGACAGCCAAACGGGCCCGGCGGGCGAATGCACTGCGGCACGGCCGGCCCGGCGCGGCTAGCGCTGGCCCTGGCGCTGGCGCCGGGAATGGGAGTGCACCGCCTCGACCAGGGCCGCCACATGCTCAGGCGGTGTGTGCTGGCTGATGCCGTGGCCCAGATTGAACACATGCCCGTCCCAGCGGCCATCGGCCCGCTGCGGCGGCCCGAAGCTGTCCAGCGTGGCGATGGCCTGGTCGCGGACCACCTCGGGCGGCGCGAACAGGACGTTCGGGTCCAGGTTGCCCTGCAGCGCCACCTGGCTGCCGACGCTGGCCCGCGCCGCGCCGAGGTTGACCGTCCAGTCCACGCCCACCACGTCGGCACCGATGCCGGCGATGGCTTCCAGCCAGGGCCCGCCGCCCTTGGTGAAGACGATGCAAGGCACGCGCCGGCCATCGCGCTCGCGCTGCAACAGTGCCACCACCTGCTGCGTGTAGTACAGGCTGAAGCGCTGGAAGGCGCCATCGGCAAGCACGCCGCCCCAGGAGTCGAAGACCATCACTGCATGCGCGCCGGCATCGATCTGTGCGTTCAGGTAGGCCGACACGGCCTGGGCGTTGATGTCCAGGATGCGGTGCATCAGGTCGGGGCGCGAATACATCAGCGTCTTGACCAGCCGGTAGTCGTCGGAGCCGCTGCCTTCGACCATGTAGCAGGCCAGCGTCCACGGGCTGCCAGAAAAGCCGATCAGCGGCACGCGCCCGGCCAGCGCCTTGCGGATCGAAGCCACGGCCTCGAACACGTAGCGCAGCTTGTCCATGTCCGGCACGGCCAGCCGGGCCACCGCGGCCTCGTCGCGCAGCGGGTGGGCGAAGCGCGGGCCTTCGCCCTCGGCGAAGCTCAGCCCCAGGCCCATCGCATCGGGCACGGTGAGGATGTCGGAGAACAGGATGGCCGCGTCCAGCGCGTAGCGGTCCAGCGGCTGCAGCGTGACTTCGGTGGCGTACTGCGGGCTGGTCGCCAAGCCCATGAAGCTGCCGGCGCGCGCGCGCGTGGCCCGGTACTCCGGCAGGTAGCGGCCGGCCTGGCGCATCAGCCACAACGGCGTGTAATCGGTGGGCTGGCGCAGGCAGGCGCGCAGGAAGGTATCGTTAACCAAAGAAGCAGGCATGAACCATTATCCCCGCCGGACCGGCCTGCTCCGGCGACAGCCACACCGCGGGTTTTCGCGGACTCACCAGCGTTGCACCGGCACTTCGGCCTGAGGCAGCGGCTCGCCCGCAAGCCATGCAGACAGCAGCGCGCCGCCATCGGCGCAATGGGCCGCGTGCCACAGCAGCTCAGGCGGCAGCACGCGTGTCGCCGAGGCGGCCTGCGGCAGCCGCCAAGCCAGTTCCACCGCCAGCTCGGCCACGCGCAATGCGCGCACCGGCTGCTCTCGCTGCGGCACCATCCAGGCCAGCTGCGCCAGCCAGCCGTCCGCCAGCCGCTGCAACCAGCCCCGCGCGACCTTGCCCGACTCGGCCTGCGCAGCCCGCACGAACAGCAGCTGCTCGAAGCCCAGCGCGGCGACGCGGCCTTCGTCGAGCGTGGCCAGGCCGGACTTCAGCGCCTGCGGCAGCAGCGCCGGCGCGTGCGGCACCAGCACCAGCAGCCGGCGCACGCCGCCAGCGCGCAACTGGGCGGCCAATGCCGCCAGCTGCTGTGGTGCAGGCTGCACGAAGGCCTCGTCGCGGCCGTTGCTGCGCCGTGGGCGCTCGAAGACGATGACCGCAGTGTCGGCGCGCAGCGCGCCTCCCATGGCAGCCTGCGGCAGCGGCTCGAAGCCCCGCAGCGCCGTCGCCAGCGACTTGGCGACCAAGGCCTGCACGCGGCTGAAACGGCCGCAAGCCAGCGCCCGCGCCAGCAAGGCCGCGCCGAGCACCCCGCCGCCGCCGATCACCAGCAGCACTTCAGCGCGACCCTGCTGCGCAGGCCGGGCGGAAGCGGCGCCGCGCAGCGCCTGGGTAAGGAGATCCATGCGCCACACTGTACGCACTGTGCCGCCTCGGCATGCCCGCCACGGCGCGCCGTGCCCCCGGCATCGAGCGCTGTAGCATCGGCAGCCCGACTGTGCGAGGAACTGACATGAACACGCCCCGACGCTTTGGCTGGCTGCTTGGCCTTCTGACGCCGCTGTTGCTGGCCGGCTGTGGCTACA
>JBEIHU010000296.1:0-3488 GCA_040381175.1 Burkholderiaceae bacterium
CCCTGGTGCTGGAAAAGCGCGGCCTGATCCTGATGGTCGGCGCCACCGGCACCGGCAAGAGCACCACGCTGGCATCGATGCTCGAATGGCGCAACCAGCCAGCCACGGGCCACATCCTGACCATCGAAGACCCGATCGAGTTCCTGTTCGCCAACAAGAAGTCGGTGGTCAACCAGCGCGAGGTCGGGCGCGACTGCGAAACCCTGCAGATCGCGCTGAAGAACGCCTTGCGCCAGGCGCCAGACTGCATCCTGATCGGCGAAATCCGCGACCGCGAGACCATGACATCGGCGATCTCCTACGCGCTGTCCGGCCACCTGGTGCTGGCCACGCTGCATGCCAACAACAGCTATCACGCGCTGGGCCGCATCCTGTCGTTCTACTCGCCCGAGGCCCGGCCGGCCCTCTTGGCCGACCTGGCGGCAGGCCTGCGCGCCGTGATCTCGCAGCGGCTGCTGCGCGCCAACGCCGGCGGCCGCGTCGCGGCGGTGGAGATCCTGCTCAACACCGTGCTGGTGGCCGAACTCATCGAGCAAGGCAACATCGCCGGCGTCAAGGAAGCGATGCAGAAGTCGCTGGCCGAAGGTTCCCAAAGCTTCGAGGCCGACATCGCCCGGCTCATCACCGAAGGCGTGGTCTCGCGCGACGAAGGCATGTCGCATGCCGATTCTCCGACCAACCTGATCTGGCGCCTGCACAACGACATGGCGCCAGTGTCCAAGGCCATCGCACCGAAGGAAGAGCACGACGGCGCCACCTTCACCGACATCACGCTCGACGTGGTGCCGCCCGACTCGCGCGCGGTGCCGCTTGGCGCGAGATGAGCACCTTGCGGTTGACCGCAGCGCTCGCGCGCGGCCGAACCTCACCCAGCTTGCAGGGTGCCCGATGAATGCGCTGCGCCTGACCGAGGCGTTGATCGCCCGCCCCAGCGTCACGCCTGATGACGGCGGCTGCCAGGCCTTGATTGGCGAGCGGCTGCGAACCGCCGGCTTCGCGCTCGAAACGCTGGTCTGCGGGCCGGACGGTCTTGGCGTCACCAACCTGCTGGCGCTGCGCCGCGGCAGCCGACCCGGGCCGACGCTGGCCTTCGCCGGCCATACCGACGTGGTGCCGACCGGGCCGCTGGAGCACTGGCACAGCGACCCTTTCGTACCCACTCACCGCGAGCGTTGCCTTTACGGGCGCGGCGCCGCCGACATGAAGACCTCGATCGCCTGCTTCGTGGTCGCGGCCGAGGAGTTCGTGGCCTCGCATCCGCAGCATGCAGGCGCCATCGCGCTGCTGATCACCAGCGACGAAGAAGGCCCCTCGGTCGACGGCACGGTGCGGCTGGTCGAGCTGATGCAATCGCGCGGCCAGACGCTCGATGCCTGCATCGTCGGCGAGCCCACCTCGGTGGAACGGCTGGGCGACATGATCAAGAACGGCCGCCGGGGCACCTTGTCCGGCAGGCTGCTCGTCAAGGGCATCCAGGGCCACATCGCCTACCCGCAGCTGGCGCGCAACCCGATCCACGACGCGGCGCCGGCGCTGGCGGAGCTGGTGGCCACGCGCTGGGACGATGGCAATGAATTCTTCCCGCCCACCAGCTGGCAGATGTCCAACATCCATGCCGGCACAGGCGCGGGCAACGTCATCCCCGGCGAGCTGGAGCTGCACTTCAACTTCCGCTTCTGCAACGAGTCGACGGCCGAAGGGCTGAAGCGGCGTGTGCACGCCGTGCTCGACCGCCATGGGCTGGACTACCAGCTGGACTGGACGCTGGGCGGCGAGGTCTTCCTCACGCCGCCCGGCAGCCTGAGCCAGGCGTTGGGCCGCGCGATCGAGAGCGAGACCGGCATCACCCCCGTGCTGTCCACCACTGGCGGCACGTCGGACGGCAGATTCATCGCTCGCATCTGTCCGCAGGTGGTGGAGTTCGGCCCGATCAACGCCAGCATCCACAAGATCGACGAACACGTGCGCGTCGACGACATCGAGCGGCTGAAGAACATCTACCGTCGCACGCTGGAGAATTTGCTGGCATGAACCCTCCCCACGGCGTCCCCGGCGCTCCCCCTGCGGGCCGCGGTGCCGGCTGCCGGGCAACGCCCGCCCGCGTCCTGCGGGCGATGCAGCGCTGCGGCACGGGATGAAACTGCTGCGCTGCATCGAGCGCTGCAGCGCCCGCCTCCAGGAGGCGGGCGTTTGCTTTGGGCACGGCACCACCAATGCCTTCGACGAGGCGGTCTGGCTGGCGCTGTGGCGTCTCGGCCTGCCGCTGCACGATCTGGACAGCGTGGCCGCCATGGAACTCACATCGGCCCAGCGCGGCGCCATCGAAGCGCTGGTCGAACAGCGCATCGCCACGCGCAAGCCCGCCGCTTACCTGACGGGCGAGGCCTGGCTGCAGGGCCTGGCCTTCCACGTGGACGAGCGCGTCATCGTGCCACGTTCGCTGATCGCCGAGGTGCTGGCCGATGGCTTGCTCGATGCCTGCCTGGCCGAGGCGCCGCAACGCGTGCTCGACCTGTGCACGGGCAACGGCAGCCTGGCGGTGCTGGCAGCGCTGGCCTGGCCCGCAGCGCAGGTCGATGCCACCGACTTGTCGACTGACGCTCTGGCGGTGGCGCAGCGCAACGTCGAGCGGCACCGGCTGGCCGATCGCATCCGCCTGTGCCCGGGCGATGGCCTGGCCGCAGCCAAGGGCCGCTACGACCTGATGCTCTGCAACCCGCCCTACGTGAACCGCGAGTCGATGGCCGCATTGCCCCCTGAGTACCGCGCCGAGCCCGCACTCGCCCTCGATGGCAATTTCGCCGGCGGCACCGACGGCATGGACTTCGTGCGCAGCCTGCTCGGTGGCGCGGCCGCCCATCTGCAGCCGCAAGGCCTGCTGGTACTGGAGATCGGCCACGAGCGCACGCACTTCGAAGCCGCTTTTGCGCAGCTGCAGCCGCTGTGGCTTTCCACCAGCGCCGGCGATGACCAGGTGCTGTTGCTGGGCCGGGAGCAGCTGCCATGATCACGCTGCGCAACCTGACGCTGCGCCGTGGCACCAAGGTCGTGCTGCAGGGCGCGAGCCTGACGCTGCACCCGGGCGAGAAGGTGGGACTGATCGGCCGCAACGGCGCCGGCAAGTCCAGCCTGTTTGCGCTGCTGACCGGCAAGCTGCATGCTGATACCGGCGACGTCGAGATCCCGCCACGCTGGCAGATCGGCGAGGTCGCGCAGGCCATGCCCGAGACCGGGGACGGCGCCACCGATTTCGTGCTGCAGGGCGACCTGCCGCTGCAGCGCGCGCAGGCCGCGCTGGCCGAGGCCGAGGTCCGCGGCGACGGCCATGCGATGGCCGAGGCGCATCTGGCGCTCGACGAAGCCGGCGCCTTCGACGCCCGCGCCCGCGCGCAGGCGCTGCTGCTGGGCCTGGGCTTCCGCAGCGAGCAGCTGGACGCGCCGGTGAACAGCTTCTCCGGCGGCTGGCGCATGCGGCTGCAACTGGCGCG
>JBEIHU010000297.1:0-3480 GCA_040381175.1 Burkholderiaceae bacterium
CATGCCCGCGAGTACCAGAACGCCTGGGCGCGCGGCAGCGGTCTGGGCTCGATCGTCGGCGCCGGGCGTGTCGAGCCGGCCGCGACGGTCTTCGGCGCCGGGCCGACCACGTCCGGCACTGGCAACGGCACAGGGCTGCGCACGGGGCAGTCGGTTTTCCACGCCAGGTTCGGCGAAGGCGTGATCCTCACGCTGGAGGGCCGCGGCGCCGATGCGCGGGCGCAGATCAACTTCGGCCGCCACGGCACCAAGTGGCTGGCGCTGGGCATCGCCAAGCTGACGCCGATCGACTGACGGCTACTGCGGCAGCGGCCGCGGCACCTCGCTCTGCCTGAAGCAGCCCTCGTAGGTATACAGCAGCGACACGTAGAACACGGTCGAAAACATCAGTCCGGCAGGCATCGCGATGAAGCCGGCCAACTGGCGGGCGTCGAGCAGGCTGAACAGCAGGCCCACCAGCGCGCCGAAGACCGCGACCACGCCCACCCAGGCCAGCCCGTACATCAGGAACGCGCCCTTGCAGCGCCACATCGCCAGCGTGCTGGAAAACAGCGCCTGGCCCACGCTCTGGCCCTGCCAGTGCACCAGCGCCGGCGCATGCCAGAACGGCACCGACAGGCAGGCAGCCAGCCCGAAGCGCGTGAACAGCCCCCAGCTCAGCCGCGGGTCGGCAAGCAGCGCCTCCATCTCGGCCTGGGAGTCATCGCCGCGGGCCATCAGGGCCTGCAGCCGGTCGAAGGCTCCGCCGTCGACCCACTCGCTCAGCGTCATGATCAGCACCGTGCACACGGCATACGCCGCGCAAAGTGTCAGCAAGGTCCTGCGGCGCGAGCTTTCACCGCGCAGCGGTTCGATGAACTGGCCGGGATGCACTGGCAGGTCGTTCAGCGCGGCCCGGCTGCCGAGCATGAAGCCCAGGCTCAGCAGCGGCAGCGCCATCAGCATGACCACGCCGCCGACCACCGGCACCAGCGTGGCCAGCAGCGCCAGCAGCAAGAAGGCGACGAACATGCCCGCGAAGGGCAGCGGGCGGCGCATGAACAACCGGAACGCGTCGCGGGTCCATTGCACGCCTTCCATCGGCGCGGCTTGTCGGATCGAAAGTGCCATGTGATCGTGTTCAGGAAGGCGGGTGCCAGGGCCGCTCGATGTGTTCGCGCAGCACGCGCTCGAAGTGCACCGGGTCCTTGGGCTGCAGCAGCGCCGCGTCGCGCGGCAGGTGCAGGTCCCACAGGCGCGACAGCCAGAAGCGGAATGCCGCCGCACGCAGCATCGCCGGCATCAGCCGCAGCTCGCCGGTGCCGAGCGGGCGCACCTGGCGATAGGCATCGCACAACGCCGTGGCCTGGTCTTCCAGCAGCCGGCCGCTGGCCTGATCGATGCACCAGTCGTTCAGGCATACCGCCAGGTCGAACAGGTAAGCGTCGACGCCGGCGAAGAAGAAGTCGAACAGCCCGCTCAGCCGGTCCTCGCCGTCGACTTCGTCGAAGACGACGTTGTCGCGGAACAGATCGGCATGGATCACGCCCCGGGGCAGCGCCATGCCGGCACTCGATGCCGCCACGCTGCTGTGGAAGTCCAGCTCCGACTGCAGCAACGCCGCGCGCCCGGCGTCCAGGAAGGGCAGCACCTCGGGCTCGGTCTGCGTCCACCAGGCCAGGCCACGAAGGTGAGGCTGGCGCAGGGGGAAGTCCGCGCCCGCCTGGTGCAGCCTCGCCAGCATCGCACCCAGCTGACGGATGTGCGGCAACCCAGGCTCCAGCGCCGGCCGGCCCGACAGCCGGCTCAGCAGCGCCGCCGGCCGCCCGCACAGCTGGTGCAGGATCTGGCCGGCTGCATCCGCCTGCGGTTCGGGCACAGGAATGCCGTGCTGCGCCAGATGCTGCATGAGACGCAGGTAAAAGGGCAACTGCTCGACGCCCAGGCGCTCGAACAGCGTCAGCACCCACTCGCCGCCGTCGCTGCTGACGAAGTAGTTGGTGTTCTCGATGCCGGCGCCGATGCCCTGCAGCACGCTCACGCTGCCGCGGCCCAGCCCGCGCACAAAGGCGTCGGCCTGCTCGAAGCCCACTTCGGTGTAGACGGCCATGCCAGGCGGCGCGCTTCTAGAAAGCCAGAACCTGCCACAGCGAGCGGCCCTCGGATCGACGATCCTGCGACACATCGCGTCCGTCGGTGGAGGTGCCGATCCGGTAGGCCGGCGCGCCCGGCAGCTTGGAGCGCACCACGATGCTGCGCGTCTGGCCGCGTACGCGCAGCTCTTCGATGCGCACCGACTCATCTTCGCTGACCATGCGCACCACGGCCGGCTCGCCGCCGCGCTGGGGGATTCCTTGCGACACGGCGGCCAGCGGCGCCACAGGTGCCGGCGCCGCGTCTTGCGCCCAGCATGGCGCCCAAAGGCAGATCGCAGCACAAGCCAGCCACAGTCTCATGCCGTGATTCTAGGCTGCACCCTGGCTGCGGCATCGCGCATCAGCGCCGCCAGCCCCAGGCCCAGCCCCTGCATGGCCTTGGCCAGGTCACTGGCGTCGATGTCCAGCGGCTGCAGCCGCCTGGACTCCACCAGCAGCACGTTGCCTGACCAGGCGTCCGGCGCGCCGGGCACGTAAAGCACCGCGCGGCCGTCCTCCAGCCGCTCCATGTCGAAGCCAATCAGTTGGTTGTCGTCGAAGCTGACAAGCACCGGCTTGAGCACCTGGCGGCCTAGCGCGCCGTGCAGGCCCTGCGACATGGCCTTGATGACCGAATAGCGCGGGTAGACGGCCATCAGCTTGTCTTCGAAGCGGGCCGAGAAGGCCTGCCCCACCGCCGCGCGCGCCAGCAGCCCGGCGCCGAAGCACAGCAGCAGCAGCAAGGCCAGCGCGGCCACGCTGGCCAGCGTGACGCCGCCGACGCTCCTGTCGGGCAGCAATGCGACCAACGGCTGCATTGCACGGGCCGTCAGCGCCAGGCCCTGGCCCAGCACGTAGATCACCACGATCAGCGGCAGCAGGAAGACCACGCCGCCGATCAGCGTGGTGGTCAGGGGCTTGAGGGATTGGCGCATGGTCGGTCGGACTGTTGAACGGTGTGCCGAGCTTAGCCCCAGCGCGGCGCGGCTGCCCGACAATCGCCGCATGAGCGACAAGATCATGCTGCTGGTGGACGGCTCCAGCTACCTGTACCGCGCCTACCACGCCATGCCCGACCTGCGCGGTCCGGACGGCTTTCCCACCGGCGCGATCCACGGCGTGCTGGCGATGATGAAATGGCTGCGCGAGCGCTACCCGGCCGAGCATGCGGTGTGCGTCTTCGATGCCAAGGGCCCGACCTTCCGCGACGCCTGGTACGACCAGTACAAGGCGCAGCGCGCGCCGAGGCCGGCGGCGCGGGCGCAGCAGATCGCGCCGATCCACGAAGCGGGGCGCCTGCTCGGCGGGCCGGTGCTGGAGGTGCCCGGCATCGAAGCCGACGATGCCATCGGCACGCTGGCGGCCA
>JBEIHU010000298.1:0-3440 GCA_040381175.1 Burkholderiaceae bacterium
GCCTCGTCGGGGTTGACGTCCTTGCGCGGCTCCTTGCCGAAGAACTCCTTGACCTTGTCCTGCACCTTGGGCATGCGCGTCATGCCGCCGACCAGGATCACGTCGTTGATGTCGGACAGCTTGACACCAGCGTCCTTGACGGCGATCTTGCACGGCTCGATGGTGCGCCCGATCAGGTCCTCGACCAGCGCTTCCAGCTTGGCACGGGTCAACTTGATGTTCAGGTGCTTCGGACCCGAGGCGTCTGCCGTGATGTACGGCAGGTTGACGTCGGTCTGGGTGCTGTTGCTCAGCTCGATCTTGGCCTTTTCGGCCGCTTCCTTCAGCCGTTGCAGCGCGAGCACGTCCTTGGTCAGGTCGACGCCTTGCTCCTTCTTGAACTCGGTGACGATGTAGTCGATGACGCGCTGGTCGAAGTCCTCTCCGCCCAGGAAGGTGTCGCCGTTGGTCGACAGCACCTCGAATTGCATCTCCCCATCGACATCGGCAATCTCGATGATCGACACGTCGAAGGTGCCGCCGCCGAGGTCATAGACGGCGATCTTGCGGTCGCCCTTGCCGTGCTTGTCCAGGCCGAAGGCCAGGGCCGCGGCAGTGGGCTCATTGATGATGCGCTTGACGTCCAGCCCTGCGATGCGGCCGGCGTCCTTGGTGGCCTGGCGCTGACTGTCGTTGAAGTAGGCCGGCACCGTGATCACGGCTTCGGTCACTTCTTCGCCAAGATAATCCTCGGCGGTCTTCTTCATCTTGCGCAGCACTTCGGCGCTGACCTGCGGCGGTGCCAGCTTCTTGCCGCGCACCTCGACCCAGGCGTCGCCGTTGTCGGCGGCCGTGATCTTGTACGGCATCAGGTCGATGTCCTTCTGCACTTCTTTCTCGGTGAACTTGCGGCCGATCAGTCGCTTCACCGCGTACAGAGTGTTCTTCGGGTTGGTGACGGCCTGTCGCTTGGCGCTGGCGCCGACCAGCACCTCGCCGTCTTCCTGGTAGGCGACGATCGAAGGCGTGGTGCGCGCACCTTCGCTGTTCTCGATCACCTTGGTGCTGTTGCCTTCCATGACCGACACGCATGAGTTCGTGGTGCCGAGGTCAATTCCAATGATCTTTCCCATTTGTGTGGCTCCTGAGGATGGAATCCGAATGTCTTGGAGTTGTGGATAACTTGCCGTCTTTCAAGCCCGCAGCGCCTTACTTCGGCGCCGCCACCATGACCAGCGCAGGGCGCAGCACGCGGTCGGAGATCAGGTAGCCCTTCTGCAGCACCGAGATCACCGTGTTGGCCTCGGCCTCTGAAGGGACCATGCTGATGGCCTGGTGTTGATGCGGGTCGAACCTGGTGCCAGGCGGCGGATTGATGGGCAGCACCCTGTTGCGCTCAAGCGCGCTTTGCAACTGGCGCAGCGTGGCATGCACACCTTCGAGCATCTGCTCCGGCGTGGCCGGGTTGTCGGAGTGCTGCAGGGCGATGGCCGCCTCCAGGCTGTCGCATACCGGCAGCAGGCTCTCGGCGAAGCCCTCGACCGCGAATTTGCGCGCCTTGGACATTTCTTCCTCGGCGCGGCGGCGGGTGTTTTCGGCCTCGGCCTTGGCGCGCAGGTACGCGTCCGATACCGAGGCATGCCGGGATTCCAGCTCGGCAAGGCGCTCCTCGGCGCTCGGGGCCGGCGGTGCGGCATTGGCCGCGGTCTCGCCGGCAGACAGCTCGGCCGGGCTTGTGGGGGTGGATTCGTTTGGATTCATGGGCGGGTGCCTGCAAGTCCAGCTCGGCAGATCGGCACGAAGCTCTGCGCTGCAAGTCAAGTTCGGGAGATGGGCACGAAGCTCTGCTCTTCAAGAGCGTTATTGCGTGCTTTTCTGCCGCCCTGGGCGGCCGGGCACAAACAGTGGCGTCGCGCCGGCGACACGGCCAGGCATTGCCTGCGAGCATGCCCTGCGGGACAACTTGATGACGCTGCCGGGGGGGCGCGCGCCGGGCAGGGCCCGGCTCCGGGGCGCTCAGGAGCCTGGCTCGTCGCTGGCCGCGCTCCAGCGCTGCCAGGCCACCAGTTCGCGCCGGTCGCGCTTGGTGGGCCGGCCCTGCACGATGGCGTGTGCCGGCTCGGCCTGGTAGCTTCGCGACTGGGCGGCAGCCGTGCGCGCCTGCATGCTGGCCAGGGTCTCGGCGTAGAGCTGCTGGGCCTCCGGCGCCGGTCCGCGCTGCGCGCTCAGGCCAAGCACCCGCACTTCGCAGGCGATTTCACCGCGCGCGCCCTGGCGCAATGCCACCATGTCGCCGGCACGAAGCGTGCGCGATCGCTTGGCCGCTTGCCCGTTGACCTGCACCCGGCCCTTGTCGATGGCTTCGACCGCCAGCGCCCGGGTCTTGTAGAAGCGCGCTGCCCACAGCCATTTGTCCAGGCGCATGCCTGGCGGCTCAGCTGCTGCGTTCAAGCGCGGGCCTCCTGCGGCGGCCGATAGGCGGGCGTGTTCATCACGATTGATTCTCCGCCAGCGGCAGGCTGACCTGGGCATCGAGCCCAGCTTCGACGCCGAGCCCGCTGCGGTTGTGCAGCCGGATCTCGCCGTTGAGCGAGCCTGCGATTTCCTGGCAGATGGCCAGTCCCAGGCCGGATCCGCTGCGCGGGTCGCCGCTGGCGAAGGGCTGGAACAGGCGTCGGCGCAGCTCCGGTGTGATGCCTGGGCCGCTGTCTGCGATGAGCAACGTGGCCTGCGATCCGGCCACGCGCAGGCTGACGGCCAGACGGCCATGAGCCGGGCCGTACTTGACGGCGTTGTGCAGCAGGTTGCGTGTCAGTTCGCGCAGGGCCCATTCGTGGGCACGCACTGGCGCGCGCACCGTGTCGATGTCGAAGTCGAGCTGCTGTTGCGCGATCAGCGGCGCCAGGTCCAGCGACACGGCACGGGCGACCTCGGCCCAGTCGACCACGGGGGCCGCGCCTTGCTGGCGCAGCTGTTCCACCTTGGCCAGCGCCAGCATCTGGTTTGCCAGCAGCGTGGCGCGCTCGACGGTGCCGCTCATTTCCTGCAGCGCCTGCGCAGGCGGCATGTCGCCGCGCTGTGCCGACTGCAGCTGCGTCCGCAACACCGCCAGCGGCGTGCGCAGCTGGTGGGAGGTGTCGCGAACAAAGCGCTTCTGGTACGCCAGCAGGTGGGCCAGCCGCGCCATCACCTGGTTGGTGGCCTCGATCAGCGGCAGCAGTTCGCGCGGCGCGCGATCTGCGTCGATGGCGGCCAGGTCGTTCTCGCTGCGCTGCAGCAGTTGAGAGCTGATCTCGCGCACCGGCCGCGTCGCACGCTGCACCACCCACACCACCACCGCGGTGATCACCCCGAGCAGCAGCGCCTGGCGCCACAGCGTGTCGAACAGGATCTGCCGGGCCAGCGTCTGGCGCAGTTCCAGCGTCTCGGCCACCTGGATGGTGGCCATGCCGCGCCCATCC
>JBEIHU010000299.1:0-3402 GCA_040381175.1 Burkholderiaceae bacterium
CAGTCGAGGTTGGCGACACCACGCGGCTGGCGCAGTTGCTGGCCCTGGTGGCCCTGATCTACTGGGTGCGACGAGCCAGGCGCAAATTAGGCGGTGGCCGCGCTGCTATAATCTGGCATGATTCAGTCGCGTAGATCAGCTGGTTAGAGCACCACCTTGACATGGTGGGGGTCGTTGGTTCGAGTCCAATCGCGCCTACCAATACGCGGTAGACGAAGCAAGCACCCGGCGGCAATTCCGGGTGTTTCTTTGTCCGGGCGATGCAGCCCGAAGCGCCTGGCGAGCGCCGCGCGACGCTTGGCCGCCGCTCCAGGGCCTTTCGCCCCGGCCCTCCCGAATCGGGCGCTGCGGCCCGCGCCGACGCGGACGCCTGCGCGGGCACAATCGGACGATGCATCCGCGACTCGTGTTCCTGGTGCCCGGCTTCTTCGGCTTCACGTCGGTCGGCGCGGTCAGCTACTTCGAGCGGGTGGAGCACACCTTGCGCCGATCGCTGCGCCAGCGCGGCATCGAGGCGCGCATCCTGCGCTGCCGCACCCAGCCCACCGCCTCGATCCCTCAGCGTGTGGACGCTCTGCGCCGACAGGTGCTGCGGCGCGGCGGCCTGGCTGCGCGCGAGTTGCATTTTGTCGGCCATTCCACTGGAGGCCTGGACGTGCGCATGCTGCTGGCGCCAGGCGTGAAGATCTCGCGCGGCGGCTCCGAAGAGCGCATCGCCTGCCTGACGCGTACCGCCATCTCGGTGGCCACGCCGCACCACGGCACGCCGCTGGCCAACCACTTCCTGAGCATCCAGGGGCAAACACTGCTGCTGGTGCTCAGCGCGCTGGCCACCTCGGGCCAGGGCCGGGGCACGCTGATCGCGGCCGCCAAGGCGGTGGCGCTGGTGGCGCAGATCGACGACTGGCTGGGCCGCGCCGAAGGCCCGCTCGATCGCATTGCCGATGCCTTGCTGCGCCGGCTCAGCTTCGACCGCCGCGACCCGGTATGGACCTACCTGGCGGAGATCGAGCGCGACCAGGGCGCGGTGATCCAGCTCACGCCCGAGGGTATCGCGCTGTTCGATGCGGCCGTGGCCGACCGGGCGGACATCGACTACGGCTGCATCGTCGCGGCCGTGCCCAGGCCGCGCGAACGCTTCAAGGCCGCCGAACTGCTGGACCCCGAATACATCGCGCTGCGCGGCTTTTTCAGGCTGCTGCATGCCTTCGCGGCGCGACCGCATCCGCACTACCCCTATCCGCAGCCCGGTGCGGCGACGCTGCGCAGGCTGGAACGCGGGCTCGGCTTCAAGGTCACGCCGGCCACCAATGACGGCGTCGTGCCCAGTCTCAGCCAGCTGCACGGCCGGCTGCTGCACGTGGCGCGCGCCGACCATCTGGACGTCGTCGGGCACTACACGCTGGCGGGCGGGCGCACGGCAGACTGGCTGCCCTCGGGCGCCAGCTTCACGACCGAAGCCTTCGAGGCCACCTGGGATGCGGTGGCCGAGGCGATCGCCCTCGGCGCCGGGCATGGGGCCGGCGGGGCTGACTGAAAACGCGCCCGACCCCGCCGACCTCAGCCATGCCTTTCAGCCCCTTGCACCACATCGCCACGGACTTGCTCGACGTCGGCTTGCACGCCGCCGGCCTGGCAGACGGCCCGCCGGTGTTGCTGATGCATGGCTTTCCCTACGATGTGCATGCGTATGCGCAGGTGGCGCCGGTGCTGGCAGCGCACGGCTGCCGCGTCATCGTTCCGTACCTGCGCGGCTTCGGGCCGACGCGCTTCCTGCGCGACGACACGCCGCGCTCCGGCGAGCAGGCGGCCCTGGGTCATGATCTGAAGCAGTTGATGGATGCGCTGCGGATCGATCGCGCCGTGCTGGCCGGCTACGACTGGGGCGGCCGTGCGGCCTGTGTGGTGGCGGCGCTGTGGCCCGAGCGCTGCGCCGGCCTGCTCAGCTTCAACAGCTACAACATCCAGGACATCGCCCGGGCGATGACGCCGGACACGCCGCGCAACGAGCTCGGCCTGTGGTACCAGTACTACTTCCACAGCGAGCGCGGCCGCCGCGGACTGGCCCAGGACAGGCGGGGCGTGTGCCGCTTGCTGTGGCAGCTGTGGTCGCCGACCTGGCGCTTCGACGAGGCCACCTTCGAGCGCAGCGCCGCGGCCTTCGACAACCCCGATTTCGTCGACGTGGTGATCCATTCGTACCGCCACCGCTTTGGCCTGGTGCCGGGCGACCCGGCGCTGGCCGAGGTGGAGGCCGCGTTGGCGCGGCAGCCGCCGATCGGCGTGCCGGCACTCACCTTCGATGGCGCCGACGATGGCGTGCGCCCGCCGGCGCCGGCCTCGGCGCACGGCCACCGCTTCACCGGTACGCGCACCCATGCGGTGCTGCAGGGCGTGGGCCACAACATGCCGCAGGAGGTGCCGGGCGTGTTCAGTGACGCGGTGTTGTCGCTGGTGCACGCGGCCTGGCCTATGCTGCGCCTTTGACTTCAAGGCCCGCAGCATGGATTACCACACCCTCGGCTGGCAGATCGACCAGCGCGTGCTCACGCTCACGCTCAACCGGCCGGCGCAGCTCAACGCGTTCACCGTGCAGATGGCCGGCGAGCTGATCGATGCCTACACGCGCGCCAGCGAAGACGACGCGGTGGGCGCCATCGTCGTCACCGGCGCCGGCAAGGCCTTCTGCGCCGGCATGGACCTTTCGGTCGGCGGCAACGTCTTCGGCCTGGACGAAGCGCTGGACCCCAGCCTGGCCGAGCAGGACGCGCGCTGGGAAGACCCGGACATCGTCAACGGTGTGCGCGACACCGGCGGGCGCGTGTCGCTGGCGGTGTACGACTGCAAGAAGCCGGTCATCGCCGCCATCAACGGCGCGGCCGTGGGCATCGGCGCCACGATGACCTTGCCGATGGACGTGCGGCTGGCCTCCGAAAAGGCGCGCATCGGCTTCGTCTTCGGCCGCATCGGCGTGGTGCCCGAAGCCTGCAGCACCTGGTTCCTGCCGCGCATCGTGGGCCTGCAGCAGGCGCTGGACTGGGTGTATTCGGCCGACATCCTGACGGCCGAGCAGGCGCTGGCGGGCCGGCTGCTCAAGGCCGTGGTGCCGCAAGAGCGGCTGCTGGACCAAGCCCACGCGCTGGCCCGCAAGTACATCGACGGGCGCAGCCCGGTGGCCATTGCGCTGGCGCGCCAGATGCTGCTGCGCAACCAGGCCGCGGAGCACCCGCGCCAGGCGCATGCGGTCGAATCACTGGCCATGCTGCACACCAGCCGCCACGACGGCAAGGAAGGCGTCGCCAGCTTCAACGCCAAGCGTGCGCCAGCGTTCAGCGGCCGCGCCTCGCGCGACATGCCGGCGTTCTATCCCTGGTGGTAACCGCGGAGCGGCAGTGCCCGCCC
>JBEIHU010000300.1:0-3338 GCA_040381175.1 Burkholderiaceae bacterium
ACCCCGGCCATGACCACCGGCTCGCCGGCCGACTGGCCGCGCGTGGTCAGCGTGATGTCCAGCAGCCGGTGTGCCTTGCGCGCATCGTCGTAGAACAGCTCGTAGAAGTCGCCCATGCGATAGAAGACGAGCGTGTCCGGAAACTCGGCCTTGATGCGCAGGTACTGCGCCATCATCGGCGTGTGGGCTGCCAGGTCCGGCGGCAGCGGCGGTGGGGGCGGGGGCGTCATGGAAGCGGCGATGTTAGGGTACTCGCACGCCCCGGCCGGCCGGGCCCGCGCCGCGGCGCCGGCACAGGTCAGAATGCCGGCTGGCTGCCGGCTGCTGCCGCCTGGACGAAGGACGATGGCGAACACCCCCCTGCGCATCATGGACGCCGCGGCGACGCGCGCGGCGCTGCCCTTCGCCGAGCTCATCGCCGCGCTGCGCGCGCAGTTCATCGCCGGCTGCGAGGTGCCGCCGCGGCATGTGCACCACGTCGCCGGCGCAGCTGGCGGCGAGATCACCTCGTTGCTGATGCCGGCCTGGAGCCGCGGCGACGGCGGCTTCTATGGCGTGAAGGTCATCAACGTCGCCCCGGGCAACACGGCGCGCGGCCTGCCCGCGCTGCATGCCAGCTACCTGCTGCACGACGCGGCCACCGGCCAGCCGCTGGCATTGATCGACGGCGACGAGCTGACGGCGCGGCGCACGGTGGCGGCCTCGGCGCTGGCCGCGTCCTTCCTGGCACGCGCCGATGCGCGGCGGCTGCTGGTCGTCGGCGCCGGCCGCATCGCGGCGCTGCTGCCCGAGGCCTACCGCGAGGTGCGCGCGCTCGGCCGCGTCGAGGTCTGGGCGCGCCAGCCGGCCGCGGCCGAATCGCTGGCCGGGCGCTGGCGCGGTGCCGGCTTCGATGCACGCGCGGTCACTGCGCTGGACAGCGCGGCGCGTGCCGCCGACATCGTCAGCTGCGCCACGCTGGCCACCGCGCCGCTGGTCCATGGCGCCTGGCTCGGCGCGGGCAGCCACCTCGACCTGATCGGCAGCTTCACCCCGGCGATGCGCGAGGCCGACGACGACTGCCTGCGCGGTGCTGCCGTTTATGCCGACACCGACGAGGCGCTGGCCAAGAGCGGCGACCTGCTCGGGCCCATCGAGCGCGGCGTGTTCGCGCCGGCCGATCTGCGCGGCACGCTGGCCGGCCTGTGCCGTGGCCAGGCGGCGGGCCGGCGCAGCGACGATGAACGCACGGTGTTCAAGTCGGTGGGCACGGCATTGGAAGACCTGGCCGCAGCCGTGCTGGCCTTCAGCCGGGGCGTTCCCGGATGAATGCCGGCAGCGTGCCGCCCGCTGCGGCGGCGGACCCGTCCGAGCTGCACATCCGCCGCGTCGCCATCGACACCTGGCTGGAGAACGTGGTCTACCTGCACCGCGACTGCGCGGTGGTGCGCGCGGCCGGTTTCCAGGCGCTGTCCAAGGTGACGGTGCGCGCCCAGGGCCGCACGATCAGCGCGGTGCTCAACGTCGTCGACGACGCCGCGCTGGTGCGCCCCGATGAGCTGGGCCTGTCCGAAGACGCCTTCGAGCGCCTTGGCGTTGCCGCTGGCCGTGCGGCCAAGGTCTCGCCAGCGGAGCCGCCGGCGTCGCTGGCCTCGCTGTTCCGCAAGATCGACGGCGAACGGTTGTCGCGCGCCGAGATGCAGGCCATCGTCGGCGACATCGCCCAGGCCCGCTACTCCAAGATCGAGCTGGCGGCCTTCGTCGTCGCCACCCATGGCAACGACCTCGAACGCGACGAGGTGCTGTACCTGACCGAGGCCATGATCGCCGCCGGCCAGCTCCTGGACTGGCAGCATGCGGTGCGTGGCGGCCCGGTGGTGGACAAGCATTGCATCGGCGGCATTCCCGGCAACCGCACGTCGATGCTGGTGGTGCCCATCGTCACCGCGCACGGCATGCTGTGCCCGAAGACCTCGTCGCGGGCCATCACCTCGCCGGCCGGCACCGCCGACACGATGGCCGTGCTGGCCGAGGTGGAGCTGCCCATCGCACGGCTGCAGCAGATCGTGCGCAGCACCAACGGCTGCCTGGCCTGGGGCGGCGCGGCCGGGCTGTCGCCGGCCGACGACATCCTGATCTCGGTGGAGCGCCCGCTGGGCATCGATGCGCCGGGCCAGATGGTGGCCTCGATCCTGTCGAAGAAGATCGCCGCCGGCTCCACCCATCTGGTGCTGGACATCCCGATGGGGCCCACCGCCAAGGTGCGCTCGATGCAGGCAGCGCAACGGCTGCGCAAGCTCTTCGAATACGTGGCCGGCCTGCTCAACCTGCAGCTCGACGTGATGATCACCGACGGCAGCCAGCCCGTCGGCCGCGGCATCGGCCCGGTGCTCGAGGCGCGCGACGTGATGCGCGTGCTGCGCAACCAGCCCGACGCCCCGGCCGACCTGCGCGAGAAGTCGCTGCGCCTGGCCGGCCGGGTGATCGAGTTCGACCCCGACGTGCGCGGCGGCGACGGCTGGCGCATCGCCCGCGACATCCTCGAGTCGGGCCGCGCGCTGGCGCAGATGGAAGCGCTGATCGACGCGCAGGGCCGGCGCGCCGAATGGCCGGCGCTGGGCGCGCTGACGCACGAGCTGGCCGCGCCGAAGGCCGGCACGGTGGCCGCCATCGACAACCTGCAGCTGGCGCGCATCGCCCGACTGGCCGGCGCGCCGCAGGTGCCCGGCGCCGGCGTCGACCTGCTGCGCAAGACCGGCGAGCCGGTGCTTGCCGGCCAGCCGCTGTACCGCATCCATGCCTGCTATCCGGCCGACCTGGAGTTCGCCCGCGAGCTGGCCGGGCGCGACAGCGGCTATCGCCTCGAATGACCTCGCCCCACCGGACAACGACCATGAACCCACGCATCGACCTGCGCTCCGACACCGTCACCCAGCCCACGGCCGCGATGCGCGCCGCCATGGCCGCCGCGCCGGTGGGTGACGACCAGTACGGCGAGGACCCCAGCACCAACCGGCTGCAGGCGCGCTGCGCCGAGCTGCTGGGCAAGGCGGCGGCGCTGTGGCTGCCCACCGGCACGATGGCCAACCAGGTGGCGCTGCGCACGCTGACGCGTCCCGGCGACGAGGTGCTGGCCTGCCGCGAATCGCATGCCGCCTGGCATGAAGCGGGCGGCGCCGCAGCCAACGCCGGCGTGCAGATCCACGAGATCGGGCAGCGCGGGCGCTTCAGCGCCGACGAGCTGCGCGCCGCGGTCAAGCCGCGCAACTTCGCGATCTTTCCGACCACCACGCTGGTCGAGGTGGAGAACACCCACAACCGCGCCGGCGGCGTGGTCGTGCCGCAGGCCGAGGTGCTGC
>JBEIHU010000301.1:0-3330 GCA_040381175.1 Burkholderiaceae bacterium
CGGTGCTGCTGCACTGGCTGGGCGACATGTTCGACCCTGCCCTGGCCGGGTACTGGCTGGGGAGCGACGCCAAAGGCGTCGCGGAGGGCGGCGCCGACTTGGGTGCGGCGATGAACACCGCACTGGGCATCATCGAGGCGCATGCGTCCAAGGTCGACGGCATCAAGATCTCGCTGCTCGACAAGGACAAGGAAATCGAGATGCGCCGCCGCCTGCCCGCCGGCGTGCGCATGTACACCGGCGACGACTTCAACTATGCCGAGCTGATCGCCGGCGACGGCGTGGGCGCGGCGCCCACGCACCGGCACAGCGACGCGCTGCTGGGCATCTTCGATGCCATCGCGCCGGCGGCCAGTGCCGCGCTGGCTGCGCTGGCGGCCGGCGACGAGGCGCGCTTCCACGCCATCCTGGCGCCGACCGTGCCGTTGTCGCGCCACATCTTCAAGGCACCGACACGCTTCTACAAGACCGGCGTGGTGTTCATGGCCTGGATCAACGGCCACCAGGATCATTTCGTGATGGTCGGCGGGCAGCAGAGCACACGTTCGTTGCCGCACTTCGCCGAGCTGTTCCGGCTGGCCGATGCGGCCGGCTTGATCGAACAGGCCGAGCTGGCCGTGCAACGCATGAAGACCCTACTCTCTTTGCATGGTATAGACGGCTGATGCGCGACTTCAGCCAAGACCACCGCTGGCTGTCGATCAACACCGCCACGGTGCGCAAGCAGCGCAGCCACGACTGGCCGCTGCTGGACATCCTGGACGCCTGCGCCGCACGCGGCATCCGCGCGGTGTCGCCCTGGCGAGACCAGGTGGCCGCGGCCGGGCTGCAGGCCACGGCGCAGCGGCTGAAGAGCCATGGTCTGGAGCTGTCGGGCTACTGCCGCGGCGGCATGTTCACCTACACCGATGCCGCGTCGCGCCAGGCGGTGCGCGACGACAACAGGCGCGCGCTCGACGAAGCCTGCACGCTGAACGCACCCTGTCTGGTGCTGGTGGTCGGCGGCCTGCCCGGCGCGCTGGCCGGCAAGGCGGCACACCGCGACATCGCCGGCGCCCGCGCGCAGGTCACCGAAGGCATCGCCGCGTTGCTGGACGATGCGCGCGAACGGCACATGCCGCTGGCCATCGAGCCGCTGCACCCGATGTACGCGGCCGACCGCGCCTGCATCAACACGCTGGAACAGGCGTTGGACGTCTGCGACGCGCTCGACCCCTCAAGAAGTGGCGCGCTCGGCGTGGCCGTCGACCTGTACCACGTGTGGTGGGACCCGAAGCTGCATGTGCAGATCGAGCGTGCCGGCAAGCAACGGCTGCTGGCCTTTCATGTGTGCGACTGGCTCACGCCGACCACGCACCTGCTGGAAGACCGCGGCATGATGGGCGACGGCATCATCGACATCCGGGCCATCCGCGCGGCGGTCGAGGCGCAAGGCTTCGCCGGCTACTGCGAGGTGGAGATCTTTTCCAGCACGAACTGGTGGCGGCGTGATGGCGGCGAGACGCTGGACACCTGCATCGAGCGGCACCGGCGTTGCGTGTAGGCCGCCAACGGTGGTGCCTCGCGGCTGCGGCCCGGGCGAACTGCCCTGGCCGCGGCCGGCCTGACCGGCAGTCTTTGCCTTACCACGTAAGCCACGCTAGGATAATCGGTGTTTGCTTGGTTCGGGAACCCACATGTCGACGCTCCTCGTCTCCTCGAAAGGCCAGATCGTCTTGCCCGCCGCATTGCGGCGCCGGCTCGGTATGGGTACAGGCGCCCGGATCGAAGTGATCGAGGAATCGGACGGGCTGAAGCTGCGCGTCGTGCGGTCGGTCGCGACGGCCGACATGAGCGCGATGGCAGGCATGGTCAAGGCGCCGGCGCGTGGTGTCGCACGTCGCCTGGAGGACTTTGACCCAGCGTCGCTGCTGACCCGTTCGCGGCGCGGCAAGCCATGAGGGCGCTGGATACGAATGTCCTGGCGCGGTTCTTCGTCGATGATGCCGACGATGTACAGACCGCCAAACAACGGCCTGCAGCCGTCGCCGCACTCTCCGAACGATCGTTCGTCTCGGTGACCGTGCTGCTGGAACTGGAATGGGTCATGCGTGGGTTCTACGAGCTGCCCACGAGGGACATTTCCCGCGTGTTGCGGGCGCTGGCGAGCATCGAACACATCACGCTCGAAGATCGCGACGCGGTCCTGGCGGCGGTCGATGCGTTCGACAAAGGTCTTGATTTCGCCGATGCGCTGCACCTGGCGCGCAGTTCACGTGCTTCCGGATTCGCGACATTCGACCAACGACTGGCGAAGCGGGCAAAGGGTCTCGCGCTGACGCCGCCGGTGGAGTTGCTGGCCTGAAGTCACTGCTGCGGCGTCGGTGGGTCGGGAACCGAAGTCATTCGGCCAGAAGGCCGCATCCCGCTACGCTCAACCGAGCGCGCGCCGCGCAGGCACGATCGACCATGCGACTGCCGCCAAGCGGCGACCTCGCCCGGATGAATCTCTTCGAGCAACTTGGCCATGTGCTCTGCAGGCGCGCCCTCGCGCGGCGATACCTTGCGAGCAATGTCGTCCCGTGTGGCCAAGGTCTTCAGGTCGTAGTCGGCTTGCAGTGCCAGCCACGACGCGGCATCGCCCCCGAAGTAGCGCGCCAACCGTTCGGCCGTGTCGGCAGTGATGCCGCGGCGCTCCTTCACGATCTAGTGAATGCGCGTGGCAGGTACTCCCAGCGCCATGGCGAGCGCGTTCACGCTAAGGCTCAATGGCGCCAGATACTCCTCACGCAACACTTCGCCCGGATGCACCGCGCGCATTCGGTTGACAGTTCGCCCCATCGCCACACTCCTTCAGTGACAGGCAACGATCTCGACCTGGTCCGGACCGAAGTCGGTCCAGACGAAGCAGAGCCGCCACTGATCGTTGATGCGCGCGCGCTAGTGCCCTGCCCGGGTACCCTTGAGCGCCTCAAGCCGATTGCCCGGCGGCGAACGCATAGAGTCCAGCGTCTTCGCCGCGTCCAGCATCGCCAGCTTGCGGGTCGCGACCATCTCGATGGCGCGGAAGCGCTTCGGATGTCCGCCTTCGAACAAGGCCTGCATGTCCTTGCAGCGAAAGCTCCGGATCATGAGCGCATAATTTTACGATAAACGTAATACGACAAGAGGGATAGCCTTCCGACGCGTCACGAAGGCCCGTTGGTGGCCGCTTCATGAAGAAGCTTGCAAACGGGCGTTCGAGGACGCGCCGCAGTCACGAAGAGAGCGGCCCTGTGCACGTTGCGAACGTCGGCAACTTCGTAGTGACCGGTCGCTCGCCGGTGTCGCCTGGCCGGCAGCCGACCCACA
>JBEIHU010000302.1:0-3258 GCA_040381175.1 Burkholderiaceae bacterium
CCGCCGGGCGGCCAGGCCGCGGCCGCGGCCGCGCCGGCGCGGGAGCGCCACGGCTTCGTGCTGATGCTCGAGAACATCACCCGCGAATACGAGCAGGAATCGGCCCGGGACGCGCTGCTGCACGGCTTCACCGAAGGCACGCGCGCGTCGCTGGGCAACCTGCAGGCGGCGGTTGAAATGCTGGAGCTGCCCGACCTGGACGCCCCAATGCGCGAGCGCTTCCAGGCCGTGGTGCGCGACGAATTGCGGGCCATGGGCGGGCGGCTGCAGCAGCTGGCCGCACGCGGCGCGCAGGACATGCGCACTCGCTGGCCGCTCGAAGACATGCTCGGCGCCGACCTGGTGCAGGCCGCGGCGCGCCGCATCGAGGCCCTGGGCCTGCGCCTGGCGCCGTACGAGGTGGACCGCAGCTTGTGGCTGAAGGTGGAGAGCTTCTCGCTGCTGCAGGCGCTGGCCAGTCTCGCGGCGCGGCTGGCCGGCGAGTACGACATCAAGCTGGTCGAGCTGCGCCTGGCGCCGGCGCCGCATGCGGCGCGTGCGCACCTCGACCTGGTCTGGACCGGCCAGGCGATGAGCACCGAGACCGTCATCGGCTGGGAAACCGAGCCGATGCGCGCCGGCGGCGAGGGCAGCGCGCTGTCGGTTCGCGACGTGGTGCAGCGCCACGGCGCGGAGTTCTGGTTCGAGCGCGAGCGCGTGCGCCATGCGGCCTTCTTCCGCTTCCTGCTGCCGCTGGCCGGCGCGCAACCCGCGCTGGAGGCCGAGACCTTCGTGCGCAGCGAGAGCCGGCCCGAGTACTACGACTTCGACCTCTTTGCGCAGACCGAGTCGAGCCGTGCACTGGACGAGCGGCCGCTTGCCGAGCTGAGCTACACCGTCTTCGACACCGAGACCACCGGCCTGAACCCGTCGGAGGGCGACGAGATCATCCAGATCGGCGCGACGCGAATCGTCGGCGGCAAGCTGCGCCGGCAGGAATGCTTCGAACAGTTGGTCGACCCGCAGCGCAACATCCCGCCGGCCGGCATCCCGATCCACGGGATCGAGCCGCAGATGGTGCAGGGACAGCCGACCATCGACACCGTGCTGCCGGCCTTCCACGCCTTTGCGCAGGACACGGTGCTGGTGGCCCACAACGCCGCCTTCGACATGCGCTTCCTGCAGCTGAAGGAGGCGCGCACCGGCCTGCGCTTCGAGCAGCCGGTGCTGGACACGCTGCTGCTGTCCGCGGTGGCGCAGCCGAACCAGGAGTCGCACGGGCTCGAGGCCATCGCCGCGCGGCTGGGCGTCACCGTGATGGGCCGGCACACCGCGCTGGGCGACGCGATGGTCACGGCCGAGGTGTTCCTGAAGCTGGTGCCTCTGTTGCAGGCCCAGGGCATCCACACGCTGGGTCAGGCGCGCGAGGCGGCACAGAAGACGCTGTACGCGCGGCTGCAATACTGACCAGCGCAGGCCGCGCGCATTTCCGGGGCCGGCCTGCAGGCCTCAGAACGGCAGGCCGACGTAGTTCTCGGCCAGCGAGCGCTGCGCAGCCTCGGACGAGAACAGGTAGTCGAGCTCGGTTTGCTGCAGCTTCTGGTCGTATTCGATGCTGTCGGGGAAGGTGTGCAGCATCGTCGTCATCCACCACGAGAAGCGCTGCGCCTTCCACACCCGCGCCAGCGCCTTGGCCGAATAGCCCTGCAAGGCACTGTCGTCGCCGCGCTGGTAGTGCGCCACCAACGCGTGGTACAGGTAGTAGATGTCGGACGCCGCGCTGTTGAGCCCGCGCGCGCCAGTGGGCGGCACGATGTGCGCGGCATCGCCCGCCAGGAACAGGTTGCCGTAGCGCATCGGCTCGGCGACGAAGCTGCGCAGCGGCGCTATCGACTTCTCGATCGACGCTCCGGTCACCATGCGATCGGCCACGTCGGCCGGCAGCCGGCGCTTCAGCTCGGCCCAGAAGGCGTCGTCGCTCCAGTCCTCCACGCTGTCGGTCAGCGGCACCTGGATGTAGTAGCGGCTCAGCACCTGCGAGCGCAGCGAGCACAGTGCGAAGCCGCGCTCGTGGCGGGCATAGATCAGCTCCGGCGACACCGGCCTGGTGCGCGACAGCACGCCCAGCCAGCCGAAGGGGTAGACCTTCTCGTATTCGCGCAGCACATCCTTCGGGATCGACTTGCGGCTCACGCCGTGGAAGCCGTCGGTGCCGATCACGTAGTCGCAGTCGATGCGCACGATCTCGTCGCCGCTGCGGTAGGTGACATGGGGCCGGGCGCTGGTCAGATCGTGCGGCTGCACGTCCTCGGCGTTGTGGACCACCACGCCCTTCATGCGGTCGCGCGCCTCGTACAGGTCCTTCGTGAGTTCAGTCTGGCCGTACACCACCACCGAGCTGCCGCCGCTGTACTTGTGCAGGTCGACGCGGTTCATCTGCCCCTGGTTGGAGATGAAGAAGCCCTCGTGGATCTCGCCTTCGCGGTCCATGCGCTCGCCGCACTGCGCCTCGCGCATCAGCGAGGCGAAGCCGTGTTCCAGCACGCCGGCGCGGATGCGGCCGAGCACGTACTCGCGGCTTTGCCGCTCGAGCACGACGGTGGCGATGCCTTTCAGATGCAGCAGCTGCGACAGCAGCAGCCCCGACGGGCCGCCGCCGATGATGCAAACCTGGGTCTTCATGCTTGTCTCCGGGGGGGGCTTTGGCGCAGGGCCGGATCTTCGCCTGCGGCGGGCTCCGGCGGAATGGCCAGATCCGTCCGCGACTTGTACATTTCGAACATGTGCAGTGCCTCGATCCACAGCTACGGCCTGTTCGGCGAAACGGCCAACCTGCCGGATCCGATGCATATCGAGACCATCGCCACGCGCTCGGCGCTGCACGACTGGGAGCTGGCTGCGCACCGCCACGTGCGCCTGCACCAGCTGCTGCTGCTGCGCAGCGGCGGCGGCACCGCGCACCTGGAAGGCCAGGCGCTGCCGCTGGCGGCGATGTCGCTGGTCAGCGTGCCGCCGGGCGCGGTGCATGCCTTTGCCTTCGAACCCGGCACGCAGGGCTGGGTGGCAACGCTCGCCGACGACCTTGTCGAGCAGCTGCTGCCGCGCTCGGGCGAGGAACGCCAGGCGCTGGCCGGCGGCGGGGTGTATGCCGCCAGCAGCGCGCTGGCCGCGCTGATGGCGCAAATCCTGGCCGAGTTCGAAGGCGCGGCGCCGTCGCGCGCGCTGGTGCTGCAGGGCCTGTGCGCGGTGCTGCTGGGCCTGGCCGCGCGCGCCGCCGCG
>JBEIHU010000303.1:0-3239 GCA_040381175.1 Burkholderiaceae bacterium
CGGATGTCCGCCAGCACCGCATCGTGCTTTTCCGGCGCCGTCTTGTAGATGAGGTCCAGCTCGTCCTTGCGCACCGTGGGCTTGTTGGGCGGAACGACCACCGTTTCCAGGCCGTAGATCTCCTGGAACTCGTAGGCTTCGGTATCGGCCGTGCCCGTCATGCCACCCAGCTTGCTGTACAGCCGGAAGTAGTTCTGGAAGGTCACCGAGGCCATCGTCTGGTTCTCGGCCTGGATCTGAACCTTTTCCTTCGCCTCGACGGCCTGGTGCAGGCCATCGCTCCAGCGGCGTCCCGTCATCAGGCGGCCAGTGAACTCGTCGACGATGATGACTTCGCCACTCTGCACGACGTAGTGCTGGTCACGGTGGTAGAGGTTGCGGGCACGCAGCGCGGCGTACACGTGGTGCATCAGCGCGATGTTGGCCGCGTCGTACAGGCTGGCGCCTTCGGCCAGCAGGCCATTGGCCACCAGCAGCTTCTCCGCGTTTTCGTGGCCCGCTTCCGTCAGGAAGATCTGGTGCTGCTTTTCGTCGACGGTGAAATCACCGGGCTCGATCACACCTTCGCCGGTACGAGGGTCGGCTTCGCCAATCTGCTTCTTCAGCAGCGGCGCGATGCTGTCGACCTTCAGGTAGAGGTCGGTGTGGTCTTCGGCCTGGCCGCTGATGATCAGCGGCGTGCGGGCCTCGTCGATCAGGATCGAGTCGACCTCGTCGACGATGGCGTAGGTCAGGCCCCGTGCCACGCGGTCTTCGACCGACTGGACCATATTGTCACGCAGGTAGTCGAAGCCGAACTCGTTGTTCGTGCCGTAGGTGACGTCGGCTGCGTAGGCGGCCTGCTTCTCATCGCGCTGCATGCCGGGCACGTTGACACCCACCGTCAGCCCCAGGTAGGTGTAGATGCGGCCCATCCATTCGGCATCGCGGCGTGCCAGGTAGTCGTTGACCGTGACCACGTGCACGCCCTTGCCGGCCAGCGCGTTCAGGTACACCGGCAGCGTGGCGACCAGCGTCTTGCCCTCGCCGGTGCGCATCTCGGCAATCTTGCCTTCGTGCAAGGCGATGCCGCCCATCAGCTGCACGTCGAAATGGCGCATCTTGAGCACGCGCTTGCCGGCTTCGCGAACCACCGCGAAGGCCTCGGGCAGAAGCTTGTCCAGCGGCTCGCCCTGCGCCAGCCGCTGCCGGAATTCGGCCGTCTTGCCGCGCAGGGCTGCCTCGTCCAGCGCCTCGAACTTCGGCTCCAGTGCGTTGACCTGCTGCGCCGTGCGTCGGTAGCTCTTCAGCAGGCGGTCGTTGCGACTACCGAAAATCTGGGTCAGGATCTTTGGCAACATGCGGCATCACGAATGGGTGGACTGCGGGCGCCCCGCGCCCGGCACGGGCCGGGCACGCACCCGAAAAGCCATTCGGGCACAGCTGAAGGTCAGGTGGGTTCCGACGCGCTTCTTGCAAGCTCGGCCGGACCCGCAAAGGCCGGCGAGTTTAGCACCCGCACCCTGGGCAGCGAGGCTGCGCCGCCGACCTTGGGACCCGGACCGTGCCAGCTTGCGCGGCCGGGCGGCGCCGGCGAGGGCGCGCGCGCTCGCGCGACATCGGCCCGCGGCACCTCGACCGACCCGCATCGCTAAACTCGCCTCCATGCCGGGCCGCAGAATCATTGCCAACCCCAGCCAAGGCACCTTGGCCTTGGCCAGTGCGCTCGACCAGAGCCAGCCCCTGGCTGGCCTGCTGCGGCGGCTGCAGGAATCGCAGGACCGACTCGCCGCCGTGCGCGAGCACCTGCCTGAGCCGCTGCGCGATGCCGTCAGGGCGGGCCCGCTGGACGACACCGGCTGGTCGCTGCTGGCGCCAAGCGGCGCGGCCGCCTCGAAGCTGCGCCAGCTGCTGCCTGAACTGGAAGCCGCCTTGACACGCCAGGGCTGGCGGGCGACGCCCATCCGCATCAAGGTTCGGTCGCTCTGAACCCGCGGGCGAGGCCTTGGGATGGTGCCGGCTGTCAGAGTCGAACTGACGACCTTCCGCTTACAAGGCGGGTGCTCTACCAACTGAGCTAAGCCGGCGCGGAACGCTGGGGCGATTCTAGGTGCGTGCTACTTGATGCGCTTCAGCGCAGGCCGCGGGCTGCTGGGTTCGGGCGGCTCATCCGGAGGCACGCTCGGGCCGGGCTTCGCCTGCGGGGCGGCATCCGTCTCGGTCGTCGCCAACCGCAGGCCGCGCAGCGGCGAGCCGTCAGCCGGCTCGGCGTCGGCAGCGGTCTCGCCGGGCGCAGCGCCCGGCTCCGCGGGCACCGGAAAGGCCATGCCCTGGCCGTTCTCGCGCGCGTAGATCGCGACCACATGGTCCACCGGCACCACGATCTCGCGCGCCATGCCGCCGAAGCGGGCCTTGAACTCTATGGTGTCGTTGCCCAGCTTCAGCGCCGTGGTGGCCTCGAAACCGACGTTGAGCACGATCTCGTTGTTCTTGACGTACTCCAGCGGCACCTGCACGCTGGCATCGACGTACACCGCCACATAGGGCGTGAAGCCGTTGTCCGTGCACCAGTCGTGCAGCGCGCGGATCAGGTACGGCCGAGTCGATGTGCCCTGCGAATCCGGCGTGATCGGCTTGTTCATGGGCAATGCCTCGACAGCACCGCGCTACTTGCGCATGACCTTCTCGGACGGCGTCAGCGCCTCGATGTAGGCCGGGCGCGAGAAGATGCGTTCGGCGTACTTCAGCAGCGGCAGCGCGTTCTTCGACAGGTCGATCCCGTAGTAGTCGAGACGCCACAGCAAAGGCGCGATGGCCACGTCGAGCATCGAGAAGTCGTCGCCGAGCATGAACTTGTTCTTCAGGAAGATCGGCGCCAGCTGCGTCAGCCGGTCGCGGATCTGCGAGCGGGCGCGCTCAAGCTGCTTTTCGGTGGCCTTGACGCCGCGCGACTCGAGCAGGTCGACATGCGCGAAGAGTTCCTTCTCGAAGTTGAACAGGAACAAGCGCACCCGCGCCCGCGCCACCGGATCACCCGGCATCAGCTGCGGGTGCGGGAAGCGCTCGTCGATGTACTCGTTGATGATGTGCGACTCATACAGGATCAGGTCGCGCTCGACGAGGATAGGCACCTCGTTGTACGGGTTCATCAGCGCAATGTCCTCGGGCTTGGCAAACAGATCCACGTCGCGGATCTCGAAGTCCATGCCCTTCTCGAACAGCACGAAGCGGCAACGGTGCGAATACGTGCAGTTGGTTCC
>JBEIHU010000304.1:0-3160 GCA_040381175.1 Burkholderiaceae bacterium
CTCCAACCCGCGCCAACCCGCCAGCCAGGGCAAGGCGCGCACCCTGGTGGTGGGCAAGCCGGCAGCCAAGCGGCCGGCCAACCGGGGCGCCAAGGCGCCTGCCGGCCGAGCCGCCACCGCAGCCAAGCGCCGCGGATGAAGCTGCTGGTGTTGGCCGTCGGCCAGCGCCAGCCCGCCTGGGCCGATGCCGCCTGGGCCGACTTCGCCAAGCGCTTCCCGCCCGAGATGCGGCTGGAGATCAAGGCCTTCAAGGCCGAGCCGCGCAGCGGCCGCAGCGCCGCGCAGTGCATGGCGGCCGAAGCGCAGCGCATCGACGCCGCCGTGCCCAAAGGCGTGCGCCGCGTGGTGCTCGACGAGCGCGGCAGCGCCGCCAGCACGCCGCAGCTGGCCGAGCGGCTGCGCAGCTGGCGCGGCGAAGGGCGCGACGTGGCCTTGCTGTTGGGCGGACCCGACGGGCTGGACGCCGCGCTCAAGGCCGGCGCCGACGAGACGCTGCGCCTGTCGGACCTGACGCTGCCGCATGCCCTGGCGCGGGTGCTGCTGGCCGAGGCGCTGTACCGCGCCTGGACGCTGCTGCAGGGCCACCCTTACCACCGCGAATGAACGCTTCGCCCGGGTTCGTCTGGCTCGCATCGCAAAGCCCCCGCCGCGCACAGCTGCTGCAGCAGATCGGCGTGGTCCACCGGCTGCTGCTGCCCGACCCGGCCGAGGATGCCGAGGCGCTGGAGGCCGCGGAAGCGGGCGAACTGCCGGCCGCCTACGTGCAGCGCGTCACGCGCGCCAAGCTGCGCGCTGCGGTGGCGCGGCTGCAGCGGCGCGGCGAGCCGGCGGCGCCCATCCTGTGCGCCGACACCACCGTGGCCCTGGGCCGGCGCATCCTGGGCAAGCCGGCCGATGCTGCCGACGCCTGCGCCATGCTGCAGGCGCTGTCCGGCCGCACGCACCGCGTGCTGACGGCCGTGGCGGTGCACGACGGCCGGCGCAGCCGCGCTGCGCTGCAGGTGTCGCACGTGCGCTTTGCCGCCATGCCGGCCGCCGCCATCGACGCCTACGTGGCCGGCGGCGAGCCCTTCGGCAAGGCCGGCGCCTATGCCATACAGGGCGCCATCGCCAGCTGGATCGCGCACATCGACGGCAGCCACAGCGGCATCATGGGCCTGCCCCTGCACGAGACCGCGCTGCTGCTGCGCGCGGCCGGCATGGCGGTGCCCTAGACTCTGCGCCCAACATGGCCAACCAGGACATCCTCATCAACTGGGCCCCGCAGGAGACGCGCGTGGCCGTCATCGAGAACGGCGCGGTGCAGGAGCTGCACATCGAGCGCACGCTGGAGCGCGGCCTGGTGGGCAACGTCTACCTGGGCAAGGTGGCGCGCGTGCTGCCGGGCATGCAAAGCGCCTTCATCGACATCGGGCTGGACCGCGCCGCCTTCCTTCACGTGGCCGACCTCAACCCGCCGGCCAATGGCACGGGCGCGCGCGGCGAGGCCGCGGCCACGCCCATCGAGCGCCAGCTCTTCGAAGGCCAGTCGCTGACCGTGCAGGTCATCAAGGACCCGATCGGCACCAAGGGCGCGCGGCTGTCGGCGCAGGTGTCGATCGCCGGGCGCATGCTGGTCTTTTTGCCGCACGACAAGCACATCGGCATCAGCCAGAAGATCGGCTCGGCCGAACTGCGCGAGCAGCTGCGCACGCGCATGCAGGCGCTGGTGGGCGAGGGCGACGGCGCCAAGGGCGGAGGCTTCATCCTGCGCACCAACGCCGAGGAAGCCAGCGACGCCGAGCTGGCCGACGACATCGCCTACCTGCGCAAGACCTGGGCCGCCATTCGCGAGCGTGCGCAGTCCAATCCGCCGGGCACGCTGCTGCACCAGGACCTGAGCCTGGCCGAGCGCGTGCTGCGCGACCTGGCCAGCGAGGCCACGCAGGCCATCCGCATCGACTCGGGCCTGCAGTACGACAAGCTCAAGGCCTTCGGTGAGACCTACATGCCGCGCAGCGCCGCCAAGCTGGAGCTGTACCGCGGCGAGCGGCCGATCTTCGACCTGTTCGGCATCGAGGACGAGATCGTGCGCGCGCTGGCGCGCAAGGTGGAGCTGAAGAGCGGCGGCACGCTGGTCATCGACCAGACCGAGGCCATGACCACCATCGACATCAACACCGGCGGCTTCGTCGGCGCGCGCAACTTCGAGGACACGGTGTTCAAGACCAACCTCGAGGCCGCCGGTGCCATCGCCCGCCAGCTGCGGCTGCGCAACCTGGGCGGCATGGTGATCGTCGACTTCATCGACATGACGCGCGAGGACCACCAGCAGGCGGTGCTGGCCGAGTTCCGCAAGCAGCTGGCGCTCGACCGCACGCGCACCACGGTGAGCGGCTTCTCGCAGCTGGGGCTGGTGGAGCTGACGCGCAAGCGCACGCGCGAGAGCCTGGCGCACATGCTGTGCGAGCCCTGCCCCACCTGCGAAGGCCGCGGCCAGGTGAAGACCGCGCGCAGCGTGTGCTACGACATCCTGCGCGAGATCCTGCGCGAGGCGCGGCAGTTCAACCCGAAGGAGTTCCGCATCGTCGCCAGCGCGGCGGTGGTGGAGATGTTCCTGGACGAGGAGAGCGTGCACCTGGCGGGGCTGTCGGAGTTCATCGGCAAGCCGATTTCGCTGAGCACCGAGCCTTCGATGAATCCGGAGCAGTACGACATTGTGCTGATGTAGGGTTTCACGGCGTCTCACGCCGGCCCACTTGCCACCCGCAAACCCGCATGAATGCTGGCGATTTCGGGTTTCAGCGGATTTTCGGGATCTTGACGTCTCACCAAGTTCCACTCAAATTGGGTAGCTGGCTGGGTAGCTAGACGGGTAGCTGCGATCCGGCCCACATCCGAACAATGGGGTGGACATGGCACGCGACAAAGGCCTTCTGTCGGACCTGCAACTCAGGCACTGGATCAAGGCGGGCACACCGCTGGCCAAGGCCGATGGCAACGGGCGACCTTCACGCTGTCCACCGCGGGCGCGGCGGGCTGGATACTTCGCTATCGACATGGCGGCCGGCGCCGCGAGCTGACGATCGGCCGCTACCCAGACATCAGCTTGGCCGATGCGCGCAGCATCGCCACCATTAAGCGTGCCGAGATCATGCAGGGCTGCAACCCGGCGGCCGAC
>JBEIHU010000305.1:0-3126 GCA_040381175.1 Burkholderiaceae bacterium
ATGATGTCCGGGTCCTGCCGCATCAGCGCACGCAGCCCTTCGGCAAAACCCATGTCCAGCGCCGGCTGCACCTGCGTCTGGTTGAAGGCCGACTCGATCATTTCGATCGGGTCTTCGATGGTGCAGATGTTCACCTCGTCCGACGCCAGCGCCTTGAGCGTGCTGTACAGCGTGGTGGTCTTGCCGCTGCCTGTCGGTCCGGTGACCAGGATGATGCCGTGCGGCCGCGCGATCAGCTCCTGCCAGCGCTGCGTGTCGTGCGCGCCGAAGCCCAGCGCCTCGACGCTCTTGACCGCGGTCTCGGGGTCGAAGATGCGCATCACCAGCTTCTCGCCGAAAGCGGTGGGCAGTGTCGACAGCCGCATCTCCACTTCGGCACCGATCTTGTCGGCAGTGTCGGGGCGCTTGGTCTTGATGCGCCCGTCCAGCGGGCGGCGCTTTTCCACCACGTCCATGCGGCCGAGCAGCTTGATGCGCGAGGTCATCGCGTTCATCACGCCCAGCGGCACCTGGTACACCGTGTGCAGCACGCCGTCGATGCGGAAGCGGATGGCGCCCATCTCGCGCCGCGGCTCCAGGTGGATGTCGCTGGCGCGCTGGTCGAAGGCGTACTGCCACAACCAATCGACCACCTGCACCACGCCCTGGTCGTTGGCGTCGAGCTGCTTGGCGGTCTTGCCCAGCTCGACCAGCTGCTCGAAGCTTGCCGCGGGCGAGACCTCGCCGCTCTTCTGCGCCGCGCGCACCGACTTGGCTAGCGCATAGAACTCGGTGGTGTACTTGCGCACCTCCTGCGGATTGGCCAGCACCAGCCTGACGCTGCGCCGAGTGTGCGCCTCGATCTCGCTCACCCAGCCCAGGTCGAAGGGCTCGGCGGTGGCGATGACCACGTCGTGGTTGTTCATCTGCACCGGCAGCGCGCAGCGGCTTTCGGCGTAGTGAACCGACATGACGTCGGCGACGCGGCCGACGTCGGCCGTCAGGGGGTCGATGCGCACGTAGGGCAAGGCGATGCGCTGTGCCAGCCCTTCGGTCAGGGCCTCGGGGTCCAGCGGCTGCGCGCTGCCGGTGCGAACCAGCCCGGCGCCGCCCAGGCGCACCAGCGCATGCTGGCTGGACGCGCCGGCGACGAAGCGGCGGGTCACGCGCTCGCCGTCTTCGGCCGAGATCAGCTTGTCGTCGCGCAGCCAGCCGAGCAACAGCTTCCAGTCGAGTTTGCCCTTCCAAGGCGCGCGCGGCGGCACCAACGGGTCGGTCATGGCGCCAACGGGCTTGACGGAAGGCTGGGTCATGTTCGGGTCGATCGGCCGGTGCCGGGCCGGGAGGCTTCAGGGCGCCAGCGGACGCAGCATGCGCAGCCACTTGCGCGCTGGCAGCCCCCAGGCGCCAAAGCGGGCTTCGATGGTAGCCGCGCGCTCGAGCAGCGTGGCCCGATCGGGCAGCAATACGTCACGCCCGGCCAGCACCACGCAGTTGCCTTCCCGGGTCGGCCGCAGGCCGCAGACCTGGGCGCGGCCGAAGGCCGAGGCGATCCGTTCCACGCTGCGATCGAAACAGGCGTCCCGGCCGAAAAGGTTGACGCTCATCACGCCGCCTTCGGACAGCACGCCGCGGCAGGCGGCATAGAAGCGCGCATCGTCCAGCACCGGCGCTGCGGCATCGTGGTCGTACAGGTCCACGTGCAGCAGTTGCACGCTGCGCTGATGGGCCGGGTCGTGCACCCAGGCACCGGCATCCTGGTTGAGCACCTGCAGCTTTGGTCCGTCAGCTGGCAGGTGGAAGGCGATGCGACAGGCGGCGATGACCGCCGGGTTCAGTTCCACTGCCGTGGTCCGCATCCGCAGCGCCTTGAAGGTGAAGCGGGTGATCGCGCCCGCTCCCAGACCCAGCTGCACCGCGTGGCCGCTGCCCAGCCGCCCCGACGGCAGCCACAGCAGGCTGGCCAGCATGCGCTGCACGTAGTCGAGCTCGACATAGTCCGGCCGGGCGATGCGCATCGAGCCCTGGATCCAGATCGTGCCGAGGTGAAGGCTGCGCACGCCGTCGAATTCGGAGACGGTCGCCTCGGGCAGGCGCGGAACGGGAGTCTTGCGGGTCACCATGGGCAGCCCGGCACGATAGCCGAGCGCCAGCGCGGTCAGGCCGGCGGGAGACCGCAGGCCCGGAAGACATCGCGCCAGGCCGCGAGCTTGCGCTCGAAACTCCAGCCGGCGTTGGCCGGGCTGCTGGACGGCAGCCGGTACACCGCCAGGCCGAGCCCGGCCGTGATGCCCATGGCCCGTGCTGACTCGCCGCCGTTGTGAGCGACGGACCGCAGTTGCGGCGCGCGCCGGCGCAGGCTGGCCAGGTCGTTGTAGCGGGCGTCGCGGATGGCACTGTCCAGGCTGCCGTCGCGCCGGCACTCGGCGATCACGTCCCAAAGGCCCAGGCCGTGCGCGCGCAATCGCTGCAGGCGCCGCGCATAGCCCAGCTGCGTCAGCGGCTCGCCCAGCAGGGCCGAAAGCAGCGGCCAAAACTGGTTTCGCGGATGGGCGTAGTACTGCCCGGCGGCCAGCGAGGCCGCACCCGGGAAGCTGCCCAGCACCAGCAAGCGCGTGCGGCGCCCGATCACTGGCGGCAGGCACTGCAGCAACCCGCTGTCCGAAGGCCCCGCCACGCTCATGTGCCCAGCCTCGGCAGCGCGCCGAGCGCGTTGGCGCGGGTGATCTCGGCAGTGTGCTGCAGCGTCCAGCCACGCAACCCGGCCAGCGTCTGTGCAATGCGCGGCAATTCGGCCGGTTCATTGCGCGCCTGCGGGTCCTCGCCTCGCTGCGCCGCATTGAGATAGAGCCACTGCGGCGGGATGTCCGGCGCGTCGGTCTCGAGCACCAACGCCTGTTCAGGCAGCAACGCGGCCAGGCGCCGGATCTGCAGCGCCCGCTCGTGGGTCATCGCGCCGCCGAAGCCGAGCTTGAAGCCCAGCGCGACGAACTGCCGGGCCTGCACCTCGCTGCCATTGAATGCGTGGGCAATGCCGCCGGGCACGCCCACGCGGCGCAGCCCGTTGAGCAGCGCGTCGGCCGAACGCCGCACGTGAAGGATCACCGGCAGGCCGGCATCACGGGCCAGCGCCAGCTGCGCCAGGTA
>JBEIHU010000306.1:0-3103 GCA_040381175.1 Burkholderiaceae bacterium
ACCCGCACCCGCACCCGCGCCCGCACCGGCGCCCGCACCGGCGCCCTCGCCCGCACCGGCGCCCGCACCCGGCGCCGTCGCCGAGCGCGAGCCGAACAACACCCTGGCCACGGCGCAACTTCTGGCGGCACTGCCGGCCACCTTCAGCGGCGCCACGGCGTCGGCCGACAACGACTATCTCAAGTTCAGCCTGCCGGCCCGCCGCAAAGTGCTGATCACGCTCAGGCCTGCCGCCAAGACGGGCATGGGCCTGGGCGTGCTGCTGAGCAACGGCATGGCGCTGTCGAACATCGTTGGCGGGCCCGGCGGCACGCTCCAGATTGAGGTCACCAACGGTGGCGCCGCGGCCGTCACGCTGGCCACGCGTGCCTACTTTGCATCCGGCAGCAGTGGCAGCTACTCGCTGAGCTTTGCGCTGCAGTAGCCGGGCGGTCACTGCGCATCGAAGGCCGCCCTGACCCAGTTGACCTGCGCGGCCTCGATCGCCACCACGTCGAAGCGGCATGGCGGCAGCGCCGGCAGGCGCAGCAGGTAATGCCGGGCGGCGCGGACGATGCGCCGCTGCTTGGCCGGGCCGACGCTGGCCAGCGCGCCGCCGTGGCTGGCCGTGGCACGGGCGCGCACCTCGACGAAGACCAGCGTGCCGTCGCGCTCGCGCAAGATCAGGTCGACTTCGGCGCCGCGCGCATGCGGACCGCCCGCCACTCGATAATTGCGCTGCACGAGCACGAGGCCCTGGCGCTGCAGATAGGCCAGCGCCAGCGACTCGGCATCGTCCCCGATCGCTTTCGTGCCGCCCCGGCCCGCCGCCTTGAACATCGACCCCGCCCTCCTGCAATCCGCCGCCGCCCAGGCCGCGGGCATGCAGCAGTATCCCGCAGCGGCGCTGTATGTCGTGGCCACGCCCATCGGCAACCTGGCCGACCTGACGCTGCGCGCCATCCACGTTCTTGCCATCGTCGACGCCGTGGCCTGCGAGGACACCCGCGTCAGCGGCAGCCTGCTGCGCCACCTCGGGCTGGACAAGCCGCTGATCGCGCTGCACCAGCACAACGAAAGCCAGGCCGCCACGCTGGTGCTGCAGCGGCTGGCGCTGGGCCAGCGCGTGGCCTATGTCAGCGACGCCGGCACGCCGGCGGTGTCCGACCCTGGCGCGGCGCTGGTGGCGCAGGTGGCAGCGGCCGGCTGCCGCGTGCTGCCCATTCCCGGGGCCAGCAGTGCGCTGGCGGCGCTCAGCGTGGCCGGCGACGCGCGCAGCAACGGCTTTGAATTCCTCGGTTTCCTGCCGGCCCGTGGCGCTGAACGAGCCGCGGCGCTGCAGCGCCTGGGCCAGGGCACGGCGGCGCAGCTGCTGTTCGAAGCGCCGCACCGCATCGAATCACTGGCCGGCGAGCTTGCCGAGCTGGCGCCTCAGCGCAGGCTGACGCTGTGCCGCGAGCTGACCAAGCAGTTCGAGACCGTGGCCACCATGCCCGCGGCGGACTTGCCGGGCTGGCTGGCCGCGGATGCGCATCGCCTGCGCGGCGAGTTCGTGCTGGTGCTGCACGCGCCCGAGCCGGCGGCTGTACCGGCCGCCGGCCTGCCCTCGGCCGCACTGCACATGCTGGACGTGCTGCTGCGCGAGCTGCCGTTGAAGCAGGCCGTCGCGCTGTCGGCCGAGCTCAGCGCGGCGCCGCGCAACGCTTTGTACCAGGCGGCGCTGCAGCGCAAGGCCGGCACAGCCGAATAGGCTGCGGCGGGCCAAGGCCCGTGCCGTCGCGGCCGTGACGCCGGCTCCTACAATGAACCGATCACTTTGCGAGGCATGCCCATGATCAGCCGCGAACCGACCCTCGAACGCCTGGCCATCGCCCAGCGTGTGCTGCTCGACCCCTTCAGCCTGGACGAATCAACGCTGGCGCGTGCGCTGGCCGCCATCGGCGAGCACCGTGTCGATGACGCCGACCTGTACTTCCAGAGCACCCGCCACGAGGGCTGGAGCCTGGAGGAAGGCATCGTCAAGAGTGGCAGCTTCAGCATCGACCAGGGCGTGGGCGTGCGCGCGGTGGCTGGCGAAAAGACCGCCTTCGCCTACAGCGACGAGCTGTCGGAAGCCGCGCTGCTGGATGCGGCGCGCACCGTGCGCACCATTGCCGCGGCCGGGCAGAACAAGCGTGTCAAGGTGGCCGGCAAGCCGCGCTATGCCGGCAGCCGAAGGCTCTATGCGCCCACCGATCCGATCGCCACGCTGGACAGCGCGCAGAAGGTGGCGCTGCTGGAACGCGTCGAGAAGCTGGCCCGCGCCAAGGACCCGCGAGTGGTGCAGGTGATGGCCGGCCTGGCCGCCGAATACGACGTCGTGCTGGTGGCGCGCGCCGACGGCACCCGCGCTGCCGACGTGCGCCCGCTGGTGCGGGTGTCGGTGACGGTGATCGCCGAGCAGAACGGCCGCCGCGAGGTGGGCACCGGCGGCGGCGGAGGGCGCTTCGGCCTGGGCTACTTCCAGGACGAGCGGCTGCGCGAGTATGTCGAGCAGGCTGTGAACGCCGCGCTGACCAACCTCGAAGCCCGCCCGGCGCCGGCCGGCGAGATGAGCGTGGTGCTCGGCCCGGGCTGGCCCGGGGTGCTGCTGCACGAGGCCGTGGGCCATGGCCTGGAGGGCGACTTCAACCGCAAGGGTTCGTCCACCTTTGCCGGGCGCATCGGGCAGCGCGTGGCGGCCAAGGGCGTGACGGTGCTCGACGACGGCACCCTCGCCGACCGCCGCGGCTCGCTGAACATCGACGACGAGGGCCATGCCACGCAGCGCAACGTGCTGATCGAGGACGGCATCCTCAAGGGCTACATCCAGGACGCGATGAATGCGCGGCTGATGGGCGTCAAGCCCACCGGCAACGGCCGGCGCGAGAGTTATGCGCATGTGCCGATGCCGCGCATGACCAACACCTACATGCTTTCGGGCACGCGCACCAAGGAAGAGATCATCGGCAGCATCAAGAAGGGGCTGTACGCCACCAACTTCGGCGGCGGGCAGGTGGACATCACCAGCGGCAAGTTCGTGTTCTCCGCCAGCGAGGCCTTCTGGGTGGAGAACGGCAAGATCCAGTACCCAGTGAAGGGCGCC
>JBEIHU010000307.1:0-2985 GCA_040381175.1 Burkholderiaceae bacterium
GCGCTGCTGCTGCCCAACCAGTGGAGCATGGCGCGGCGGCTGCGCACGATTCCCGACACGGTGGGTGAGTTCACTGGCTACGCGCTGGCCGTGGACCTGGTGGCCTGGGACCTGCCCGGCGCCGGCGGTCGCTACCGGACGGCCGGCGCCGCCCAGGTGCGCAACGTGCAGCTGCCGGCCGACTATTCGCATGTCTACGTGGCCCGCAGCGCGCACCTGGCGCGCGACCCGGCGCTGCGCGACTGGGTCAACGCCTATGCGCCTGACCGGGTGCCGCCGCTGCCGGAGGACCCCGTGTCCAGCGAGAACATCCTGTGGGCGGCCGACGTCTGGTTCCATATCAAGAAGCACTGGGTGCTGGAAGCGCAGAAGGTGGTGCGCGCGCGGCGCGACCTGGCCCGGCGCCAGGCGGGGCTCGACCGCGACGGCGTCGGCAGCGCCCCCGCGCTGCCCGCTCGCAGCGACGAAGCCCTGCATTGACAGCCGGCGGCCGCCGGGTGCACTCGGCAACAACCCTGACGGTGCGGCCTGCACGGCTTCGTCACAATCGGAACATCGGCGTGCCGGCGCATTGCGCCGCATTCCTGTCTTCACCTGGAGAACCCGAACATGTCGACGAGACTGATCAAGACCGCCCTGGCCGCTGCGGTCCTGGCACCCGCGCTGGCACTGGCACAGGCCTTTCCCAGCAAGAACATCCGGCTGATCGTTCCCTTTGCACCTGGCGGCACAACCGACATCATTGCCAGGGTCATCGGCCCCGGACTGAGCAAGGAACTTGGCCAGCAGGTGATCATCGAGAACAAGGCTGGCGGCGGCGGCTCGATCGGCGCGCTGGAAATGATCAAGGCCCCGCCCGACGGCCATGTGCTGGGCATGGCCACGGTATCCACCACGGCATCGAACCCGGCCATCAACACCAAGATCGGCTACAACCCGCTGACCGACTTCGTGCCGGTGATCAACATTGCCGCCACACCGAACGTCATCGCCGTGCACCCGTCGTTTCCGGCCAAGGACTACAAGAGCTTCCTGGCAGCGGTCAAGGCCAATCCCGGCAAATACAGCTTCGCCAGTTCCGGGACTGCGGCCATTGGCCATATGCAGATGGAGCTGTACAAGAGCCTGTCAGGCACCTTCATTACGCACATTCCATACCGCGGCGCCGGCCCGGCGCTGAACGACACCGTGGCCGGCCAGGTGCCGATCATCTTCGACAACATGCCGTCGGCGCTGCCCTTCATCAAGGATGGCCGGCTGGTGCCGATCGTCGTCGCCGCGCCGCAGCGCCTGGCGGTGCTGCCCAACGTGCCGACCTTCAAGGAAGTGGGGCTGGAGCCGGTGAACCGCATGGCGTACTACGGCATCCTCGCGCCCAAGGGCACGCCGAAGGACGCGGTGGACAAGATCAACGCCGCCACGCTGAAGGTGCTGCAGGACCCGGCCGTGCGCAAGCGCATCGAGGACACCGGCTCGCTGATCATCGGCAACTCGCCAGCCGAATTCGCCGCGCAGATCGCCGCCGAGCTCAAGGTCTATCAGGACGTGGTGGCCAAGCAGAAGCTGACGCTGGAATAGGCACGCTGCGAACCCGCGAGGAAGCCACCGCGAGGTGGCTTTTGCGTTGATGGACGAAAGTGCAGCGCAGATCGACCGCTTCATCGATGCCCTGTGGATCGAGGACGGACTGTCGGCGCAGACGCTGGCCGCCTACCGGCGCGACCTGAGCCTGCTTTCGCGCTGGCTGCGATCCGGGCCGGGCCGCGGCCTGCTGGAGGCGCGCGAATCGGACCTGCTGGCCTACATGGCCGAGCGCCACCAGGCCACCCGCGCCACCACGGCCAACCGGCGGCTGAGCGTGTTCAAGCGCTTTTGCCGCTGGGCGCTGCGCGAGCGGCTGATCGAGGCTGACCCGACACTGAAGCTGTCGGCCGCGCGCACGCCGCTGCGCGTGCCCAAGGTGCTGAGCGAAGCGCAGGTCGAGGCGCTGCTGGCCGCGCCCGACGCCGACACGCCGCTGGGCCTGCGCGACCGCGCCATGATCGAGCTGATGTATGCCAGCGGGCTGCGCGTCAGCGAGCTGGTGAGCCTGAAGACGGTGCACCTCAGCCTGGACGAGGGCGCGTTGCGCGTCACCGGCAAGGGGGCGAAGGAGCGGCTGGTGCCCTTTGGCGCCGAGGCCCACGCCTGGGTGCGCCGCTACCTTGCCGAGGCGCGGGGCGCCATCCTGAAGGGGCAGGGCAGCGATGCGCTGTTCGTCACCGCGCGCGGCGGGCCGATGACGCGGCAGATGTTCTGGAAGCTGATCAAGGCGCATGCGCTGCAGGCTGGCATCCATGCGCCGCTGTCGCCGCACACGCTGCGCCATGCCTTTGCCACGCACCTGCTGAACCATGGCGCCGACCTGCGTGCGGTGCAGATGCTGCTGGGCCATGCCGACATCTCGACGACGACGATCTACACGCATGTGGCGCGCGAGCGGCTGAAGGCATTGCATGCCCGCCATCACCCCAGAGGCTGATGCGGCCTCGCCTTCATCGATCTGGGAGCCCAAGCCTGCGGACGCCATGCCGTCGTCGGCATTGGCGCTTGTCGTACGTCGGCTCCGGTGCGCCCACAGCGGCTGCGGTTGACGCCAATCCGAAGCCGGCACAAGCGCGTTTCGTTTCCCGCAATCGTCTAGGGCCTGTTCACACCCGCCTGCGTAGTATGAACAGGCCCTGGCCGCATGGCACGACCCTGCGTTCAGCCTGACTGCGGGGGCAGGCCGCTCAGCCGCCCTTGATGGCGGCGATGATCGACTGCAGCGCGATGCCCGCGTTCGCGCCATGGCTGCCGGGCTTGCCGCTCAGCCTCGGCATGCCGATCTTGCCGCCGGCTCAATGACGCGCGATCACCTCCCACAGCCGCGAGTTGAACCCGGGCTGCCCGAGCTGCCGCCTTCGGTGGGCGCGCGGTCGTGCACCCGTGTCACGCCCTCGATCC
>JBEIHU010000308.1:0-2962 GCA_040381175.1 Burkholderiaceae bacterium
ACGCTGGAAATCACCGGCGACGGCAGCAAGGTGAACGGCCTGCGCTTCAAGAACCGCGCGACGGGCGTGGAACAGATGGTGGCACTGGCCGGCGTGTTCGTGCAGATCGGCCTGGTGCCGAACACCGAGTTCCTGAAGGGTACGGTCGAGCTCAGCCGCTACGGCGAGATCATCGTCGACGCGCGCGGCGCGACCAACGTGCCCGGCGTGTTTGCAGCCGGCGATGCGACCACGGTACCGTACAAGCAGATCGTCATCGCCGCCGGCGAAGGCGCCAAGGCCGCGCTGTCGGCCTTCGACCACCTGATCCGCACGCCGGCGGCCTGAGCGTGCTCAGGCCCGCGCGGCGGCCGCACGGCTGCGGCGCCAGCCGTCCAGCGAGTACAGCAGCAGCGCCGCCCAGATGAGGGCGAAACCGGCCAGCCGCGCCCGGTCGAAGGGCTCGTGGAACACCCACACTCCGATGATCAGCTGAATCGTCGGCGACAGGTACTGCACCAGCCCGATGGTGGTCAGCGGCAGGCGCCGCGCACTGGCGGCGAACAGCAGCAGTGGCAACGCGGTCAGCGGCCCGCCGATCAGCAGCCAGGCATTGAGCGCCAGGTCGCCTTGCAGCAGGACGCCGCTGCCGCGCAGCGTCCACCACAACAGCGCCGGCACGACCAGCGGCGCCAGCAGCATCGTCTCCAGCGCCAGCCCTTCCAGCGCGCCCAGCGATGCGGTCTTGCGCATCAGGCCGTAGAACCCGAAGCTCACGGCCAGGACCAGCGCGATCCAGGGCAGCCGCCCGTTGAGCAGCGTCAGCCACAGCACCCCCGCGGCGGCCAGCGCCACGGCTGCCCATTGGGTGCGGTTCAGCCTCTCGCGCAGCACCAGCACGCCGAGCAGCACGTTGACGATCGGGTTGATGAAGTAGCCCAGGCTGGCCTCGACCACCTGGCCACTGTGAACCGCATACACGTAGAGCAGCCAGTTGCCGGACAACAGCAGCGCGCTGACGCCGAACAGGCCCAGCCGGCGCGGCTGCATGACGATCTCGCGCAGCCAGCCGAAGCGTCGCAGCGCCGCCAGCAGGCCCAGCACGAACAGCAGCGACCAGGCCGACCGGTGCAGCACCACCTCGAGCGCCGGGACCGCGGCGATCTGCCGGAAGTACAACGGGAACAGCCCCCACATGACGAAGGCAAGGATGGCGTAGGCGATGCCGGCGTTCATGGGTTGCGGCCGATTCTCGCCGGCCGGGCTTGATGACCGTCAATCAGGCCGGCGGGCCGCTGCTGCAGCATGATGCGCGGGTTGCGACCAACGCGAAAGGACATGCGACATGAAGCGACTGGCAGTGCTGACCAGCGGCGGCGATGCGCCGGGCATGAACGCGGCGATCCGCGCGGTGACGCGCATGGGTCTGTCGCTCGGCTGGCAGGTGCACGGCGTGCGCCACGGCTTCAGCGGGCTGATCAAGGGCGAGATGGAACTGCTGGGCGCGCGCGATGTGGGCGGCATCATGCAGCGCGGCGGCACGATGCTCGGCAGCGCGCGCTGCCCCGAGATGAAGTCCGAAGCCGGCCAGGTGGAAGCGCTGCGCCAGCTGAACGTGCGCGGCGTGGACGCACTGGTGGTGATCGGCGGCAACGGCTCGCAGACCGGCGCGCACGCGCTGTCGCAGCGCGGGCTGCGAGTGGTGGGCGTGGCCTCGACCATCGACAACGACCTGCTGGGCACCGACATCACCATTGGCGCGACCACCGCCATCGACATCGCGCTGGAGTCGATCGACCGGTTGGGCGTGACCGCCTCGTCGCACCAGCGCGGCTTCTTCGTCGAGGTAATGGGCCGCGACTGCGGCTACCTGGCGACCGTGGTCGGCATCGCCGGCGGCGCCGAAGCCATCATCGTGCCGGAGAAGGACATCGACCCCGAGGCCGTGGCCGAGGAGATCCGCGATGCCTATCAGCGTGGCAAGTCGCACGCCATCATCGTCGTGGCCGAAGGCGCGAAGCATGACGCCGACGCGCTGGCGCGCCATTTCGTCGAGCACGAGGCGCGGCTGGGCTTCGACATGCGGGTGTGCAAGCTAGGTCATGTACAGCGCGGGGGCGTGCCCGGTGCTGCCGACCGGCTGCTGGCCACCCAGCTGGGCGCGGCGGCGGTCGAGCAACTGGAGGCCGGCGCACACGGCGTGCTGGTCGGCCTGCGCGGCGGCGAGGTCTGCGCCACCCCGCTGGCCCAGGTGGTCGGCGCGATCAAGCCGCTGGACAAGCGGCTGCTGTCTCTGGCGACAGTGCTGGCGCGCTGAGGCCCATACCGGTTCGCGATCAAGGATCGACAAGCAGGCGACTGCCGGCGGCGCAAAGCCGCCGAAGCCGCCATGTGCCGCTACCGGTCGGCGGACTTCCGAAACAGGGCATTCGAATGCGCATCAGACCGGCATGGCCGTGGTGTTCTTCACCCGGTCGAGCACGAAGCTGGTCTTGCAGTCCTGCACGCTCGGGTGCTTGAGCAGCGTATCCATGAAGAAGCGCGAGTAATGCGCCATGTCCTGCACCGCGACGCGCAGCAGGTAGTCCATCTCGCCAGTCAGGGCGGAGCATTCCACCACCTCGGGCCAGGTCTGCACCACGGCGCGGAACAGGTCCATCGGGCTGCGCTTCTGCACCTCGGCCTGCTTTTCCAGGCACAAGTTCAGATAGGCCGTCAGCCCCAGGCCGACACGCTCGGGCGACACCAACGCCACGTGGGCGGCGATCATTCCCGATTCCTCCAGGCGCTTGACGCGCCGCAGCACCGCCGATGGCGACAGGTTGACCACGCCGGCAAGCATGTCGTAGGTCATCCTGCCATCTCCTTGCAATGCACGAAGTATGCGCCTGTCCGTTACGTCGAGCTGATCTATGGCACTCATGGATATAGGTATGCAGTATTCGTGTGCAAACCGGAACCATGACGGAGCATCTTGCAATAA
>JBEIHU010000309.1:0-2945 GCA_040381175.1 Burkholderiaceae bacterium
GGCCATCAGCGGCCGCCCAGGCCGATCGAGCGGCTGATCAGCTCCTTCATGATCTCGTTGGTGCCGCCGTAGATGCGCTGCACGCGCGCATCGGCCCAGGCGCGGGCCACCGGGTATTCCCACATGTAGCCGTAGCCGCCGTGCAGTTGCACGCATTCGTCGATGATCTTGTTCTGCAGGTCGCTGCACCAGTACTTGGCCATCGACGCCGTGGCGCTGTCCAGCTTGCCCTGCACTTCCAGCTCGGTGCACTTGTCGACGAAGACACGCGCCACCTGCGCTTCGCTCTGCAGCTCGGCCAGCTTGTAGCGGGTGTTCTGGTAAGCGCCCACCGGCTGGCCAAAGACCTTGCGGTCCTTCACGTAGGCCAGCGTCAGGTCGATGGCCGACTGCATGGCCGCCACCGCGCCGATGGCGATCTGCAGCCGCTCCCAGGGCAGCTGCTCCATCAGACAGATGAAGCCGCGGCCCTCGCCGCCCAGCAGGTTGTTGACCGGCACCTTCACGTCCTGGAAGAACAGCTCGGAGGTGTCCTGCGCCTTCAGACCCACCTTCTTCAGCCGCTTGCCGCGCTCGAAGCCGGGCATGCCGCGCTCCACCAACAGCAGGCTGGTGCCCTTGGCGCCGGCTTCGGGGTCCGTCTTGGCAACCACGATCACCAGGTCAGCGTGCCAACCGTTGGTGATGAAGGTCTTCGAGCCATTGAGCAGGTAGTTGTCCCCCTGGCGCACCGCGGTGGTCTTGACACCCTGCAAGTCAGAGCCGGCAGCAGGCTCGCTCATCGCGATGGCGCCGACCATCTCGCCGCTGGCCAGCTTCGGCAGGTAGCGTTTCTTCTGGTCCTCGGTGCCGTAGCGCAGCAGGTAGGGCGCGACGATCTCGGTGTGCAGCCCGAAGCCGATGCCGCTGTAGAAGCCGGCCGACAGTTCCTCCATCTGCACCACCGAATAGAGCTTGTCGGCGCTGGCGCCGCCGTATTGCTCGGGCATCGTCATGCACAGGAAGCCGTTGGCGCCAGCCTTGCGCCAGACCTCGCGGTCGACGTAGCCCTGCTCCTCCCAGTCGGCATGGAAGGGCGCGATCTCCTTGTCGACGAAGCGGCGGAAGCTGTCGCGGAAGGCTTCGTGGTCGGCATTGAACAGGCTGCGATCGATCATGACATCACACTCCGGTTGATTTTCGAGAAGCATTTGCTTGGCATTAAGTCTATCCGGCTGCGCCGCGCCGCAGGCGCAACGCTCGCAATCCCGTGCAACGAGGCGGGACACGGCACCGCCCCGGCTGCCGCATCTGCAACGCCATGGCCGGCCGCTGTGCAACACTGTCGGCTGGACTGCGTTCACCCACGAATCCCACCCATGGACTACATCCTGTTTGGCAAGCTTCTCGTCTGGGCACTGGTGGGCTGGTTCATCGGCTCGCTCGCCGGCCGGCTGGCCACGCGCCAGCGCGAAGGCTATGGCCGCTGGGCGAATCTGGTCATCGGCATGCTCGGCGCGGTGGTCGGCGGGCTGGTCTTCGGCTTGCTGGGCATCGATTTCGGGCTGGCCGCGATCCAGGTCTCGCTGGCCGACCTGCTGGCTGCGTTGCTGGGCGCCTTCATTTGCATCGGCGCCTGGGCGCTGTGGCGTCGGCGCGCGGGAGCGGGCCCATGAAGCAGCGGCCACTGGCGATGTCGCGACGCCAGGCGGCGCTGGGCCTGATGGCGGCCGCGATGCTGACGGGGCCGGCCCGGGCCCAACCCAGTCAGGCCGATGCGGCAGCCGGCGTGAAGCTGGCGATGGAACGCGGCGCCAACACCGCAGTGGATCTGCTCGGGCGCAAGGATGGCTTTCTCGGCAACCCGAAAGTGCGCATTCCGCTGCCCGGCGTGCTCGACGATGCCGCCAAGCTGATGAAGATGACCGGGCAGCAGCAGCGTGTCGACGAGTTGGTGACGGCGATGAACCGCGCAGCCGAGGCGGCGGTACCCGAGGCGCGCAGCCTGCTGGTCGCCGCCGCCAAGTCGATGACGGTGGAAGACGCGCTGACCGTCGTGCGCGGCGGCGAGACTTCGGTCACCGACTACTTCGCGCGCAAGACGCGCCAGCCGCTGGCGGCCAAGTTCCTGCCGATCGTGGCACGCGAGACCAAGAAGGTGTCGCTGGCCGAGAAGTACGACGCGGTGGCCGGCAAGGCCGCCGGCTTCGGCCTGCTGAAGAAGGAAGAGGCCAGCCTCGACGGCTATGTCACCGCCAAGGCGCTGGACGGGTTGTTCCTGGCGATCGGCGAGGAAGAGAAAAGACTGCGCAAGGACCCGCTGGGCGCCGGCAGCGCCTTGCTGAAGAAGGTCTTCGGCGGCTGAGCGGACGGCCGCGGCGCGGCACCTGGGCGCGTTGCCTTGGCCGCGGCAGCGACGGTGCCGGTGCTGGCGCCGCGCCCCGAGCTGGCGTTGATGCCACAAGGCAACAACGGCAATGCCACGCACCGGCGCACCTGCCGCAGCCTCAGGGCCATCGCCGCGCAGGAGCGGCCGCTGCTGCGCGCCCGACTGAACCAGGATGCGAAGACGCTGGGCATGTGCAGTGCAGCGACCGGGTGATGCCCTTCGGCCCGGCCGGCGCGCAATGGAAGGCCGAGCTGCTGCGCCAGCACGACACCCAGCGGCACCGCAACCTGCGCTCGCGTGGCACCGGCTTTGGCGAACGGGTGCTTCAGCTCGCCCGCGACGCCGCCGCAGCGGCGGGCCTGGAGCAGCCCTTCGCGGAGGTGTTCGAGCTGGAGCGTTATGGCGCAGGCCAGCCGCGGCCCGGCCGGCCCGAGCTCAGCGCCGCTGCCGCCGCGCCACGTACCAGGCCGCCAGGCGCTCCAGCAGCGGCTTGCCGGCCCCGGCCTCGCCGCCATGCCCGTCCAGGCTGATCGGCGCGCCGCCGGCGCGGTAGCTGTCGGCAAACATCGCCAGCACC
>JBEIHU010000310.1:0-2930 GCA_040381175.1 Burkholderiaceae bacterium
CAAGATCTTCCCCGGCATCGAGCTGCCGAAGGCCAAGTCATGACCCTGATCCTCGGTTGCATCGCGGACGATTTCACCGGCGGCACCGACCTGGCCAACAACCTGGTGCGCGCCGGCATGCGCACGGTGCAGGTGATCGGCGTGCCACAGGGCGACGCGCCCGATTGCGATGCGGTGGTGGTGGCATTGAAGTCGCGCACCGCGCCGGTTTCCGACGCGGTGTCGCAGTCGCTGGACGCGGCACGCTGGCTGCGCGCGCAAGGCGCTACGCAGATCTACTTCAAGGTCTGCTCCACCTTCGACTCCACGCCGCAAGGCAACATCGGCCCGGTGACCGAGGCGCTGATGGACGCGCTGGGCGCCGATTTCGTGGTCATCACTCCGGCCTTCCCGGAGAACGGGCGCACGGTCTTCAAGGGCCACCTGTTCGTCGGCGATGTGCTGTTGTCGGACAGCCCGATGAAGCACCACCCGCTGACGCCGATGACCGACGCCAACCTGGTGCGCCTGATGCAGGCGCAGCTGGAACCGGCCCGCGGCCGCCGCGTCGGGCTGATCGACCACCGCGTCGTCGCCCGGGGCGCCGAGGCCATTGGCGAGCGCATGGCCGCAATGCGCGCCGAGGGCCTGTCGATGGCCGTGGTCGACGGCGTGGGCGACGACGACCTGCGCACGCTGGCCCGCGCCGCTGCCGAGTTGCCGCTGGTGGTGGCAGGCTCGGGACTGGCCATCGGCATACCGGCGCTTCACGGCCTGCAGCCCGATGCTCGCGCGGCGATGCTGCCGCCGGCCGGCGGCGCGCGCGCGGTGGTCTCGGGCAGTTGCTCGGCGGCCACCAACGCGCAGGTGGCGGCCTTCCTGGCAGCCGGCGGCCCGGGTTTCCCCATCGACCCGCTGCGCCTGGCCGCGGGGCAGGATCTGGTGGCCGATGCGCTGGCCTGGGCCCGGCAGCGGCTGGGGTCGGCGCCGCTGCTGGTCTATGCCACGGCGGAACAGGCCGCGGTGCGTGCGGTGCAGCAGCAACTGGGCGCCGAGCAGGCCGGCGCGCTGGTGGAGCACGCGCTGTCGCGCATCACCGTGGGCCTGGTGCAAGCCGGCGTGGGGCAGCTTGTGGTGGCCGGCGGCGAGACCTCGGGCGCCTGCGTGCAGGCGCTCGGGATCGGGCAATTGCGCATCGGCCCGCAGATCGACCCCGGCGTGCCCTGGTGCCATGCCGCCACGCCGAAACGCGCAGCCGGGCTGCACCTGGCGCTGAAGTCGGGCAACTTCGGCGGCACGGATTTCTTCAGCCGCGCCTTTCAGCTGCTGTGAAGGCCGAGAACGCGCTGCGCGACGAGATCTGCCGCGTTGGCCGCTCGCTGTACGAGCGCGGCTACGTGCATGCCAGCGCCGGAAACATCAGCGTGCGGCTGGACGACGGCTTCCTGATCACCCCCACCGATGCCTGCCTTGGCACGCTCGACCCCGCGCGCCTGGCGCGTATCGATGGGCGCGGCCGGCAGACGGGCGGCGACCGTGCCAGCAAGACGCTGGCGCTGCACCGGCGCATCTATGCGGCTGCACCCGAGGCAGGCTGCGTGATCCACACCCACAGCACGCATCTGGTGGCGCTGACGCTGCAGGGCGCGTGGAGCCCCGACGACATCCTGCCGCCGATCACGCCCTACTTCGTGATGAAGGTCGGCCATGTGCCGCTGATCCCCTACCACCGCCCCGGCGACGCTCGGGTGGCGGAACTCGTGGCCCGGCGCATCGAGACGATGGCCGTGCGCGGCACGCCGATCCGCGCGGTGATGCTCGAACGGCTGGGCCCGAACGTCTGGCATCGCAACCCGGCCGAGGCCAGCGCGGTGCTCGAGGAGCTGGAAGAAACCGCCCGGCTGTGGCTGCTGTGCCAGCCGCGGCCGCAGCCGCTGGATGCGGCGCGCATCGACGAACTGCGCCAACAGTTCGGCGCCGCGTGGTAAGGCACGGCGCCTGCCGATGGGCCGCCGCCTGAGCCGCCACCCGACGCGACGCGCCGCCTTCATCGCCGGCGCCCGCGCGGTGCTGCCCAGCCTGCCGGCCATGGCGGTCTGGGGCGTGGTCACTGGCGTGGCGATGATGAAGCTCGGCCTGGCATTGGCACCCGCACTGGGCCTGACTTTCATCGTTTACTCGGGCACGTCGCAGCTGGCCGTGCTGCCGCTGATGGCCGGCTCCACGGCTGTGCTGACGATGGTGCTGGCCGCGACGCTCGCCGGCCTGCGCTTCGTGGTCTACAGCGCGGTGCTGTCGCGCCACCTGGCGCGCGTGCCGCTGCCGCTGCGCCTGGGCACCTGCTTCCTGACCATCGACGGGCCGCTGGCGGTGCTGACGCAGGCACAGGCGCGCGGACCACTGGTGCAGCGCGTGGCGCTGCTCAACGGCGCCAACCTGCTGACGGCGCTGGTCTGGTGCGCCAGCTCGGTGCTCGGCATCGCGCTGGCCACGCTGCTGCCGCTAGGCGCCGAACTGGGCTACCTGGCGGTGCTGGCGCTGCTGGCCTTCACCGTGCCCATGCTGGCGGGCCGGCCGGCCTGGGCCGTCGCCGCTGCCAGCATCGCGGTGACGCTGCTGGGCGCGAGCTGGCCGCACAAGCTGGGCACCTTTGCCGCGGTGCTGGCCGGCGTGGCCGCTGCGCTGTGGGCCTCGCCCCGGCCGGGAAAGGACTGACGGCCATGCAATACAGCAACCTGGAGCTGTGGGTGCTGATCGCATTGCTGTCGTTGCTGACACTGCTGTTGCGTAGCTTCTTCGTGCTGTTGCCACGGCGCTGGCAGCCGCGCGGGCGCGTCGAGCAGGCGCTGCGCTATGCGCCACTTGCCGCGCGGCTGGCCATCACCGTGCCGGAGGTCGTGCGAGGCCTGCCGGCAGCGCTGCAGCTGGCCGCGCCGGCCTGGTCCATCGCC
>JBEIHU010000311.1:0-2921 GCA_040381175.1 Burkholderiaceae bacterium
CATCCCGATGATCATCGGCCCCTGGGTCAGCACCAGCATCTACGACATCCGGCCGGTGGACATCCGCGTCACCGCGGTGATGACGCACAACGCACCACCCGGCGCCTACCGCGGGGCCGGCCGGCCCGAGGCCATCTACATCATCGAGCGGCTGATGGACGCCGCCGCGCGCCGGCTCGGCCTGGACGCTGCCGAGGTGCGCCGCCGCAACATGGTGCGCCCCGAGCAGATGCCCTACGTCAACGCGATGGCGCAGCGCTACGACTGCGGCGCGTTCGAGAAGATCATGGACCAGGGCCTGGCGCTGGCCGACTGGGCCGGCTTCGACGCGCGCGAGGCCGAATCGAAGAAGCACGGCAAGCTGCGCGGCCGCGGCCTGGCCTCGTTCCTGGAATGGACGGGCGGCAACGTGTTCGAGGAGCGCGTCACCGTCAATGTCTCGGGCGACGGCTTCATCGAGGTCTACAGCGCCACCCAGGGCATGGGCCAGGGCATCGCCACCAGCTATGCGCAGCTGGTGGTGGACGTGTTCGGCGTGCCGATCGACAAGGTGCGCATCGTGCAGGGCGACACCGACCGCGGCAGCGGCTTCGGCAGCGCCGGCTCGCGCTCGATCTTCGTCGGCGGCTCGGCCATCCAGGTGGCCTCCAAGCGCACGGTGGAAAAAGCGCAGGACCTGGCCGCCGAGACACTCGAGACCGCACCCAAGGACATCGAGTACCGCGAGGGCGTGTTCCGCGTGGTCGGCACCGACCGGCACATCGGCCTGTTCGAGCTGGCGGCCAGGCAGGCCGACCACCAGGTGTTCGTCGACAGCACCAGCGCCGTGCAGGCGCCCAGCTGGCCCAATGCCTGCCACATCTGCGAGGTGGAGATCGACCCCGACACCGGCGTGGTCGAGGTGGCGGGCTACGCCTCCGTCAATGACGTCGGCCGCGCCATCAACCCGACCATCGTCATCGGCCAGCTCGACGGCGGCGCGGTGCAGGGCCTGGGCCAGGCGCTGTGCGAGCAGGTGGTCTACGAGCGCGAATCGGGCCAGCTGCAGACCGGCACGCTGATGGACTACGCGCTGCCGCGGGTGGACATGGTCAGGGGCTTCAAGACCGCGCTGGACCAGAGCACGCCGTGCCTGACCAACCCGCTGGGCGTCAAGGGCGTGGGCGAGCTGGGCACCATCGGCGCGACGCCTGCGGTGTTCAACGCCGTGGTCGATGCGCTGACGCGCGCCGGCGCCGGCGAAGCCGCGCTGAAGCTGCAGATGCCGCTGCTGAGCGAACGTGTCTGGTCGGCGCTGCATGGCGCCACTGCCTGAGGAATATGCGATGACTCCCTTTGCCTTCCACCGCCCCGCCTCGCTGGCTTCGGCGCTGCAACTGCTGCAGGGCCGCGGCGACGCGCGCTACCTGGCCGGCGGCCAGTCGCTGCTGCCGGCGATGAAGCTGGGCCTGGCCGCGCCCAGCGACCTGATCGACTTGTCGCTGCTGCCCGGCGCCAGCGGCATCACGGCCGACGGCAGCTCGCTGCGCATCGGTGCGATGACGCCGCATGCCGCAGTGGCCGCCTCGGCCGAGGTGCTGAAGCACATCCCGGCGCTGGCCTGCCTGGCCGCCGGCATCGGCGACCCGGCCGTGCGCAGCCGCGGCACGATTGGCGGCAGCCTGGCGCAGAACGACCCAGCCGCCTGCTACCCGGCCGCCGTGCTGGGCCTGGGTGCCACGGTGCATACCGACCGTCGCCAAATCGCCGCGGACGACTTCTTCAAGGGCCTGTACGAAACCGCGCTGCAGCCGGGCGAGCTGATCACCGCGGTGAGCTTCCCGAAGCCGCAGCGCGCAGCCTATGTCAAGTTCAAGCAGCCTGCCTCGCGCTTTGCGCTGGTGGGCGTGTGCGTCAGCCAGGGGCCGGCGGGCGTGCGCGTGGCCGTCACCGGCGCCGGGCCCTGCGTGTTCCGCGTGCCGGCCTTCGAGGCGGCGCTGGCCAAGGCCTGGTCGGCGGCGTCGCTGGAGGGCCTGTCGGTCAGCGCCGACGAGCTGAACAACGACCTGCACGGCAGCGCGGCCTACCGCGCCCACCTGGTGGGCGTGCTGGCGCGGCGCGCGCTGGCGCAGGCGGCGTAAGGCGGGCGTCACCGACGGCGTGCTACATTCCTGACCATGCGTTATAGCGCGCTCCACTTTACGAGCTACCGGTTTACGGCCCCACCCGGCGGCTGGACTCGGTTGCGCGCATAGAACGACACCACGCACCAGATCCAGAAGAACCGCCGGCAACCCCGGCGGTTTTTTCATGCCCAACAGCAGCACACGACGAGGAGAGCGGACCATGAACTCGAGAAGCAGCAGCCCGGTGGAAAGCCGCTACTCGCTGAGCGAGAAGACCAGCCAGACCGACGACCAGCGTATCAAGGACGTGACGCCGCTGCCGCCGCCGGAGCACCTGATCCGCTTCTTCCCGATTGCCGGCACGCCGGTGGAAAAGCTGATCACGCGCACGCGCAACGCGGTGCGGCAGATCATGCAGCGCAAGGACGACCGGCTGCTGGTGATCATCGGCCCGTGCTCGATCCACGACCCGGCGGCGGCGCTGGACTATGCGCGCCGTCTGCTGCCGCTGCGCGCGCACTACGCCGACACGCTGGAGATCGTGATGCGGGTGTACTTCGAAAAGCCGCGCACCACGGTGGGCTGGAAGGGGCTGATCAACGACCCCTACCTGGACCAGAGTTTCCGCATCGACGAGGGCCTGCGCATCGCGAGGCAGCTGCTGGTGGAGATCAACCGGCTGGGCATGCCCGCGGGCAGCGAATTCCTGGACGTGATCAGCCCGCAGTACATCGGCGACATGATCAGCTGGGGCGCGATCGGCGCGCGCACCACCGAAAGCCAGGTGCACCGCGAGCTGGCCTCGGGCCTGTCGGC
>JBEIHU010000312.1:0-2865 GCA_040381175.1 Burkholderiaceae bacterium
CCGCAACGGCACGGCCGCGCAGAAGGCCAGGTACCTGCCCGGGCTGGTCAGCGGCGAGCACGTGGGCGCGCTGGCGATGAGCGAGCCCAATGCCGGCTCCGACGTGGTCAGCATGAAGCTGCGCGCGGACCTGAAGGGCGACCGCTACGTGCTCAACGGCAGCAAGATGTGGATCACCAACGGCGGCGATGCCGACACGCTCGTGATCTACGCCAAGACCGACCTGAACGCCGGCCCGAGCGGCATGACCGCCTTCATCGTCGAGAAGGGCTTCAAGGGCCTGAGTTACGGCAGCAAGCTCGACAAGCTGGGAATGCGCGGCAGCAACACCTGGCCGCTGTTCTTCGACGACTGCGAGGTGCCGGTCGAGAACGTGCTGGGCGGCGAGGGCAAGGGCGTCAAGGTGCTGATGAGCGGCCTGGACTACGAGCGCGCGGTGCTGTCCGGCGGGCCGCTGGGCATCATGGCCGCGTGCATGGACCTGGTGCTGCCCTATGTGCACGAGCGCAAGCAGTTCGGTCAGAGCATCGGCGAGTTCCAGCTGATGCAGGGCAAACTGGCCGACATGTACAGCACCTGGTCGGCCACCCGCGCCTATGTCTATGCGGTGGGCCAGGCCTGCGACCGCGGCGACCATGCGCGCACGCTGCGCAAGGACGCGGCCGGTGCGATCCTGTATTCCGCCGAGAAGGCCACCTGGATGGCCGGCGAGGCGATACAGGCGCTGGGCGGCAACGGCTACATCAATGAGTACCCGGCCGGCCGTCTGTGGCGCGATGCCAAGCTGTACGAAATTGGGGCGGGGACGTCTGAGATAAGGCGCATGCTCATTGGTCGTGAGCTCTATTCGGAGTCGATGTGATGACGGTACGGGGTCCCAATTCGGCGCAGGCTCATGTCTGCGAAGCAGGCGTGAAGCTGCGTGGCAGCGGCCGGGGCCAGACAGGCGCCGGCACCTCGGAAATCCGCCGGATGCTGATCGGGGGCGAGCTGTACAGCGAGCCCATGTAGCCATGTGCAGCCTCGACGGCCTGTTCGCCAACAACCGGGCATGGGCCAACCAGCGCGTCACCGAAGACCCGCATTTCTTCACCCGGTTGGCCAGGCAGCAGGCGCCGCGATACCTGTGGATCGGCTGCTCCGACAGCCGCGTGCCGGCTAACGAGATTGTCGGGCTCGATCCCGGCGAGGTGTTCGTCCATCGCAATGTCGCCAACCTGGTGGTGCACTCCGACCTGAACTGCCTGTCGGTGTTGCAGTACGCGGTGGAGGTGCTGCGGGTCGAGCACGTGATGGTCGTGGGCCACTATGGCTGCGGCGGCGTGCAGGCGGTGGTCGAGCGGCGCACGGTGGGCCTGGTCGACAACTGGCTGCGCCATGTGGCCGATGTCGCCTTCAAGCACCTGCACCGCTTCGACCTGAGCCAGCACCCGGCCAAGCTCGGCCGCAAGCTGGTCGAACTGAACGTCGTCGAGCAGGTGGGCAACGTCTGCCGCACGACGATCCTGCGCGAGGCCTGGAAGCGCGGCCAGAGGGTCGAGGTGCACGGGCTGGTGTATGGGCTGGAGGACGGCCTGTTGCGCCCACTGGGCATCGCCATCGACGGGCGCGGCCAGTGGGAAGAAAACCACGAGGCGTCGATCCTGGCGCTGGCGTCGATGAATCAGATCGAGGGCGCTTGAACATGCAGGCATTGAAGAGCCAGATCGATACCCGCTCGCAGGAGTTCCGGGCCAACGAGCAGCGGATGGCGGCGCTGGTCGAGGACCTGCGCGCCAAGGCGGGCCAGGTGGCGCTGGGCGGCGGCGAAGCCGCGCGGGCCCGGCATGCCTCGCGCGGCAAGTTGCTGCCGCGCGAGCGCGTCGAGCACCTGCTCGACCCGGGCACGCCTTTGCTGGAGGTCGGGCAGCTGGCGGCGCTGGGCATGTACGACGACGAGGCGCCGTCGGCCGGCGTGATCACCGGCATCGGCAGCGTGATGGGCCGGGAATGCATGATCGTGGCCAACGACGCCACGGTGAAGGGCGGCACCTACTACCCGATGACGGTGAAGAAGCACCTGCGTGCCCAGGAAATCGCGCAGCAGAATCACCTGCCCTGCATTTACCTGGTCGATTCAGGTGGCGCTTTCCTGCCGAAGCAGGACGAGGTCTTTCCCGACCGCGAGCACTTCGGCCGCATCTTCTACAACCAGGCCAACATGTCGGCGATGGGCATCCCGCAGGTGGCGGTGGTGATGGGTTCGTGCACCGCGGGCGGTGCCTACGTGCCGGCGATGAGCGACGAGACGGTGATCGTGCGCGGCCAGGGCACCATCTTCCTGGGCGGCCCGCCGTTGGTGAAGGCGGCCACCGGCGAGGTGGTCAGTGCCGAGGACCTGGGCGGCGGCGACGTGCACACCCGCCTGTCCGGCGTGGCCGACCACCTGGCCGAGAACGACAGCCATGCGCTGTTCATCGCGCGGCGCATCGTCGCCAGCTTCAACAAGGCCAAGCCGCAGACGGTGGTGCTGGAGCCGAGCGAGGAGCCGCTGTACGACCCGCAGGAGCTGTACGGCGTGATCCCCGCCGACACGCGCAAGCCCTACGACGTGCGCGAGGTCATCGCGCGTATCGTCGACGGCTCGCGCTTCGACGAGTTCAAGGCGCGCTACGGCGCCACGCTGGTTACCGGCTTCGCGCGGCTGCATGGCATGCCGGTGGGCATCGTCGCCAACAACGGCATCCTGTTCGGAGAAAGCGCGCAGAAAGGGGCGCACTTCATCGAACTGTGCGCCCAGCGCGGCGTGCCGCTGCTGTTCCTGCAGAACATCACCGGAGTCAAGGTCGGGCGCAAGTACGAGAACGCCGGTATTGCCCAGGACGG
>JBEIHU010000313.1:0-2777 GCA_040381175.1 Burkholderiaceae bacterium
CCACCGATTTCGGCGTGCTGCCGATGTTCAGCGCCGGGTAACCGCGGGAGAAGCCGCGGATGCTGGGCGAAACGGTGTCGAAGGACTGCTGCAACTCACGCTGCAGACGATCGAAATGCGCGAACAGGTCGCGCGGAAACAGGCTGCTGTACATCGTCTGGATCTCCATGGTCTGGTTGGGGGCCGCGATCCGGCCCCCGGGAGCTTTCGAGTTAAGGGTACGTGCGGAGGTTTTCAAGAGCCCCGCCGCCACGCGGTCGATGGCCCTTGACGCAGCTCAACGGCGCGGCATCCGCGCCGAGGCGAACGGGCGCTGGCATGCCACGCGCCCATCACCCGCCGGGGCAGCCGCAAGAAGCTCCGTCAGGCTGCGCCGAAGAGCGCCGCGTGCGCCTGGCGCAGCTGCCGCTTCAGCAGCTTGCCGCTGGGGTTCTTGGGCAGCGCGTCCACGAAGACCACCGCCTTCGGCGCCTTGAAGCCCGCCATCTGTGCGTTGCAGTGGGCCAGCACCTCGGCTTCGCTCAGCGCCTGGCCGGCCTTGGTGACGATGATCGCCACCACCGCCTCCACCCAGCGCGGGTGCGGCAGGCCGACCACCGCCACCTCGCTCACCTGCGGCAGCCGGTAGATGGCTTCCTCGACCTCGCGGCTGGCGACGTTTTCGCCGCCGGTCTTGATCATGTCCTTCTTGCGGTCGACCACCGTGATGTAGCCCTCGTCGTCGATGGTGCCGAGGTCGCCACTGTGGAACCAACCGCCGTCGAAGGCCGCCGCGGTGCGCTCGTCATCGTGGAAGTAGCCCAGCATCACGTGCGGGCTGCGGTGCACGATCTCGCCGACTTCGCCGGGCCGGATGTCGCGCATCGCCTCGTCGACCACGCGGGTCTGCACGTTCAGCACCGCACGGCCGCAGGAGCCGGGCTTGCGCAGCTGGTCCTCGGGGCCCAGCATGGTGGCCACCGGCGCGATCTCGGTCTGGCCGTACAGGTTCCACAGCCGCAGCTGAGGAATGCGCTGCAGGATCTCGCGCATCACCGCAACAGGCATGATCGACGCGCCGTAGTAGCCCTTCTGCAGGCTGCTCAGGTCGGTGCGGTCGAACAGCGGCGAGCGCAGCAGCGAGATCCACACCGTCGGCGGCGCGAAGAAGCTGCTGATGCGGTGCTTCTCGATCAGCGGCAGCAGGTTCTCCGGCGTCGGCGCGGCGGTGATGACGCTGCTGCCGCCGCAGTAGATGGCCGGTCCCAGGAACACGTCCAACTGCGCGCAGTGGTACAGCGGCAGCGCGTGCAGCGTCAGGTCGTCGGCGGCGATGCCGGCATCGACCAGGCAGCTCACGTACTGCCAGATCACGGCGTCGTGCGTCAGCATCGCGCCCTTTGGCGCGGATTCGGTGCCGCGGGTGTAGACGATCTGCAGCAGGTCCGTGCTGGCCAGCGCCGGTTCCGGCGGCGCGTCGGCGCAGGCGGCCAGCGCGTCGAAGGCCAGCATGCCGGGCTCGGGCACGCCCGGCGCCTCGGACGGCAGCCAGACGAACTGCCGCACCTGCGTGTCCCCCTTCGCCGCGGCGCGGGCCAGCGCGGCCAGGCCGCTGTCGGTGGCCAGCATGGTGGCACCGGCATGGCGCAGGATGTAGGCCACCTCGTCGGCCTTGAGCATGAAGTTGATCGGCACCAGCACCGCGCCCAGTCGCGCCAGCGCAAAGCGCAGCGCCGCGAAGGCATGCGAGTTGCGCGACAGCAGCGCCACCCGCGTGCCCTGGACGATGCCCTGCCCCGCCAGCCCGGCGGCCAGCCGGCTGACCAGCGCGTCGAACTCGGCATAGCTCCAGCGCACTTCGCCGCAGGCGATGGCCAGCTTGTTGGGCGCGCGTGCGGCGCTGCGCTGCAGCAGGTCGCCCAGCGTCTGGCGGCGGATGGCAGGGTGCATGGGGACGGGTCTCCGGGGTGGCTGGTGGTGACGCAAAGCTTAGCAGCGCGCCACTCCTACAATCCGCGCCCTTGCATGGATGCCGTCGACGACAACACCTACCTGGCCACGCTGCCCAACGGCCTGCGCGTGCTGGTGCTGCGCACGCCAGGCCGGGCCACGCTGGACCTGAGCGTGTTCGTGCACACCGGCAGCCAGCACGAGGCGCCGCGCGACAACGGCATCAGCCACGTGGTCGAGCACATGGCCTTCAAGGGCACCGACGGGCCCTTCGGCGCGCGCAGCTGCCAGCGCATCAACCTCGACGCCGAAAGCCTGGGCGCGATGGTCAATGCCCACACCGACAAGGACCACAGCGCCTTCCACATCAGCGGCCTGGCCTGCGATGCCGAGGCCTTCGTGCAGCTGCTGGCCGACATCGTGCAGCACGGCAGCTTTCCGGCCGACGAGCTGGAGCGCGAGCGCCAGGTGATCCTGCACGAGTACACCGAGGACGAGGACGACCCGCTGTCGGTGGCCTTCCGCCTGTTCGACACGCTGTGCTGGGGCGCGCACCCGCTGGCGCAGCCGGTGATCGGCCAGCGCCGGCACATCGAACGCTTCAGCCGCGACGAGCTGCTCGGCTACGTGCGCCGGCAGTACGGCGCCGCCGGCACGGTGGTGGCGGTGGCCGGCGACATCGATCCGCAGGGCATCGCGCGCATGGTGGAATCGGCCTTCGGCGCGATGCCGCGAGGCCAGCCGCCGCGGGTCGCGCCGCCGCGCTGGCTGGGCGGAGTGCGCACGCGCGGGCTGCCGGGCTGCCAGCAGACGCACGTGGTGCTGGGCTTCGAGCTGCCCCCGCTGAG
>JBEIHU010000314.1:0-2735 GCA_040381175.1 Burkholderiaceae bacterium
GCCGACGCGGCTGGCGCGCAGGAGCTGCGCGTGCTGATCGCCGGCGACTCGTCGGCGGCCGGCGTGGGCGTGGCCCGCCAGGACCAGGCGCTGGCCGGCCACCTGAGCCGTGCGCTGCACCGGCACACGGCACGCCCGGTGCGCTGGGCGCTGATCGCCCGCTCCGGGCTGACCACGCAGCAGGTCTTCGCGCTGCTGCGCCTGCATGCGCCCGAAGCGGCCGACGTGGCGGTGGTGCTGAGCGGCGTCAACGATGTCATCGAGCTGGTGCCTGCGCGCCGCGCCGTGCGGCAGCGCGCCACGCTGGCCGACTGGCTGCTGGGCGAGGGGCGTGCGGGCCATGTGGTGTTTGCGCCGCTGCCGCCGGTGCACCGCTTCCCGCTGCTGCCCGAACCGCTGCGCCGCGTGCTGGGCGCCGATGCGCGCCGTCACGACGACGCGATGGCCCGCTGGGCGGCCGGCCGTCGCGATGTCACGCACATCGGCATTCCGCTGGAGCTGGGCCCGGAACACATGGCCGACGACGGCTTCCACCCCGGCGAGCCGGTGTACCGCCACTGCGGCGAGGCCCTGGCCGCCCACATTGCCACCCTGAAGCTCGGAGGAGACCGATGAACCTGCAAGGCAAGACCCTCTTCATCACCGGTGCCTCGCGCGGCATCGGCCTGGCCATCGCCAGGCGTGCGGCGCTCGATGGGGCCAACATCGTGATTGCGGCGAAGACGACCGAGGCCAACCCCAAGCTGCCCGGCACGATCCATTCGGCCGCGGCCGAGGTCGAAGCCGCCGGCGGGCGCGCGCTGGCGCTGCAATGCGACATCCGCGACGAGGCCAGCGTGGCCGCGGCGGTGCAGCAGGCGGTGGCGCGCTTCGGCGGCATCGACATCCTGGTCAACAACGCCAGCGCCATCAGCCTGACGCCGACGCCGGCCACGCCGATGAAGCGCTTCGACCTGATGTTCGGCGTCAACGTGCGCGGCACCTATTGCTGCACCCAGGCCTGCCTGGACGAACTGCTGCGCAGTGCCAAGGCCGGCCGCAACCCGCACGTGCTGAACATGAGCCCGCCGCTGAGCATGCGCACCCATTGGTTTGAACACCATGTGGCCTACACCATGGCCAAGTACGGCATGAGCATGTGCACGCTGGGCCATGCCGGCGAGTTCCGCCGCCACGGCATCGGCGTCAACAGCCTGTGGCCGCGCACCGCCATCAACACCGCCGCGCTGCAGATGATCCCCGGCGTGGACATCGGCAAGTGCCGGACGCCGGAGATACTGGCCGACGCCGCCTACCTGATCCTGACCAGCGACGCCACCCAGGTCACGGGAAACTTCTTCATCGACGACGCGCTGCTGGCCGAACGCGGCGTCACCGACTTCGAGCGCTACAGCGTCACGCCGGGCACGCGCGACTTGATTCCGGACTTCTTTGTCGATTGAAGGGCCTGCTATTCGATCCTTGATCGCCAACCACCCTCACTCATCGAAGCCGACGAACACCGCCGCTTCGTCGACGGACTTGCGTTGCGAGATCACGGCGTTCGCGGGGAATGTGCCGTCGGGCCAGCCCATGGCAATGCAGGTCTGGATCACCTGATCGTCGGCAATGCCGGCTTCCGCGCGCACCACGGGCGATTGCATGATGCCCTGGCTGTTGATCACGCAGCCCAGCCCGCGCGACCAGGCGGCGTTGACGATGCAGTTGACGACACCGCCACAGTCGAAGGGCGCGATGTCGCTGCCATGGAGCACACGGTCGTAAGTGACGACGATCGACACCGGCGCGTCGAACTGGCGGAAGCCGCGCAGCACCCAGTCCTGTCGCTTTTCCTTGTTGTCTCGTTCGATGCCCATCGCCGCGAACAGCTGCTTGGCGATGCCGATCTGCCGCTCTCGGTGCACGCCCGCATAGCCCGGGCCCATGCGGAATTCGCGCGAATCCGGCACGCCGGCCAGGTTGCGCTCGACGTTGCCCTTACGGATGCGGTCGAGCACCGCGCCGGTGACCACGTAGAAGTTCCACGGCTGCGTGTTCAGCGAGGTCGGTGCGCGCATCGCCAGCTCCAGGATCTCGCGGATCAATGCCTTCGGCACGGGCTTCTTCAGGTAGCCCCGAATGCTCCTGCGCTGCCGCACCACCTCATCGAACTCCATCGCCATCTCCCGTATCGCTGTGCTGATCGTCAGGAAGGCGAACCTGCTGCGCATGCAACAGGCCGCCGCGGCAGCGATTGTTGCCTGCGGCCCGGCCGGCACGGCGCGCCTGGGCTGCCGACGCAGTGGCTGCCGGCGGACGGCATCAGGCGCTGACGCTGCCCGGTGCCGACGCCTATGAGCCGCTATCGGGCACGCCCGCCGGCGCCGACCCCTCGGCCGCGGCGCCGCGCAGGCCGAAGCGCGCCAGCACCGCGTGCAGCGCAGCCACATCCAGCGGCTTGGCCAGATAGTCGTCCATGCCGGCCGCAAGGCAGGCCTCGCGATCTTCCAGCCGCACGTTGGCCGTCATCGCGACGACTGGAACGCGCGCTGCCGGCCCGGGCATCGCGCGCAGGGCGCGCGTGGCGCCGGCGCCATCCAGCTCGGGCATCTGCATGTCCATCAGCACCAGGTCCCACTGTGCGGCCTGCAGCGCCTGCAGCGCCTGCAGGCCGTTATGCACCGACTCCGGCTGGTGGCCCAGGTGGCGCAGCATCGCCTCGGCCAGCACCACGTTGACCGGGTTGTCCTCGACCA
>JBEIHU010000315.1:0-2673 GCA_040381175.1 Burkholderiaceae bacterium
CAGGCGCTGGCGCCGGCGTTGGTCAAGCGCAGCAGCGACGGGCTGAGCACCGAGGTGCCGGCCGCGCGGCGCTGGTCGGGGCTGCTGGCGCTGGTGACGAGGGCGCTGGCCGCGCTGGTGCTGGCCGGCGTGCCGCAGCTGGTATGGGTGGTGGTGGCCGGTCTGGCGCTGTTCGGCTTCGCCTTTGCGGTCAACTCGTCGATGCACTCGTACCTGGTGCTGGCCTATGCCGGGTCGGAGAAGGCCGCCGAGGACGTGGGCTTCTACTACGCTGCCAATGCGATGGGCCGCTTCTTCGGCACGCTGATGTCGGGGCTGCTGTACCAGTGGGGCGGCCTGGCCTGGTCGCTGGCCGGCTCGGCCGTGTTGCTGGCCGGCTGCTGGCTGGTGACGCTGGCGCTGCCGGTGCAGCAGCCGGGCCCGGCGCGCCAACCCAACCCACCGCTGCAAGGGAGCCCCCAGCCATGACAGACAAGGTCTACAACGTCCTGTTCATCTGCACCCACAACTCGGCGCGTTCGATCATCGCCGAGGGCCTGCTCAACCAGATGGGCGCGCCGCGCTTGCGTGCCTTCTCGGCCGGCAGCCAGCCGGCCCGGGCGCTGCAGCCGCTGGCGCTGCAGGTGCTGGCCGAGCGCCATGTGCCTACCGATGGCTTCCGCTCGAAGGACTGGCAGGAGTTCGCGGTGTCCGGCGCGCCGCCGCTGGACTTCGTTTTCACCGTCTGCGACAAGGCCGCCGGCGAGGTCTGCCCGGTGTGGTCCGGCCAGCCGATGACGGCCCGTTGTGGCGTGCCCGACCCCGCCGTCGCGACCGGGGATGCGGACAAGCGGCTGCGCGCCTACGAGGACACACTGATCACGCTGAAGCGCCGCGTCGAGCTGATGCTGGCGCTGCCGCTGGCCTCGCTGGACAGGCTGTCGCTGCAACGCCAACTGCGCGAGATCGGCACTCACTGATGGGCCTGTTCGAGCGCTGGCTGAGCCTGTGGGTGGCGCTGGCCATGGCCGCCGGCGTGGGCCTGGGCCTGTGGACCCCGGCCGTGTTCCAGGCCATCGCGGAGCTGGAGTACGCGCATGTCAACGGGGCCGTCGCGCTGCTCATCTGGGTGATGATCTACCCGATGATGATCCAGATCGACTGGACGGCCATCCGCCAGCTCGGGCAGCGGCCGCAGGGCCTGGCGTTGACGCTGGTGGTCAACTGGCTGGTCAAGCCCTTCACGATGGCCGCCCTGGGCGTGCTCTTCTTCGAGCACCTGTATGCGCCCTGGATCGAACCCGCTTCGGCCAGCGAATACATCGCCGGCATGATCCTGCTGGGCGTAGCGCCGTGCACCGCGATGGTCTTCGTCTGGAGCCAGCTGGTGAAGGGCGATGCCAACTACACGCTGGTGCAGGTGGCGGTCAACGACCTGGTCATGGTTTTCGCCTTCGCGCCGATTGCCGCCTTCCTGCTGGGCGTGACCGACATCGCCGTGCCCTGGCAGACGTTGTTCCTGTCCACTGTGCTCTACGTGGTGCTGCCGCTGGGGGCCGGAATGGCCACGCGCCGCGCGCTGCTGCGGCGCTCGGCCGGCGCGCTGGGTGCCTTCGTTGCCGCGCTCAAGCCCTGGTCGGTCGTCGGGCTGATCGCCACCGTGCTGCTGCTGTTTGCGCTGCAGGCGCAGACCATCGTCGCGCAGCCGCTGCTGATCGGCCTGATCGCCGTGCCGCTGCTGCTGCAGACCTACGGCATCTTCGTCATCGGCTGGGTCGGCGCCAGGCTGCTGAAGCTGCCGCCCGACATCGCCGGCCCGGCCTGCCTGATCGGCACCAGCAACTTCTTCGAGCTGGCGGTGGCGGTGGCCATCTCGCTGTTCGGCCTGCATTCGGGCGCGGCGCTGGCCACTGTGGTGGGAGTGCTGGTCGAAGTGCCGGTGATGCTGTCGCTGGTGTGGTGGGTCAACCGCAGGCGGCATGCGCCGCGGTCGGTGGCGCACTCGGCCTGAGTACGGCCGCATTGGCGCGGCTGTTCGGCCGGGGAGCGGCGTGGCGGCGAATCGTCGCGCGGGGCTGCGCCGGGGTGCCCGGTGCGTTCAAGGCGTCGAAGAATCCGTGGTTGATGCGGCGCCTGGCTCGACGCCTGGAGGCTGCGCCGCGTGCAGGTGAAAGCGCCGCACGAAGCTGCGGTCGATAAGGTCCTTCCAGTGCCAGACCCAGCGGCCGCTGGCGCCGAAGCCGCCGCGCGAGGCGATGGCGCGGCCGTCCGCAGTGGCCAGCAACACCAGAAAGCGCTGCTGCGGCACATAGGCCACGGCGCTGCCCTGGCCGAGCGCGGCGCGCAGGTTGCGGTCGAGCACCGGCCCCATGCGCACGGCAAACACCCCCGCCTTGGGCAGCGGCGCGGCCCATTCTGCGCAGTCGCCCACGGCATACACCTGTGGGTGCGACACCGAGCGCAGCATCGGGTCGATGCAAATGAAGCCGCGCTCGCTCACCGCCAGGCCGCCGCGGCGCGCGGCGTCGCGCTGCCAGGCATGGGCTTCGGCGCCGGTGGCCCACAGCACCAGGTCGCTGCCCGCGGCCAGGGGCTCGCTCCAGGCGGTGCCCAGCTGCAGCGTGACGCCGGCGCGCACCAGCGCGCGCTGCGCCGCACGCACCGCGGCCGGCGCCAAGCCGGGCAGCAGCACCG
>JBEIHU010000316.1:0-2642 GCA_040381175.1 Burkholderiaceae bacterium
CGGCGCCCTCGCCAGGCCCGCCGGTCGCCGCCGCACCGGCGGCGGCGCCGCCCGCGCCACCGGTGCGCACCGCGCCCAAGCTCGACTTCAACGCCTGCGCCAAGCCGGAGTACAACGCGGCCACCCGGCGCGCCGATGCGCAAGGCACGGTGATCGTCAGCTACACGATGGACACTGGCGGGGCGATCAGCGAAGCGCGCATCGAGAAGTCCAGCGGCATGTCGCGCGAACACAAGATGCTCGACCGCATGACGCTCGAGGCCGTGCAGGCCTGCAAGGGCACGCCAGGCACGGTGGACGGCAAGCCCGAGAAGCTCAGCGGCCGCATCGAGTATGTCTGGAAGCTGACCGATTGACGCCCGACCCCACGCGCGGCGCTGCGCCGCGCCCGCACCTTGGAGAACCCATGTTCCTCGTCCTCGACCCCAACGCCACGCGCCGCCTTCTTGGCGCGTTCGCCACCTTGCTGGCCGGCCTGGTGCTGGCCTGCAGCCTGCCGCTGCCGGCGCTGGCGCAGGCGGCTTCCGAGCCGGCCGCGGCCATCGGCAAGGAAGTCGTCGTCAACCCCTATGGCCTGCAGGCTTTGTGGGCGCAGGGCGACTTCGTCGCGCGCGGCACGCTGATCATCATGGTGATCATGAGCATCGGCAGCTGGTACATCATCGTCACCAAGCTGTTCGAGCAGCGCAAGCTGATGAAGAGCGCAGAGGCCGCGGCCAAGACCTTCTGGACCGCCGGCTCGGTGAAGGCCGGCATCGGGACGCTGGAGGAAGGCAGCGCCTTCCGCTACGTGGCCGAGAGCGGCGTCAATGCCAGTGAGCACCACGAGGGCACGCTGGTCGAGCAGATCGACAAGCACACCTGGATCTCGATGAGCGTGCAGCGCGCCATCGACAACATCAACAGCCGGCTGCAGGACGGCCTGGCCTTTCTGGCCACGGTGGGATCCACCGCGCCCTTCGTCGGGCTGTTTGGCACGGTCTGGGGCATCTACCATGCGCTCACAGCCATCGGCATCAGCGGCCAGGCCAGCATCGACAAAGTGGCCGGGCCGGTGGGCGAGGCGCTCATCATGACCGCCTTCGGCCTGGGCGTCGCGGTACCGGCGGTGATGGGCTACAACTGGCTGATCCGCCGCAACAAGCTGGCGATGGAGCGGATTCGCGCCTTTGGCGGCGACGTGCACAACCTGCTGCTGGCCGGCAAGCGCGGCTGAGCCTGGAAGCCCGGAGACTGCCATGGCGATGAACCTGGCCAACGCCGACGGCGACGAGGACGAGATGAACGCCACCATCAACACCACGCCGCTGGTCGACGTGATGCTGGTGCTGCTGATCATCTTCCTGATCACCATCCCGGTGGTCACGGCCAGTGTGCCGCTGGAGCTGCCGAAGGAACGCAACCTGCCCACGCAGACCAGGCCGGAGAACATCGTCATCGCGGTCAACCGCGACGGCGAGCTGTATTGGGGCAACGAGCGCCTGCCCGACGTGGAGACGCTGGTCGAGCGGCTGAAGAAGGAAGCCGTCAAGGAGCCGCAGCCCGAGGTGCACATCCGCGGCGATGCCGAGGTGCGCTACGAGAGCGTGGGCCGCGTGGTGGTGGCCGCGCAGCGCGCCGGCATCTACAAGGTCGGCTTCATCACCGAGCCGCCAGCCGGCGCGGTGAGCCGCTGAAGGAGGTCCTGCACGATGTCCATGAACCTGGGTTCCGGCAGCGGCGGCGACGAGGAGCCGCTGACCGAGATGAACATGACGCCGCTGATCGACGTGATGCTGGTGCTGCTGATCATGTTCATCATCACCATCCCGATCCAGACCCATGCGGTGAAGATGAACATGCCGGTGGGTCCGAGCGCGCCGCCGCCCAAGCCGCCGGAGATTGTGCGCATCGACGTCGATTTCGACGGCACCATCGGCTGGAACGGCACGATCCTGGCCGACCGCAACGAGCTCGAGGCCAAGCTGGCCACGATCGCCGCGCTGCCCGACCAGCCCGAGGTGCACCTGCGGCCGAACAAGCTGGTGACCTACAAGGTGGTGGCGATGATCCTGGCCTCGGCGCAGCGGCTGGGCGTCACCAAGATCGGCATCGTCGGCAACGAACAATTCTTATGACCCGGCTTCGACCATTGGCCCTGGCACTGCTTGCCGCCGGCCTGTGCACGCTGGCCGCGGCGCAGGCGCTGCGGCCCGAGGTGGCCAAGCCGCTGCACCAGGCCGGCGAGCTGCTGAAGGCCGGCAAGGCCAGGGAGGCGCTGGCCAAGGTGCGCGAGGCCGACGCGGTGCCCAACAAGACGCCGGCCGAGCAGCTGACCGTCGACCGCATGCGCGGCGCGGCCGCGCAGCGCGCCGGCGACCACCCGACCACCATCGAGGCCTTCGAGGCGGTATACGCCAGCGGCAAGCTGTCGCCGGCCGAGCAGGCGCAGGTGGCCGAATCGCTGGCCTATGCCTACGCGCAGACCAACAACGTGCCCAAGGCGCAGGCCTGGATCGCCAAGGCCCAGCAAGGCGGCAGCACCAGCCCGCAGCTGAAACAGCTGCTGGCCTGGATGCAGGGCCAGTCGGGCGACTACGCCGCCATCGCTCGCGATGCGGCGGCCGCCATCGCGGCGGCCGAACAGGCCGGCCAGCGCCCGC
>JBEIHU010000317.1:0-2571 GCA_040381175.1 Burkholderiaceae bacterium
CCGCGCCACACCCCGGCAGGGCTTCACGCTGATCGAGATGGTGGCGGTGCTGGCCATCCTCGGCCTGCTGGCGGCCATGGCCGTGCCGCTGCTCGAACTGACGGCGCGGCGCGCGCAGGAGCAGGCGCTGCGCACGGCCTTGCGCGAGCTGCGCGGTGCCATCGATGCCCACAAGACGGCCGCCGACGCCGGGCGCATCGTGGTGCCGCGCTCGACCGAAGGCAGCGGCTTCCCGGAAACGCTGGAATCGCTGGTGCAAGGCGTGCCGCTGGCCGACGACCAGGGCCGGCCGCTGCCGACGGCGCGCCTGTACCTGCTGCGCCGGCTGCCGCGCGACCCCTTTGCCGACCCGCAGCTGCCCGCCGCGCAGACCTGGGGCCTGCGCGCCAGCGACACGCCGCCGGCCGCGCCCGCGTCCGGCCGGGACGTCTTCGATGTGTACTCGCGCAGCGACCGGCGCGCGCTGGACGGTACGAACTATGGCGACTGGTAGAGGCTGGCCGATGCAACCCGCTGGCGCGTCGGCCCGCGGCTTCACGCTGATCGAGCTGATCGTCGTGATGGCCATCGTCGCGCTGCTGGTGTCAGTTGCCGCGCCGCGCTACATCGCCAGCGTCGAGCGCGCTCGCGAGACCAGCCTGCTGGCCTCGCTGACGACGATGCGCCAGGCCATCGACCAGTTCGCCGCGGACCGCGGCCGCTATCCGCAGTCGCTCGGCGAGCTGGTGCAGTCGCGCTACCTGCGCCACCTGCCGGAGGACCCGTTCACCGGCCGGCGCGACAGCTGGATCGCGCTGGCCGCACCGAACGACAGCGCCATCATGGGCGAGCTGGCCGACGTGCGCAGCGGCGCCGCCGGACGCGGCCGCGACGGGAGGCTGTATGCCGACTGGTAGGCCTGCCGGGCGCACCGGGCCGGACCGCGGCAGCGCCGCCGGCTTTGCCTACCTCGGCCTGCTGTGGCTGCTGGCGATGACGGCCGCCGCCCTGGCCGTCGTCGGCGAAAGCTGGACGCAGGCGGCTAGGCGCGAGCGCGAGCGCGAGCTGATCTTCCGCGGCGAGCAGATCCGCAGCGCCATCGACCGCTACCGCCGGGCGATCGCGACGCGCAGCGAGTGGCCGCAGAGCCTCGACCAGCTGCTGGAAGACCGGCGCGAGACTGAAACGCGGCACCACCTGCGCCGCCGCTTCGAGGACCCTTTCGCCGCGGACGGCGCCTGGGCCGAGATCCGCGACGCCCAGGGCGGGCTGATTGGCGTGCATTCGCGATCAGGCCTGGCGCCGCTGGGCCGCTGGCCGCGCGATGGCAGCGGCGCACGCCACGCCGCCAGGCTGAGTGACTGGCGCTTCGTCGTCGTCGACGCCATCGACACCGAAGCCGAGCAGGCCGCGGCGCCATTGGCGCGCGGCGCGGCGCCGCCCGGCGGAGTGCCGCGATGAGGTCGCCTGCCAGCGACGCCGACAGGGCCCCGCCCGCGGGTGAACGTTTCCTGGACAACCGCGGCGCGGAGCACGTGGCGCGGCTGCTCGAGTCCTCGGTCGAGGTGCAGCGTCGGCACCAATTTTTCAACTGGGCCAGCAACCAGCTGTACCCGCTGGCACCGCACCGGGTGCTGGTCTGCGGCCATTACCAGCGCCAGCGCCGCGCGCTGGAGTTCGACTGCTTCCACAGCGTGCCGCTGTCGGCCGAGACCATCGGCCACCTCAGCGATGCCGGCGGCATGCTGCTGCGCGTGGCCGGCGATGCCTGGGTCGAAGGCCTGGGCCGGCCGCTGGTGCTCGAACTCGATCGCCTGGCGCTGACGCCCGCGCGCACCGAGACCGAGCGGCTGCAGCGCGACGCCAGCTGCCCGCTGCTGCTGGTGCACGGCACGTCGCGGCCGCAGCGGCTCGAAGAGATCGAATGCCTGATCGTGCTCGCCTGCCAGGACGGCCCCGGCCTGGCCAGGCACCTGCTGCACCTGGGCATGGTGCTGCCGACGGTGCATGCCGCCTGGCGGCGCGTGCAGTCGCAGCGCGAGGAGCTGCGCGGCGTGCCGCGCAGCGCCGAGGCGCAGCGGCGCCAGGCCGCGATCGCGCCGCGCATCATCACCGAGCGCGAGAGCGAAGTGCTGGGCTGGGTGCGCGACGGCATGAGCAACCAGCAGATCGCCGAGCGGCTGGGCATCAGCCCGCTGACGGTGAAGAACCACATGCAGAAACTGCTGCGCAAGCTGGGGGCGGGCAACCGCGCACAGGCGGTGGCCATGGCCTTGTCGCAGAACCTGCTGCCGCGCACCCCGGGCCCCCAGGACCCGCCCTGAGCGGGTCGGCGCCCCCCCGTTTCGGGGGAAGGATGGGCCGAACGGATCACGAACCCTGCCGTTCGGCTCATTCCGGTCTAGGCCCCATTACGTTGAATATTCACGCTCGCCGCCCATCATCCTTTCATGTCCCGAGGGACTGAAGAACAGCCGGATGACTGGGCTGCGTCTTCGAAGCTTTCGGAAGTCGGTGCCACCGGGGCCTGTGCTCGGACGTACCGGCCACCGGTCGATCCTGCGCCTTCACCGGCGAATGTGTCTTGAATCA
>JBEIHU010000318.1:0-2537 GCA_040381175.1 Burkholderiaceae bacterium
CGCCGGCAGACAAGCCGCGCCTCGCGGCCCCGCCGAAGTCGCGCAACCCTGCCGCCAAGGCCGCGCCCAGCGCGCCGGCGCCGCCTGCCGAGCCAACCCTGCCGTCGGGCTTGCTGCACATCGCCATCAGCCCCTGGGGCCAGGTCGAGATCAACGGCACCGTCGTCGGCACCACGCCGCCGCTGACGCGGCTGGAGCTGCCTCAGGGCGAGCACACCATCACCGTGCGCAACGAGGACTTCCCGCCGCACACGCAGCGCGTCCAGGTCGATCCCGAACGTCCCGTCACCGTCAAACACCGCTTCGGATCATGAGGCACCTGCCAGGCAAACGACTGTCGCTCCTCGTACTGGCCGCGGCCGCGATCGCCGCCGGCTGTGCCGCGCCGCCCCCGGCTGCGCCGCCCACCGGCCTGGCCGAGGTGATGGAGCGGCCGGCCGAACGCGCACTGCTCGAAGGCATCCGCGCCTACGACGACGGCCAGTACGCTCAGGCCGAGAAGGCGCTGCGCCAGGCCCTGGCCGGCGGATTGCAAAGCTCCCGCGACCGCGCCGCCGCCCACAAGCTGCTGGCCTTCATCACTTGCACCAGCGACCGCGTGGCCGACTGCCAGGCGCAGTTCCGCGAAGCGCGCGCCGCCGATGCCGGCTTTGCGCTGAGCCGCTCCGAGGCCGGCCACCCGGTGTGGGGCCCGGTATACAAGAACCTGACGCCTTAGCATCGCACCGCCCTGCGGCGCGGGAGGCCTCGCGCATAATCGGCCGCGCCGATGCAAGCCGAGTCCGCGACCGTCATCTTCCGCCAGGCGCTGCGGGTGTACTGGGAGGACACCGATGCCGGCGGCGTGGTCTTCTACGCCAACTACCTGAAGTTCTTCGAGCGTGCACGCACCGAATGGCTGCGCTCGCTGGGCTTTTCGCAGCAGCAGATGCTGGCGCGCGACGGCCTGATGTTCGTCGTCGCCGACACCGCCGTGCGCTACCTGCGCGCCGCGCGGCTCGATGACCTGCTCGAGGTCAGCGTGGCCCTGGGCGAGCCGGGCCGCGCGTCGCTGCGGCTCGCGCAGCAGGCCTGGCGCGGCGGCGAACTTCTGGCCGAAGGCTCGATCCGAATCGGCTGCGTCACGGCCGCCGGGCACAGGCCCTGCCGCATTCCGGCGGACATCCTTGAAAGAATCCGATGAACCAGGACATGTCGATCATCTCGCTGGTGCTGCAAGCCAGCATCGTGGTCCAGCTTGTCATGGCGGGGCTGATGATCGTGTCGCTGGCCAGCTGGACCGTGATCTTCGGCAAGTTCTTCGGCCTGAAGCGGGTGCGCCAGGGCAACGAAGAGTTCGAGCGCGACTTCTGGTCCGGGCGCAGTCTGACCGAGTTGCAGCAGGCCAGCACCCGCAAGCCGCACACCGCGCCGCTGGAGCGCATCTTCGCCAGCGGCATGCGCGAGTTCATGAAGCTGCGCGAGCGCCGCCTGGATGCCGCGGCACAGCTCGACGGCGCGCGCCGCGCGATGCGCGCCAGCTACCAGCGCGAGCTCGACGTGGTCGAGAGCAACCTCAGCTTCCTCGCGTCGGTGGGCTCGGTCAGCCCCTACGTCGGCCTGTTCGGCACGGTGTGGGGCATCATGCATGCGTTCGTCGGCCTTTCGAACATGCAGCAGGTGACGCTGGCCACCGTGGCGCCGGGCATCGCCGAGGCGCTGGTGGCCACCGCGATCGGCCTGTTCGCCGCGATCCCCGCGGTGATCGCCTACAACCGGCTGTCTCGCGACATCGACCGCATCGCCATCCAGCTCGAGACCTTCATCGAGGAGTTCTCCAACATCCTGCAACGCAGCGCCGGACAGCCTGCGGCGGGGGCCTGAGCATGCCAGCCGTGGCCGGACGGGGCGGCAGCCGGCGGCGCCGCGCGATGAACGAGATCAACATGGTGCCGTTCATCGACGTGATGCTGGTGCTGCTGATCATCTTCATGGTCACCGCACCGCTGATCACCACCGGCGTGGTTGACCTGCCCACTGTCGGCAAGGCCAAGCAGCGGCCTGACCATGTGATCGAGCTGGTGCTCGGCGCCGACGAGAAGCTGCGCATGCGCATCGACCAGCAGGACGCCGGCACGCTGACGCTGGCGCAGCTGCCCACGCGCGTCAAGCAGGCGCAGGCCGGCGATGCGCAGGTGCCGGTGGTCATCAGCGCCGAGCGCAGCGTCAAGTACGAGGCCGTGGTCCGGGTGATGGACGTGCTGCAGCGCGAAGGCATCCAGCGCGTGGGGCTGTCCGTCAAGCAAGGCGGCTGAATGGTCGCAGCCACCTTGGGCCCGCAAGGCGCCGACCCGCTGCGTCCGCGATCGCCGGGCGGCATGGGCAGCGGCGCGCTGCTGGCGCTGGGCGTGCATGCCCTGCTGGTGGCGGCGCTGGCGCTGGCCGTCAACTGGCGCAGCCAGACGCCGCAGACCTTCAGCGCCGAGCTGTGGGCAGCCACGCCGCAGGCAGCGGCGCCGCGCGCGGTGGAAAGCGCGCCCGTGAAACCGCCGCCGCCG
>JBEIHU010000319.1:0-2513 GCA_040381175.1 Burkholderiaceae bacterium
GCGCACCTCGGCCGCCAGCACCCGGCCCAGGCCGTCGAAGGTGGAGACGGTTTCGGTGTCGGTGATGGCCTGCCCGGCCGCGCCCTGCAGCAGCCGCTGCAGCGCGTCATCCAGGCTCAGCAGCGGCGGGCGCGCGTTCACGTGTGGTCGCGGATGTAGGCCTTGACACGCTCGGCATCCACCGGCATGACCTGGTAGCGTTTGGGCAGCTGCTCGATGCCTTGCAGCGAAGGCGGCCGTGGCGGGTCAATGCCCAGCGCCTCGCGGATGGTCTGGGCAAACTTGGCCGGCAGCGCGGTTTCCAGCACCAGCATCGGCACGCCCTCGCGGCGCTGTTCGCGCGCCACCTTCAGCCCGTCGGCGGTGTGGGTGTCGATCATCGTGCCGAAGCGCTGCCAGGTGTCGCGGATGGTAGCCAGGCGATCGGCGTGCGTGCTGCGGCCTGAGATGAAGCCGAAGCCGGCGACGCGGGCGAACTCCTCGTCAGTCACGCGGAAGCCGCCGTCGCGGTCGATGCCCTCACCGAACAGCGCCACGGTGCGAGGCGCGTCGCGCCCCACCAGGTCGAAGACGAAGCGTTCGAAGTTGCTGGCCTTGCTGATGTCCATCGACGGGCTCGAGGTCTCGAAGGTCTCGCTGCCCGCCCGCACGCGGTAGCGGCCGGTGCGGAAGAACTCGTCGAGCACGTCGTTTTCGTTGGTGGCCGCAACCAGGCGACCGATCGGCAGGCCCATCATGCGGGCCACATGGCCGGCGCAGATATTGCCGAAGTTGCCCGAAGGCACGCAGAAATCGACCATCTGTTCATCGCGCCGAGTAGCCTGGAACCAGCCGGCGAAGTAGTACACCACCTGTGCCAGCAGCCGCGCCCAGTTGATCGAGTTGACAGTGCCGATTTGGTGGCGCTGCTTGAACGCCAGATCGCCGGACACGGCCTTGACGATGTCCTGGCAGTCGTCGAACACGCCCTCGATGGCAATGTTGTGGATGTTGGCATCCTGCAGGCTGAACATCTGCGCCTGCTGGAACGGGCTCATGCGGCCGTGCGGCGACAGCATGAACACGCGCACGCCCTTCTTGCCGCGCATCGCGTATTCGGCGGCGCTGCCAGTGTCGCCCGAAGTGGCGCCCAGGATGTTGAGCTGCCGGCCGGTGCGCGCCAGCTGGTATTCGAACAGCTGGCCCAACAGCTGCATCGCCATGTCCTTGAAGGCCAGCGTCGGGCCGTTGGACAGCGCCTGCAGGTACAGCCCCGGCTCCAGCGCCTTCAGCGGCGTGATCTTCGGACTGCCGAAGACCTGCTCGGTGTAGGTGCGCTGCAGCAGCGCGCGCAGGTCGGCGCGCGGGATGTCATCGATGTACAGCGCCAGGATCTGCTCGGCCAGGTCGGCATAGCCCAGGCCGCGCCAGCGGGCCAGCGTGGCCAAGTCCACCTTGGGATAGGCCTGCGGCAGATACAGCCCGCCGTCAGGTGCCAGGCCCTCCAGCAGGATGTCGCAGAAGGCGCGAGGCGTGGCATCGCCTCGCGTGCTGCAGTACTTCAACTCAGCTCTTCCTTACGGATCTTGACGATCGGCGCCAATACGGTGCTCAGGGCCTGCATCTGCGCCAGCGCCGTGGTCATGCGGCCCTCGACCGTGTCGTGCGTCAGGATGATCAGGTCGGTCTTGGGCTCGCCCTCGGCGAGGGCTCCAGGCCCATCGACTTCGGCGCTGGGGCGCTGCAGCACGGCATCGATGGATATGTCGTTCTCGGCCAGGATGCCGGTGATGCGCGCCAGCACGCCCTTCTGGTCGGCCACCTGAAGCCGCAGGTAGAACGCGGTGACCACCTGTTCGATGCCGAGGATCGGCGTGTCCTGCATCGCCCCGCGCTGGAAGGCCAGGTGCGGCACGCGATGGTCGGGGTCGGCGGTGTGCAGCCGCGTGATGTCGACCAGGTCTGCGACCACCGCCGACGCGGTAGGCTCGGCGCCGGCGCCCTTGCCGTAGTACAGCGTGGTGCCGACGGCATCGCCCTGCACCACCACCGCGTTCATCGCGCCCTCGACGTTGGCGATCAACCGTCCCGCAGGGATCAGCGTCGGGTGCACGCGCAGCTCGATGCCCTGCTCGCGCCGGCGCGTGATGCCGAGCAGCTTGATGCGGTAGCCCAGCTGTTCCGCATAGCGGATGTCGGCCGCCTGCAGCCGGGTGATGCCCTCGACATGCGCCTTGCCGAACTGCACCGGCACGCCAAAGGCGATGGCGCTCATGATCGTGGCCTTGTGCGCGGCATCGACGCCTTCGATGTCGAAGGTCGGGTCGGCCTCGGCATAGCCCAGCCGCTGCGCTTCCTTCAGCACCGCGTCGAAGTCCAGCCCCTTGGAGCGCATCTCCGACAGGATGAAGTTGGTGGTGCCGTTGATGATGCCGGCGATCCACTCGATGCGGTTGGCAGTCAGGCCTTCGCGCAGCGCCTTGATGATCGGGATGCCGCCGGCCACTGCCGCCTCGAAGGCCACGATCACGCCC
>JBEIHU010000320.1:0-2393 GCA_040381175.1 Burkholderiaceae bacterium
AGTGGTTAGCTCTTGCCCGTCGCATCCGAGGCTAGCTAAAAAGAAACATGTGGCGAGCTGTCGGTAGGCTGGGCGGCGCTGTCCGAATCCAGCTCGCGGTTCGGTCCCGTCTTGTGGTTTCCGGCGAAACGAATTGTTCGGAGTTCGAGATTTATTTGCCGCCTCAAAGCGGGCTGGCTAGACAGATGATACCTTCCCGTTGTTGTCGCTCGCTGTGCCCATCCAACTGCACCCGCCGCCGCCGCCCCTCTCAAACACCATGGGGTTTGGCCGACAATCTTGAAGCCCACAGCGACGGCCCAGGCCGAGTCCGCGCAGGGCTGGGGCTATGCGGTCTTCGGCCGCGTGGTCAAGGGCACCGAGGTGGTGGACACGATCGAGAAGGTCCGCACTGGCAACAAGGCAGGTCATGCCGACGTACCGCTGGAGCCCGTGACCATCCTGCGTGCCGTCGAGATCGGCTAAAACGCCCAGCGCGGACACGATGAGCGCCGAAGCCGGCGTGTTGCCGCCGGCCACCGAATGGGTGGTGCCCGACGGCTGGCAGGCCATCGACTTCATTTCCGACCTGCATCTGTGCGATGCATTGCCGCGCACCTTTGAGGCCTGGGCCTCTTACATGCGCAGCACGGCTGCGGATGCCGTGGTCATCCTCGGCGACCTGTTCGAGTTCTGGCCCGGCAGCGATGCCGTGCAGATGGACTTCGAAGCGCGCTGCATTCAGGTCATCCGAGCTGCCGCGCAACGCCGTCACGTCGCGCTGATGGTCGGCAACCGCGATTTCCTGCTGACCACCGAGTTTCTCCGAGGCATTGGCGTGCACCCTCTGACCGACCCGACCGTGCTGCGCGCTTGCCGGCAGCCGGCCGTGCTGCTCAGCCACGGCGATGCACTGTGCCTGGACGACGTTGCCTACCAACAGTTCCGGGCCTGGACGCGCAACCCGGCCACGCAGGCGGACTTCCTGGCGCGGCCGTTGGCCGAGCGCGTGAAGCTGGGTGCCGGTATCCGCCATGCCAGCGAGGCCGATCGCCGGCAGGCACCGCCCGCAGGCGGCTGGGCCGACCTGGACCGTGCCGCCGCGGTGACCTGCCTGCGCACGGCGGGCGTCACCCGCCTGTTACACGGCCACACGCACCGGCCCGGCCCTTCCCAACTGGCGCCTGGCTTCGAGCGCGAGGTGCTCAGCGACTGGAATCTCGACGACGCTCCGCCGCGCGCTGAGGTGCTGCGCCTGGGTCACGACGGCATCAGTCGGCTGAGCCCCGAGGCGGCTGCGCGGACCTGATGCGTGCGTTTTGGGAGCGGCTTCGCCAGCGCAGCGAGCAGCGCGCCGTCGAGCGCCGGGCGATTCCGGAAACGCTCTGGCAACTGACACTGACCCGATTCCCCTTCCTTGCGCGGCGCAGCGCTGCGGATCTGCAGGAACTGCGGCGCCTGAGCAGCCTGTTCCTTGACAGCAAGGAATTCAGCGGCGCCCACGGCCTGACCGTCGGCGACGACATGGCGGTGGCGATCGCCGCGCAGGCCTGCCTGCCGGTGCTGAGACTGGGCCTGCGGCACTACGACGGTTTCGTCGGCATCGTGATTCACCCCGATGAAGTGCAGGTCACGCGCGAGTTCATGGATGACGACGGCATCGTGCACGAGTACGAAGACGTGCTGGCCGGCGAGGCCATGGAAGGCGGCCCGGTGATGCTGTCCTGGCGCGACGTGGTCGAAGCCGGCGACACCTCGGCCTGGGGCTACAACGTGGTCATGCATGAATTCGCCCATGTGCTCGACATGGGCGACGGGGTGGCCGACGGCATGCCGCCGCTGCCGAGCAGCGCCGAGCGCGCGCACTGGAAGGCGGTGCTGACGCGCGAATACGAAGCCTTCTGTGCGGCGGTGGATGCGCGGCGCGGTACGGTGGTCGATCCATACGGCGCACAAAGCCTGGAAGAGTTCTTCGCCGTGGCGTCGGAATCCTTCTTCGTCGCCGCGCACGACCTGCAAGCGGAAGTGCCAGGGCTCTACCAACTGCTGGCCGGCTACTACCGGCAAGATCCGGCCGAGCAATGAAGGCAGGCCGGGAGTACCGGCCTGCGAAGCTTCATGCGGCGGTGATTTCCGGCCTCGCCTTGTCGCTCTTCTTAGGTGGCTGGATGTCGAGCAGGATCTCGCCCTTGTCGTCCACGTCCACTGTCAGGCGGCCGCCGTCGACCCGCCGGCCGAACAGCAACTCATCGGCCAATGCGCGCCGGATCGTGTCCTGGATCAGGCGCTGCATCGGCCGCGCACCCATCAGAGGATCGAAGCCCTTCTTCGCCAGGTGCTTGCGCAGCGCGTCGGTGAAGGTGACGTCGACCTTCTTCTCGGCGAGCTGGCTCTCCAGCTGCAGCAGGAACTTG
>JBEIHU010000321.1:0-2326 GCA_040381175.1 Burkholderiaceae bacterium
AAGAAGATCGAGGAACTGATCGCGCGGCTGGCGCAGAAGGCGCGGGCTTGCGGCATCCACCTGGTGCTGGCCACCCAGCGGCCGAGCGTCGACGTGATCACCGGGCTGATCAAGGCCAACATCCCCACGCGCCTGAGCTTCCAGGTCAGCAGCAAGATCGACAGCCGCACCATCCTCGACCAGATGGGAGCCGAGGCGCTGCTCGGCCAGGGCGACATGCTCTACATGGCCTCGGGCAGCGGGTTGCCGGTGCGTGTGCACGGCGCCTTCGTCAGCGACGAGGAGGTGCACCGCGTCGTCGAGTACCTGCGCAGCCAGGGCGAGCCGAACTACATCGAAGGCCTGCTCGAAGGCGGTACGCTCGATGCTGACGCCGAAGCCGGCGCGCCCGGCGAGGGCGGGGCCGGCGGCGAGGCCGACCCGATGTACGACCAGGCCGTGGCCATCGTATTGGAGCACCGGCGCGCGTCGATCTCGCTGGTGCAGCGCCATCTGCGCATCGGCTACAACCGCGCCGCGAGGCTGCTCGAGCAGATGGAGAAGTCGGGCCTGGTGTCGGCGATGGGCACCAACGGCAACCGCGACATCATCATCCCCAAGAGGGATTCATGAAGACCTGGCTGCTCGGCTGCGTGCTGGCCTGCGCCGTGTTTGCGGCGCGTGCCGACGCGCTCGACACGCTGCGCGAGTTCGTTCGCGACGTGAAGTCCGGCCGCGCCAGCTTCGCGCAGACGGTCAGCTCTGCCGACGGCGCGAAGAAGCGCAGCTCCAGCGGTGTCTTCGAATTCGCGCGGCCCAACCGCTTCCGCTTCGCCTATGCGAAGCCCTTCGAGCAGCTGATCGTCAGCGACGGCAACAAAGTCTGGATCCACGACCTCGACCTGAACCAGGTCAGCGTGCGCAAGCTGGGCGCGGCGCTGGGTGCGACGCCTGCGGCGTTGCTGGCCGGTGCCTCGCTCGACACCGAGTTCGAGCTGGCCGCACAGCCCTCGAAGGACGGTCTCGACTGGGTGATGGCCACGCCGCGGCAGAAGGACGGCGCCTTCCAGTCCATGCGCATCGGCTTTCGCGGCAAGGAGCTGGCGGCGGTGGAGATCCTCGACAGCTTCGGCCAGCGCTCTTTGCTGCATTTCACCCAGTACGCGGCCAACGTCGCGCTGCCGGACGCCAGCTTCCGCTTCGTGCCGCCTGCCGGCGCCGACGTCATCGAGCAGTAGGCCTCAGCGCATGGACGCGCAAGAGCCGCTGTTCAACGCCGAGCCTGCGCCGCTGCCGCAGGACGGCAGCGTGCCGCTGGCCGAGCGCATGCGCCCGCGCACGCTCGACGAAGTGGCCGGCCAGGCGCATCTGCTGGGCTCGGGAGGCCCTTTGCGCGTGGCCTTCGAATCGGCCCGCCTGCATTCGATGATCCTGTGGGGTCCGCCGGGCGTGGGCAAGACCACGCTGGCGCGGCTGATGGCATCTGCGGTGGATGCGGACTTCATCGTGCTGTCGGCGGTACTGGCCGGCGTCAAGGACATCCGCGATGCGGTCGAGCGCGCCAAGGCCACGCACCACGCCGGGCGCGCGACCATCGTCTTCGTCGACGAGGTGCACCGGTTCAACAAGGCGCAGCAAGATGCCTTCCTGCCGCATGTCGAGTCGGGCTTGTTCACCTTCATTGGCGCGACCACCGAAAACCCGTCCTTCGAAGTCAACTCGGCGCTGTTGTCGCGCGCCACGGTGCATGTGCTGAAGTCATTGCAGGACGACGACCTGGTCGCGCTGCTGCATCGCGCCCAGGCGCTGCTGAAGATGCCGCCGCTGGACGATGCGGCGCGCCTTCGCCTGATGGCCCATGCCGATGGCGATGCCAGGCGGCTGCTCAATGCCTACGAAAACGTCGCCGGCCTGGCGGCGCGCGATGCGGCGCTGACGCAGATCGACGAAGCGCTGCTCGAACGGGCGCTGGGCGAGCAGCTGCGCCGCTACGACAAGAGTGGTGACCAGTTCTATGACGCCATATCCGCGCTGCACAAGTCGGTGCGCGGCTCAGACCCCGACGCCGCGCTGTACTGGCTGGCGCGCATGCTCGACGGCGGGGTCGACCCGCGCTACGTGGCACGGCGTCTGCTGCGCATGGCCAGCGAGGACATCGGGCTGGCCGATCCGCGCGCACTGCATCTGGCTGTCGATGCCGCCGAAGTCTTCGAGCGCCTGGGGTCGCCCGAAGGCGAACTGGCCCTGGCGCAGGCTGCCGTATATCTAGCGATGGCACCGAAGTCGAACGCCGTGTATACCGCCTGGAACGCCGTGCGTGAGCTGGTGCGCAGCGACGGCACGCGGC
>JBEIHU010000322.1:0-2273 GCA_040381175.1 Burkholderiaceae bacterium
TGACCGCTACAAGGCGATGGTGCCGCAGGTGGTGGCGCCGCTGCGGCTGAAGGGTCGGGTGCACGACAAGGAAGCGCGCTTCCTGCGAGCGCACACCTCGCGCAAGATCAAGTTCACGCTGCCCGGCCCGATGACCATCGTCGACACCGTGGCCGACCGCTTTTTTGGCGACCGCGTCAGGCTGGCGATGGCCTTCGCCGAGCTGCTGAACCAGGAGGCGCTGGCGCTGCAGGCCGACGGCGTGGACATCATCCAGTTCGACGAGCCGGCCTTCAACGTCTACATGGACGAGGTCAACACCTGGGGCATCGCCGCGCTGGAGCGCGCCGCGCAGGGCCTGCAGTGCACGACGGCCGTGCATATTTGCTACGGCTACGGCATCCAGGCCAATGTCGACTGGAAAAAGAGCCTGGGCGAGGAATGGCGGCAGTACGAGAAGATCTTCCCGGCGCTGGCGCGCAGCAGCATCCGCCAGGTCAGCTTGGAGTGTGTGCATTCGCACGTGCCGCCGCAGCTGATGGCGCTGCTGCAGGGCAAGGACGTGATGGTCGGCGTGATCGACGTGGCCAGCGACCAGGTGGAAACGCCCGAAGAGGTGGCCGACGCCATCGGCCTGGCGCTGCAGTACGTGCCGCGCGAGCGCTTGATTGCCTGCACCAACTGCGGCCTGGCGCCGATGAGCCGTGAACTGGCGTTGAAGAAGCTCGAGGCGCTGGCCCAGGGCGCCGCCATGGCAAGGCTGCGGCAGGCGCCCGCCTGAGCCCGGCCGGAGCCGGGGACTCAGCCGCGGTGGCGGTCCAGGCGGGCGCGAAGCTTCGAGGCGACCTCGCGCACCGTGGCGTTGCCCGAGCGTTCAGCGGCCTGCAGACACTCGCGTGCGTAGTCCGGATCGGACTGCAACCTCTCGACATGGACGTGCAGGCCTTCGCCGGCCAGCATCCACTTGAGTTCGACGATATCGACCAGGCGCAAGGCGTCTTGTTCAGTCAGGGAACTGGCGTTCATGAATGAGATGGGTTGGGGCCCCGTTGCAGCTTGGAAAGACTAACGCGGCAAACCGATCCTGGGCTGACAGGGATTAGAGTTGTCGCCCCAGCCTTGAGCGCCAAAACTTCCCGCACCGCGAACACCATGAACCCGCCACCACCACTGACTGCGCTGTCTGACCTGAACACGCAGTTGCGCAGCGCAGGATATGCCGTGCTCGATGCGGCGTCACTGGGAAGCCTGAGCGATGTGGCCTCTCGACAACTGCAGCAGTGGGACCGGATCTGGGATCACCTTCCGCTCGATGCGCACCTGCGCGGCGGCGGGCGCTATCGGCGGCGCCGGCACGGCAGCTTCGTCGTCGATGGCGAGCGCCTATCGGTCGTCCCGCCCCGGGCGCATTGGCAGCCGGTGGAGTACAACGCGCTGCACGGCGGCATCGAGCGCTGGTTCGAGCCCCTGCCCGCGGAACTGGTTGCCGACGCATGCTGGGCCCGGTTGCTGTGTGCCCTGGGTCGCTGCGCCAGTGCGCTGCGCGGCGCGCAGCGCTGGTTCGTCGAGGCCCATACCTTCCGCATCGAGACCGGCAGCGAGGGCATCGGCCGGCCGACCCCGGAAGGCGCGCACCGGGATGGCGTGGACATGGTGGCGGTGATCCTGGTGGCTCGGCGCAATGTCAAGGGCGGCGAGACGCGTGTCTTCGACGCGCGCGGGCCGCAGGGGCTGCGCTTCACGCTGGCCGAGCCCTGGAGCGTGCTGCTGCTGGACGATGCGCGCGTCATCCACGAGACCACGCCGATCCAGCCGCAGGACGCAAGGCTGCCGGCGCTGCGCGACACGCTGGTACTGACCTACCGCGCCGGCGCTTTCCAGGAGGCCAGCCAAAAATGAGCCTGGCCATCGATTTCGACGACATCAGCCAGGCCGCGCAGCGGCTTGCCGGCGTGGCCCACCGCACGCCGGTGCTGCGCTCACGCAGCGCCGACGAGCGCACTGGCGCCAGCGTGTTCTTCAAGTGCGAGAACCTGCAGCGCATGGGCGCCTTCAAGTTCCGCGGCGCCTACAACGCGTTGAGCCGCTTCACGCCCGAGCAGAAGCGCGCGGGCGCCATCGCCTTCTCGTCGGGCAACCATGCGCAGGCGGTAGCGCTGTCGGCGCGGCTGCTGGGCATGCCGTCGGTGATCGTGATGCCGCAGGACGCGCCGCAGGCCAAGCTGGACGCCACCCGCGGCTACCAGCAGGGCCAGCCGGGCAGCGAGGTGGTGCTCTTCGACCGCTACACCGAA
>JBEIHU010000323.1:0-1699 GCA_040381175.1 Burkholderiaceae bacterium
TCGATCTTCACGCCCAGATAGGTGAACGTGATGCCCGGGCGCAGCGCATAGCCGTAGAAAGGCGGCGTGTCGAGCGGCAGGGCCCAGTGCGTCTTGGCCGGCGTCAGCCCTTCGGTATGGCAGTCGTCCAGCACTGCGTGGTCGAAGGTGCCTACCTTGCACGAGGCGTTGTAGGCCTCGACGGTCTTCATGAAGTCGTCGGGGTCGATCCCGAGCTGGCGCGCCAGTGTCGGCAGGTCGTTCGCCTTCTCGCCGGGGAACACCGGCGGCATGAAGCGGCCGACCGCCTTGGCATCGATGATCGAATAGGCGATCTGGTTTGGCTGGAAGGCGACCCGCCGGCCCCAGATGGCATAGCGCTTGGGCCAGAAGTCTTCGCCTTCGTCGTAGAAGCGCCGGCCATCGCGATTGACGACGATGCCCAGAGACACGCAGTCGACCCGGGTGCAGATGCCGCCGTCATAGAGCGGCGCGCGCGCATCGATCGCCACCGCATGGCACTGCGCCGGGTCGCCGATCTTGTCCGCGCCCGCTTCGAGCATCTGCTTGAGCAGCACGCCGGTGTTGAAGCGGGTGCCGCGGATGATGAAGTTGTCCGCCACCCACTCGCCTTCGTGCTGTCCCCAGGCCTCGCGCAGCCATTCGCGGTTCGATTCGAAGCCGCCATTGGAAATCACGCAGGCCTTGGCCTCGATGCGTTCGTCGCCCACATAGGCGGCGCGGAACTCGCCATTGACCAGTTCCAGCCGGTCGACCGGGGTGTCGTAGCGGATCTCCACGCCCAGCTTCTCGGCGCTGCGGAAGTAGGCATTGACCAGCGCCTTGCCGCCGCCCAGGAAGAACGCGTTGGTGCGCGACAGGTGCAGGGTGCCGGACAGCGAGTTCTGGAAGCGCACGCCGTGCTTGATCATCCACGGCCGGCAGGTCGACGAGTGGCGGATCGCCAGCCGGGCGAGCTTCTCGTCGGTGATGCCGCCGGTGACCTTCAGCAGGTCCTGCCAGTACTCTTCTTCAGGATAGGCCTCGGTCAACACGTCCTGCGGCTCGTCGTGCATGCAGCGCAGGTTGCGCGTGTGGATCGAGTTGCCGCCGCGCCATTCCTTCGGCGAGGCCTCGAGCAGCAGCACGCTGGCACCGGCTTCGCGCGCCATCAAGGCGGCGCACAGGGCAGCGTTGCCGCCGCCGATCACGAGCACATCGACCATATCCGGGTATCCCCCTGATTTTCCGAGGGCGTAGGGTAACGAATTCGGGGCGGATCGGGGTGGAGTGGGCGTCGTGCCGGCGACCGTCGCCGTTTTCGCGAGGCTGGCATCGCGGATCATGACGTATCATGATGGTTCTGTTTTCATCAGGAAACCAGCCATGGCTGCAACCGTCCGCGAAAAGTTCTCGTCGCAGGCAACGCCGGAAGTTCTGACCGCGCTGCGCCAGATTGCGGAGGCGGATGGCCGTCAGTTCCAGGCGGTACTCGACGATGCGCTGCGCGAATACATTGACCGTCGCCGCAACGCCCAGCCACGACGCCATGTCGTCGATGCGTTTGCCGACAGCCTCGCAGAGTTCGACGTGCTGTACCGGGAACTGGCGCGTTGACCGAAGGTCCCGGCCCGCGCCGCGACTTCCTCACCACTGCCGATGTGCTGGCGCTGCATGCAGTGCTGGTCCGGCGCTACGGTGGCGCAACCGGCGTTCGCGA
>JBEIHU010000324.1:0-1633 GCA_040381175.1 Burkholderiaceae bacterium
GACAAGGACACCGGCGGCTTGCCGGTGATGATGCCGCCCAGCATGACCGCACCCATCACCATCAGCGCATTCGGGTCGCCCTTGCTGCCGTTGACGAACTGCGCCAGGCCGATGGCGCCGGCCGCGCCGCCCTTGTTGTCGAAGCTCACCGCCGAGGCCACGCCGGCATCCTGCAGCGCCTTGCCGAGCGCGCGGCCGGTGGTGTCCCAGCCGCCGCCGGGATTGGCCGGAATCATCATCTTCAGGTTGGCTGCGGCTCGCGCCTGCAGCGGCAGCGAGCCGGCAACGGCCATGGCGGCGACGGACTTGAGGAAGGTGTTTCTGCGCATTGCTGTGTCTCCAGGTGGAATACCGAACGCTGTGATGTTCGTCGCCCAGGCTGTCAATCGGCTGTCCGATCGACTAGGGGAAACGCTGATGTCGGGCTGCGCTGCCGGCCGTGTCCCGACCGGGGCGCGCCTGCTAAGGTCAATGCCGTGAAGCTCTTGCTGGTGGAAGACAACGCCGCGATGCAGACCACGCTGCAGCGCAGCTTCGAGCGTCGCGGCATGCAGGTGGTGGCTTGCGGCGACGGCGCGCGCGCCCTCGACCGCTGGCGCGCCGGCCTGCCCGACGTGGTGGTGCTCGACCTCAGCCTGCCCGGCCTCGACGGGCTGCAGGTGCTGGCCCAGGCTCGTGCGGCCGGGCTGACGACGCCGGTGCTGATCCTCACGGCTCGCGGCACGGTCGGCGACCGCATCCTGGGCCTGAACACTGGCGCCGACGACTACCTGCCCAAGCCCTTCGACCTGGACGAACTCGAAGCCCGCGTGCGCGCGCTGGCGCGGCGTGCGCCGGGTTCGCGCGGGCGGGAGGCGGCAAGCAGCATGCCCGCGCCGTTCTGCGGCCTGCAGATCGATCCCGCCAGCGGCGGTGCCTACCTGCGTGGCCAGCCGCTGGACCTTGCGCCACGCGAACTGGCCCTGCTGCGGGCGTTGCTGGCCCGGCCCGGCCACGCGGTGGCGCGCGAGCGCCTGTCCGATCTGGTGTTCCCGGGCAAGGCCGAGGTGCAGGCCGACGCGATCGAGGTGGTGGCCTACCGGCTGCGCAAGAAGATCGCCGGCACCGGTGCACAGCTTGTCACTCTGCGCGGGCTGGGCTACCTGCTGAAGGCTGCCGCTTGAGACCGGCAGGCCGCCCCTCGGGGTCGCTGCGCCGGGCGCTGCTGCTGGGCATCCTGCTGCCGGTGCTCGGCATCATCGTGCTCAACACCGTGGGGCTGTACCGGCAGGCGCTGCAGGCCGCCAACGTCGCCTATGACCGCACGCTGCTGGCCAGCGCCAAGTCGCTGGGCGAGCAGCTCCAGGTCAGCGGCAGCGCGGCACAGGCGCGCGTGACGGCTTCCGTGCCCTACGCCGCGCTCGAACCCTTCGAGGCCGACAACCGCAGCCGCATGTTCTATCGCGTCAGCGGCTTTTCGGGCGAGATGGTCTCTGGCTTCGAAGACCTGCCGCCATGGCGCGGCAGCCTGCCCGCCAAAGGGCCCTATGCCGCGCTGGTGGACTTCTACGATGACGAGTTCCGCGGCGAGCCGGTACGCGTGGCCGTGCTGCTGCAGCCCGTGGCCGGGCAGGATGGGCGCGGCATGGCCACC